>JAEUNX010000035.1 GCA_016791025.1 Zoogloeaceae bacterium | reverse complement strand
TTCATCGCGCGTTTACCGTCAGAGTATCAAGACGGTAAACAGTTCAACGTCCTACACCTCAAAAATTATACCGTCACATCTACCGTCAAAAACAGTGGGCTACTACTGGACGACATGGGACGGTAAAAAAACAAAGACCCTTGATTTCTCAAGGGTCTCTGCATGAAATTGGCCGTTGTTGGATGGCGTGAAACGCTATCTAATCATTCCCACTCGATAGTGGCAGGCGGCTTCCCGCTGATGTCGTACACCACTCGGTTGATGCCCCGCACTTCGTTGATGATCCGGTTGCTGACCTTACCTAGCAGCCCATGCGGCAATTCCGCCCAATGGGCGGTCATGAAGTCTTGGGTCTGGACCGCGCGTAAAGCAACCACGTATTCGTAGGTGCGACCGTCGCCCATGACTCCCACGCTTTTGACCGGGAGAAACACGGCAAACGCCTGACTGGTCTTGTCGTACCAGTCGCCGGCCCGGAGTTCATCGATGAAAATCGCATCGGCGCGCCGCAGAAGGTCGGCGAACTCTTTCTTGACCTCCCCAAGTATCCGCACCCCGAGGCCGGGGCCCGGGAAGGGATGGCGATACACCATTTCGTGGGGCAGGCCAAGGGTGATGCCGAGCTCCCGTACCTCATCCTTGAACAGTTCGCGCAGGGGCTCCAGGAGCTTGAGATTGAGGGTTTCAGGGAGGCCACCAACATTGTGGTGGCTTTTGATGGTGTGGGCCTTGCCGGTCTTGCTGCCGGCGGATTCGATGACGTCCGGATAGATCGTCCCCTGGGCGAGCCAGCGGGCGTTGGGCAATTTCCGCGCTTCGGCCTGAAAGACTTCAACGAACTCGCGGCCAATGATCTTGCGCTTGGCTTCAGGATCGGCGACACCGGCAAGGTGTCCCATGAACTGCTCAGCGGCATCGACGTGGACAACCTTCACGCCAAGATTGCGGGCAAACGTCTCCATTACCTGCTCGGCTTCGTTGAGCCGAAGAAGGCCATTGTCGACAAAAACACAGGTGAGCTGGTCGCCAATCGCCTTGTGCAGGAGCGCGGCTACCACCGACGAGTCGACACCGCCGGATAGACCGAGAATCACCTCCTCCTTGCCCACTTGGTTGCGGACGCGGGCGATCGCCTCATTGACGTAATCGGGCATGTTCCAATCGTGGCCACAGCCGCACACATCATGAACGAAGCGGGCAAGAATCTCGCGCCCTTTCAGCGTGTGGGTCACTTCGGGATGGAACTGGACGCCATAGAATCCCCGTGCTTCATCGGCCATCCCCGCGACAGGGCAGGATTCATTACTCGCGATCACCCGAAACCCCGGAGGAAGTTCGGTGACCTTGTCACCGTGGCTCATCCAGACGTCCATCAAGCCGTGGCCCTCGGCGTTGCTCCGGTCCTGGATTCCCCGAAATAGTGGTGAATGACCCCGGGCCCGGACTTCCGCGTAGCCGAACTCCCTTTTGGCGGAGCTCTCGACCTTGCCGCCCAGTTGTTCGGCCATGGTCTGCATGCCGTAGCAGATCCCCAGCACCGGCACTCCCAACTCGAACACTGCCCCAGGAGCCTTCCAGTCCAGTGCCTCGTACACCGAATTCGGACCGCCGGAGAGGATGATGCCCTGGGGAGCAAAGCTGCGGATGAACTCGTCACTGACATCAAAGGGATGAAGTTCGCAATAAACCTGCTGTTCCCGCACCCGGCGAGCAATCAGTTGCGTGACCTGGGAGCCGAAATCGAGGATGAGGATCTTCTGGTGGGCCATGGCGAGAGGGAATCAATGGTTAGGTGGCTGGCGGCAGGCCGCCACGAGCCGGTTGGACTTCCGTCTGGTACAAACGAGGCACCGTTCCCGGGCTGGGTGGGGTGTTGCTGGTACTCCGCAGGGGCCGTGGCGTTTCCGCCCGGGATACCTGAGGTGGTCAGTCCACGTGGTAGTTGGGGGCTTCCTTGGTGATCTGCACGTCGTGCACGTGGGATTCCCGCACGCCGGCACTGGTGATTTCGACGAACTCGGCCTGAGCACGCATCTGGTCGACATCGCCGCAGCCCACATATCCCATGGAAGCGCGCAGCCCCCCCACCAACTGGTGGATGACTGCGGAAACCGGGCCTTTGTAGGGAACCCGCCCTTCGATGCCCTCAGGCACGAGCTTGTCCACGTTGGCAGAGCTGTCTTGAAAATAGCGATCTGCCGCGCCCTGCTGCATGGCACCGAGGGACCCCATGCCCCGGTAGGATTTGTAGGAGCGGCCCTGGAATAGAACGGTCTCCCCTGGGGCCTCCTCCGTGCCGGCGAAGAGCCCGCCGAGCATGACGCAATTGGCCCCGGCGGCGATGGCTTTGGCGATGTCACCCGAGTAGCGGATCCCACCGTCGGCAATCATCGGTACGCCTGTTCCGGCCAAGGCACTGGCAACATTGTCGATGGCCGTGATCTGGGGAACGCCCACACCGGCAACAATTCGGGTGGTGCAGATGGAGCCCGGTCCGATGCCGACCTTGACCGCGTCGGCACCCGCGTCGACCAGGGCCCGCGCCGCGTCTCCAGTCGCGATATTGCCGCCGATCACCTGGACATGTGGAAAGTGCTTCTTGACCCAGGATACCCGGTCGATGACCCCCTGGGCATGGCCATGCGCCGTATCCACGACCACCACGTCGACACCGGCTTCCGCCAGCGCTTCTGCCCGCTCTTCGGTTCCCTGCCCTACCCCGATGGCCGCGCCAACCCGCAATCGACCGTGTTCGTCCTTGGCGGCCAGCGGGTGTTCGGTGGACTTCATCATGTCCTTGACGGTAATGAGGCCCCGCAGCTCGCCGGTCTCGTTAAGAACCAATACCCGCTCCAGGCGATGCTTGTGCATCAGGGCCCGGGCATCGTCCAGGCTGCCTCCTTCCCGCACCACGACCAACCGTTCACGGGGGGTCATGATGGCGGAGACGGGCTGGTCTAGATTGGTTTCGAAACGCAAGTCCCGATTGGTGACGATGCCGACCACACGCCCATCCTCCACCACGGGCAATCCGGAAATGCGATGCTGGCGGGTCAGGGCCAGGACGTCATGGACCGTCATCGTGGGCGGGATGGTGATCGGGTCCTTGAGCACACCGGACTCGAAGCGCTTGACCTTGGCGACTTCCGCCGCTTGCTGGCGGGGGCTGAAGTTCTTGTGCACGATGCCGATACCCCCCTCCTGAGCCAGCGCGATGGCCAGGCGGGCTTCGGTCACGGTATCCATCGCGGCGGACACCAGGGGGATGTTGAGGCGAATGTGGCGAGTCAGAGATGTGGCCAAGCTGACATCGCGGGGAAGAACCGTGGAATGGGCCGGAATGAGAAGAACGTCATCGAAGGTCAACGCTCTCTGGGTCACGCGCATAGCAACTACCCTTGTTTCCAAATCCGTATTATACAGAGCGGTCAAGCCCCGCAAAAGCGCCCGCTCCCGGAGTGAGCCCATGCCCTTTCCAGTGCCGACCTTCCCTCGCCGCGTTGCCCTAGTTCTCCTGACCCTGTCGGCTAGTTCGGTCCAGGCAGGGGAAATCTATTCTTGGAAGGATGCCAACGGCCGCACCCATTACTCGGACGTCAAGCCCGAGTTGGCGCCGGTTAAAAAAATTCCGACCCCTCCTCCTGCGTCAGCCGGTCGGAGCGCGGCAGGGGAAAGTGCCGCAACGAAACCGGTTGAGAACGATGACCCGGAAACGGCCTTCCGCAAGCGCCGGGAGGCCGCCATCGCTGCCGATGCCAAGGCGGACAAGGAACGCCAGCAGGCCGCTCTGGCCAAGGAGAACTGCGACGCCATGACCGCCCAACTCACGGCGCTGAGGAGCGGGGAGCGGATGGCGCGCTACAACTCGGCAGGGGAAAAGGAAGTCATCGACGACGGCACGCGAGCGGCGGAAATCACCCGCCTGGAGCGCAATGTCGCGGCGTCCTGCAAGTAAGGGAGCGTCGGAAGATCGGTCAACCGGCCTCCGCGGCTGTCTCGCTTCCCTCGGCGGGACCGCCCCCCTTTTTCATGGCCTTGCCCTCCTCCGCCCGCTTTCGCCGTACATCCTTCGGGTCCGCAATCAAGGGGCGGTAGATCTCCACCCGGTCCCGGTCGCGCAAAACGGTATCGAGTTTCACCAGCTTGGCGAATATTCCCACCTTGTTGCCCTTGCCCAGGGCGATGTCTGGGAACTTCTGCAGCAGGCCCGACGCGTCGATGGCCCGCTGAACGGTGGCCCCAACGGGCAGCGTCAGGGTGACCACCTCCGGCCGGTCCGGCAAGGCGTAGATCACGTCGACATGGATGGTGTCGCTCATGGCGTTTCTCAGGGCCGGCGATAAACCTGCTCGGCGCGCTTCACAAAGGAATCGACGAAGGTGTTGGCAATGTGACTGAACACCGGCCCCACCGCCTTCTCCAGCAGCTTGCTGGCAAACTCATAGTTCAGCTGGAATTCGATCTTGCAGGCAGTCTCCCCCAGGGGCGTGAATTGCCACATGCCGTCCAGATGTCGAAACGGGCCTTCCGTGAGGCGGATCAGCATCCGATTGGGTGGGTGCTTTTCATTTTCCGTGGCGAAATGGGCCTTGATGCCATGGTAGTTGATGTGGATCCGAGCCGCAGTGGTTGCGGCCGTGCGTGCCAGAACCTCGGTTCCACCACACCAGGGAAGGAACTCGGGATAGCGTTCGACCTGGTCCACCAGCTCAAACATCTGGGTCGGCGTAAATTCGATGAGGACGATCTTCTTGACGGCCGCCATGCCGGGCTTTCGCCTCGCTGAACTGTTAGACTCGCGGATTCTAGCGCAAAGCGCCCTGCCCGCCGGACCATGAGCATCATCGACAACCGCAAGGCCCTCCACGACTATTTCATTGAGGATCGGTATGAAGCCGGGTTAGTCCTCGAAGGTTGGGAAGTCAAGGCCATTCGGGCGGGTCGCGCCAACATCAAGGAAGCCTACGTCATCCTCCGGGATGGGGAAATCTTCATCTTCGGCATGCACATCACGCCGTTGCCCGCGGCCTCGACCCACGTTTCGCCCGATCCGACGCGGACCCGCAAGCTCCTCCTCCATCAGGCCGAAATTGCCCGCTTGATTGGCAAGGTTGAGCGGGCAGGCTATGCGCTGGTGCCCCTGGACCTTCATTACGTCAAAGGCCGGGTGAAGGTGGCTGTCGGCCTCGCCAAAGGTAAGAAGCAGTACGACAAGCGGGAATCGGAGAAGGAGCGGGACTGGGAGCGGGAAAAAGCGCGGCTGGTCCGCGCCAGACGCTGACCCATCCGCCTGTCCGAATTTCCCACCTGGCGCAAGATTTCAACCCCGTCGCGGATCAAAAGCGTCACGCACGGCATCAGCGAACAGATTGGCCGACAGCACAAGCGTGAACATGAAGACGAACGCAGATCCCAGGGACCACCAGACCATCGGCTCCCGCGCCAATTCCATCCGCGCGGCATTGATCATGGTGCCGAAACTGATGGTATTGGGATCTACCCCGATCCCCACGTAAGAGAGGACGGCCTCCGCCAGGACCAGACTTGAAAAATCCATGACCACTGCGATCAGCACGATGTGCATCACGTTGGGAAGGATGTGACGCAGCAGGATCCGAGGGGTTCCCACCCCGAATGCGCGGGCGGCCTGGACGTACTCCAATTCACGTAATTTCAGGGCTTCTCCGCGCAGGAGGCGGGCGAGTCCAGTCCAGCTTGTCAGGCCAAGGATGCAGCACAATGCAAGCAGGCGGGCATCGGCCCGCTCGGCCGCCGTGGAGAACCATTCCGGATGACGGTCGATGAGACCCTGCATCATCAGAACCGCCGCGGCGATGAGAAGCACTCCGGGAATGGAATTGAGAACGGTATAAACGTACTGGATAAGATCGTCGACCCAGCCCCCGAGGTAGCCGGCCAGCACGCCAAGGGCAAGGGCGACCGGCAAAAGAACCAGGGTGGTCAGGGTGCCAATAACCAGCGCAGTGCGGACACTCTTCAGGGTGAGATAGAGCACATCTTGCCCGACCTTGTCAGTGCCAAACACGTGATAGACAGGTGCAAGGGCCGCAAGTCCGCCAATGACCGCGCCCAATCCCAGGACCGTGATGAGTGCGGCGCGCCAACGGACGGTGGTGCGTCCCGACAAAATTGCCCACCAGCCGGAAGCGCAGCCACCCTCTTGGCCCCGGCCAAGGAAAGTTCCTAAGCCAAGGCAGGTAAGCACCGCCGCACCGAGCCCGAGGCCGATACCGCGTAGGAGACGATTGCGCACATCCTGATCTCGATCCCGATCAGGATCCGCCAATTGGGCCCCGGCGAATTGGAGACGCGGGTAGTCCCGGGCGATCGCCCCGCTTTCCGACTCGATGGTTTCCTTGGCGAAGGAGCGGGTGGCCAGCGGGGCGGAATAGGTTCGCTCCACCCGCACTCGCAGCGGCGTCAGGGCCGCATCTAGGGCGCTCAAGACCTCCGCCGAATAGACCGACGATTTGGTCCCGCCAGCACTTTCGAGCAGCGGACGGTAATGGAGGCTATCCGCCACACCGATTCCCAGAAAGGCGACCAAGATCGTCGCCGACGCCATGCCGGAACGGCTCCGCCCGACGTCCCGCCACGCCCGCCGCATTGGCGGACTGCGCCGGGCTCGCCAAACGGCGCCGACAATCAGGCCAAGCAGGACAAACAGCAGTGCATCCGTCACCAGAACCACGGGTTGGAATGGCATGCGTTAGCCCAGGCGGACCCTGGGATCGACCCAGGTGTAGGAGATGTCGGTGAGGAGCAGGCCCAGGATATAGAGGACCGAGCCAATGAACACCATAGCCCGCACAATGGCGAAATCCTGGGCGTTGATGGCGTCAATGGTGTAGCTCCCCAGCCCGGGAATACCGAAGAACGACTCGACCAGCAAGCTGCCCATGAACAGCAGCGGGATGACCACCACGACACCGGTCAGGATCGGAATCATGGCATTGCGCAGCACGTGACGGAACAGGACCGTAGTTTCGGAAAGGCCTTTGGCGCGGGCGGTGCGGACGTAATCCTTGGAGATCTCCTCGAGAAACAGGGTCCGATACCAGCGCGTGTTCGCGCCGATGCTGGCGACCACGCTGATGACCACCGGCAGGATGAGAAACCGAAAACCGTCCAGCCCGCTGGTGTAGCCCGAAATTGGCACCAGATGCCAGACCTTGGAAACCAGCCACTGCCCGCCAATGATGTAGAAAAGACCGGAGATCGACATCAGCATGACACAGCCCACCACGCCCCATACGTCGAGGGCGGTAGCGCGAAATAGGACCAGGAACAGTGCCAGGCTCACCGTCACGTAGAGCCCGAGCAGGAAGGTGGGTACGGCGATAGCCAGCGACGGCCCCATGCGCGTTCGAATCTCATTGCCGATGTCGCGGCCGTCGTCCGAGCGGCCGAATTCCAGGGCGAACATGCGCAAACTCTTGTCGAAGAAGACTGTCTGAGTCAGTTGCCCGACGCCCATGGCCGCCGCATTGAAAAAAAGCGGTTTATCGTAGCCGCGCTCGACCTTCCAGCGTTCGATGGCTTCCGGCGTCACCCGCTTGACGCCCAACTGCATCCGGGCCATATCGTCCGGCGTGTTGACCACGAAGAAGAGCGCGAAGGTGAGGAGGTTGACGCCGATGAGAATGGGGATCGCGTAGAACAGGCGGCGGAAAATGTAGGCCAGCATCGTCAGGCCGCCTTCCGTCCGGTCGCGCGTTCACGACGGCGATAGGCCAGTACTGCCGGCCCTACCACGACCAATGCCAAGCCAGCCATTGCAAAAAGCGGCCCAATGTCCGGGCGATTCCAAGCCTCTCGCTGCCGAGCCCGGAGCGCGGTATCGATCCGCTGATATTTCAGAGCCGAGCGGATGATCTTGCCTGGCTTGCGGTTCATCAGCCAACCGTGCTGCAGGACGTAAGCCTTCTCGTAAAATCCCCAGATCCACGGGGCGTCGTGCTGCAGGATCGCCATCATGCGATCGATGAGGGCCTGCCGTTCCGGGCCGTCCGCCATGGCCTTCATGCGTTCGAAGAGGCGGTCATATTCCGGGTTGGCGTAATTCGCCGCGTTTTCGCCCTGACTCGCCACCTTGCTCTGGGGCCCGTAGAGGAGGAACAGGAAGTTCTCCGGGTCCGGGTAGTCGGCATTCCAGCCCCAGAAAAAGAGTTGCGCATTGCCCTTGCGAATCTTGTCCTGGAAACGGTTGTAGTCCGTCGAGCGCACCACCAGTTGAAGGTCGATCTTCCGGAACTGTTTGGTTAGCCAGTCGATCCGCGCTTTGTCGCCAAGGCCGGTGCCGGTGGTGTCTAGGTTGATGATCAGTGGCTCTCCGGTGGCGGCATCGCGGCCGCCGGGGTATCCGGCTTCCGCGAGCAGGCGCCGCGCCTCCTCAATGGACTTGCGCTTGGCCCGCCCATCCACCCAGTCGAAGACATAGGGGTTGATGCCCGCCTCGCCCTCGCGATAGCCAAAGATGTCCGGCGGCAGCGGGTGCATGGCAGTGAGTCCGCGACCATTGAGGAAGACTGAGATGAATTCCTCCTGGTCGATGGCGATGGAAAGCGCCAGCCGCAGCTTGCGGGCTCGCTCGCTGCCCCCGCCGACCACCGGATCGAGCATGTTGAAGCCGGTGTACATCACCGTGGGAGCGACCGCCGTGGTGAGGCGAATGCCCCGCTCGCGCATCTCATCAGTGAGTAACACATCGCCCTGGCCGCCGAGCTGAACGGCCTGGTCAAAGTTGTCCGACGACACTCCGGACGCGTCGTAATACCCCTGGAGGAACTTGTTCCAGTACGGAATGCTTTCTTTCTCCCGGCTGAACACGACCCGCTCGATGAAGGGCACGGCTTTGCCACAGTCCGCCAGCAGCCCTGCCCCCTGATCCGCCGCTTCCCCCTCGCACGGGTAGGTCTCGCCGTGGAAGTTCGGATTACGCACCAGGGTCATGCGGGCATTGGGATCGTTTTCGGCCAGCATGTAGGCCCCGGTTCCGATGGGCCACCAGTCCAGGGTCAGGTTTCGCTCTGCCATCCCCGGCTGTTCAAAGAATTGTTCCACCTCCGGTGGCACCGGAGCGAAAAAAGGCATCGCGAGCCAATAGAGGAATTGGGGATAGGCGCCCCGCAGGCGGACCCGGTAGGTGTAGCGGTCCACCACCTGGACCCCGTCGAGGGGATAGCGTGTGAGATCGATGTGGGTGGCGGGCCAGGCCTGGGCCGCCGGGTCCTTTTGCAGTCGGGCGTGGAGGGCCTTCAGTCCAATGATGTAGTCCCCCATCAATTCCAGGATTGGCGAATGCAGGCGGGGGTGGGCCAGGCGTTTGATCTGATTCACGTAGTCCGCCGCGATGAGCTCGCGGGTGCCGGTCTCGGCAAAATCCCCCAGCTGCCGTGCCCGGGCGAGGTCCTCGGCCGGCATGGGAAGGTAGCGGGACGATCCGTCGTCCCGCTGGGCAAAGGCCGGGTGGGGTTGGTAGCGGATGCCGGGCTGGATGCGGATTTCGTATTGGCTTTCCGCCACCTTTGCGGGGTCAGCATCCGGTGGCAATTCACGTCCCGCAGCATCCAGCAAGATGACCTTGGGCATCTCCGCAGCGGCGGCTGGGATCAGGGCATAGGGCCGCTGCAGGTAGTGGTATTGCAGGGGGGGCTCGTAGATCTGGTAGAGGAAGGTCGCTTCGTCCTCACTGTATGACTGGACGGGATCGAGATGCTTGGGACGGTTGGTGAAGGCGGAATACATCACGTTGGCTTCGCCTTCACTGGCGGGATAGGGGTCGTTCCAGACTGGTCGGCAACCGACCAGTCCGGCCAGCAGCAGGAGTGCGACCCAAAACCTTACCGAATGAAGCATGGCGCGATTCTAGCGGAATGGCCGCTTTCCGCGGCAGCCACAGCGTCATGCCGCCGCCTGACCTCCGCAATTCCGCGAGATTTGGCTCATCCAGCGGAGAAACACCCAATTACGATTTGTTCAGATGGTGCGTTGCACCATTTTTGTCGGGTAAAGTCTCACTCCGAAAGGCGCTCTTTGCACCACCGGTTTAAGACGAAAAAGGACCGATCATGATTTTTTGCCCGATTCTTGGCCTGCCTCCCTTTGGAGTGGCCCCATGAAAGCGCCGATTATTCGATCCGTAGCCAAGGTACGGCGTTTGATGGGCCGGACCCAGCCGCGCCGGCGGACGCTCAATCTCGCCCTCCAGGGCGGCGGCGCCCATGGCGCCTTCACGTGGGGCGTCCTCGATTACCTGCTCGAGGACGGGCGGATTGATTTCGATGGCGTGAGCGGAACCAGTGCCGGTGCCATGAATGCAGTCATTCTGGCCGACGGCCTCTTGCGGGGCGGACGCGACGGTGCCCGGGAAGCCCTGGCCGACTTCTGGCAGACGGTGGCCCAGAGCGCGCCCTTCGAGACTGCGGTACCAACCCTCGAGGGCGACGGGGTGATGCCCTCTCCGGCGATCCAGATTCTCCTCCAATGGTCCCGTTACTTTTCGCCCTATGAGCTCAATCCCTTCGATTTCAACCCTCTGCGGGAGATCGTTTCGGAACGGATCGACTTTGCCCGCCTGCGGAAGCAATCGCAGGTCCAGCTTTTCATCGCCGCGACCCACGCCAACAGCGGCCGTCTGCGTCTTTTCCGAAATGGCGAACTGACCCCGGACGCCTTGATGGCGTCTGCCTGCCTGCCCACCCTTCACCATGCCGTTGAGATCGACGGCGAGCCCTACTGGGACGGCGGCTACTCGGCCAACCCGGCCATCTATCCCCTCCTCTTCGAATGCCAGGCGCGGGATGTAGTCCTCGTGCTCCTCAGTCCCCTGATCTACGACGGCGGCACACCCCGTAGCGCCGCCGAAATCCATAGCCGGGCCCTGGAACTGGCTTTCAGTGCCAACTTCCTGCGCGAGATGGCGATGTACGCCCATGCGCGCCGCTACAGCAGCGAGGGCTGGCTACCCTTGGGTCGTTTGGAACGACGGCTTGCGGGGTCGCGGATGCACCTCATCGAATCCCAGGATCTCATTGGCCACCTCGGCACCTCAACCAAACTGGCGGCCCACCTGCCGTTCCTGCAGTCACTGCGGGACCTGGGGCGGGAACGGGCGCGGGAATGGTTGGCTCAAACCCGGGAGGACCTGGGGCGGCGTTCCACCATTGATCTGGAGGTCTTGTTCGGCTGACGACTGGGTTCCTGAGCGGGCACACCATTCCCGCAGACTGGTACGAATCATGCTGCACTGCAAGAGAAGTGCTCCCGTTCCGGTCACCGCCGTGAGGGGGCCGCGACTCCCACGGAACCCACCCCTATCCCTTCGGAGGCAGCTATGAAGACGATCTACACCGAAGCGCTTCACCTCATCGACACCTTGGCGACCCGGCGCCCTGCCCCAGGGCTACCCCCCATCCTCGGACCCCTCTTCGGGCAATTGCCCGCTGCCAGCGACGAGGACCAGGTCTCCTCCATCGAAGATCGCATATGGGAAGCCTGGATGTACCACCCTAACCGCCGGGCGGCGCGGGTGCTGGAGGCCACGGTGGCCGACATCGCGGCCCAGCGTCTCGATATCGCCGAAACGCGCCTGGT
>JAEUNX010000190.1 GCA_016791025.1 Zoogloeaceae bacterium | reverse complement strand
GGCGGACAACAACTTCCAGGAGTACAAGAAGACCGTCCATTACCAGAACCGCACCGGCGTGCGGGCCACCTGCCCGGATTGCCATGTGCCCAAGGACACCGGCGCCAAGCTCCTGCGCAAGATCGAAGCTGCGAATGACGTTTGGCACACGATGATCGGCACCATCGACACGCGGGAAAAATTCGAGGCCCATCGCCTGGAAATGGCGCAGCGGGAATGGGCGCGCATGAAGGCCAACGATTCCGCAACCTGCCGCAGCTGCCACAGCTTCGAAGGAATGAGCGCCGAGGATCAACGCCCGAAGACCTACGCCCGCCACATGAATGCGAAGGACGAGGGCAAGACCTGTATCGACTGCCACAAGGGCATCGCCCACCAATTGCCCCAGGGCTACGTCGACGAGGACGATAGCTGAGGTCGTTGGGCGGGGAGGCCGGGTTGGGTTTGGTCACGTGGGATTCGACCGTGGCAAGGCGGGCCGACGTCCGCCTAGCCCGATCGTTCGTCGGGGCGCTACGATGAAGGGGCCAAGTCCTTTACTCCAGCGCACTCCATGACGTCTGCTTCGCTGCTCATAGCCTCCACTGATCTCGCTGACCCCGTCCACGTCGACGCATTTCTGAGCCTGTTGGACCACTACGCCGCCGATCCCATGGGGGGCGGGACGGGCCTCTCGGACTATGCCAAGCACCATCTTCCGGAGTGCCTGCGGAGCCGCCCGGGCTTTGTAGGTTTCATCGCCTGGGAGCGTGAGGGAGGTGAGGCGGTGGGGCTCCTTAACGCCTTCGAGGGGTTTTCCACCTTCGCGGCCCGCCCGTTATTGAATCTCCATGACATCGTGGTGCGGGCGGACCGGCGGGGACGGGGGATCGGCCAGGCCTTGCTCGAAGCGGCGGAGGGGGCGGCTCGGGCCCGGGGCTACTGTAAGCTCACCCTCGAGGTGCTGTCGAATAACATCGGTGCCATTGCCAGCTACGCCCGTTTCGGCTTCCGCCCCTACGAGTTGGACCCCGCGGCGGGCCAGGCGCTGTTCCTCGAAAAGAAACTTTCCGCATCCTGAAACCTCCCTACCCGCTCAAAGGTCCCTAAGCCTTTCCCAGCCCTTTCGCCGCAAGGATTCATCGTGGATTGGAGTCATGAACTGTTGGATAGCCTGGAGTGGCTGGGGCTGGCTTTTGCCGCGAGCCTGATGGGGCTTGCCGTCACGGTCTGGCTGCTGGCCCGGACCACCGTCTGGGGCCGCCAGGTCCGGCGCCTGGCCTGGGTCTATTTCCATCCGGCCCGGAGCTGGCGGCCCTTGCTCTGGTTGGGCGTGATTGTCTTTCTCACCTTGTTCTCGGTGCGGATGAACGTACTGTTCTCCTACTGGTACAACGGGTTTTACAGCGCCATGCAGGAACTGGATGGCCAGGCCTTCTGGTTCATGCTTGGGGTGTTCGGGATTCTGGCCACCGTCCATGTCGCCCGGGAACTGCTGACCTTTTACCTGCGCCAGGCCTTCCTCATCCGCTGGCGAACCTGGCTGACCCAGGAGCTGATGAGTCGCTGGCTCGAACGCCAGGCCTATTACCGCACCCACCATCTGCCGCGCCCCATCGACAACCCGGATCAGCGGATCCAGCAGGACGTGGAGAGCTTCGTCACCAGCACCTTGGGCCTGTCCATGGGGCTTCTGGATGCAGTGGTGTCCCTCTTTGCTTTCACCCTGATCCTGTGGAACCTGTCGGGCGCCCTGGCGGTATTTGGCGTGGAGGTGCCCCGGGCGATGGTGTTCCTGGTCTATGCCTACGTGATCATTGCGACGGTCTTCGCGGTGAAAATTGGCCGGCCCCTGGTGCGCCTGAGTTTCCTCAACGAACGCTTCAATGCCTCCTTCCGCTATGCCCTGATCCGCCTGCGAGAGTATGGCGAGAGCATTGCCTTCTTTGGCGGCGAGGCGGTGGAGCGGCGGACCCTCCTGCGGCGCTTCGGCCAAGTGATCACCAACATGTGGGCCATCGTGTTTCGTTCCCTCAAGCTGCAGGGCTTCAACCTGACCGTGAGCCAGGGGGCGGTGGTCTTTCCCTTCATCGTCCAGGCGCCACGCCTGCTCTCCAAGGAAATCACCCTGGGCGACGTCATGCAGACCGCCCAGTCCTTCGACCAGGTCCAGGGGGCTTTGTCCTTCTTCCGCACGTCCTACGATGAATTTGCCAGCTACCGGGCCGTGCTTGATCGCTTGACCGGTTTTCTCGATGCGGTGGACGCGGCGGTCCACCTGCCGTCAGCCCGGATCGAACCGGTGGCTGGGCGGCTCGAACTTGACGGGGTCACGGTACGCGCACCCTCCGGTGCATCCCTTGCCAACGAGGTGACCCTTAGCCTGGAGGCGGGGGAGGCTCTGTTGATCCGGGGGCCTTCCGGTGCGGGCAAGACCACCTTGCTTCGGGCGATTGCCGGCCTGTGGCCCCACGTCGAGGGGGCCGTCCGGCGGCCCCTGGCCGAGGCGGCCCTGTTCCTGCCGCAAAAGCCTTATCTGCCCTTGGGCAGCCTGCGCACGGCGGTCCATTACCCCGCCACTTCGGCAGCGCCAGGACAGGCAGAGGAGGCGCTGCGCCATTGCCACCTCGGCCACCTGGTGGCGCGGCTGGACGACGAGGCGGATTGGACCCGCATCCTCTCCCTCGGAGAGCAACAGCGCCTTGCCATTGCCCGCGCCCTGCTCGCCCGCCCCCAGATCCTCTTTCTCGACGAAGCCAGCTCCGCCCTCGACGAGGGCCTGGAGCATGCGATGTACACCTTGCTTCGGGAGGTGTTGCCTGACGCGGTCCTGGTGAGCGTTGGCCACCGCAGCAGCCTGGTCGGTTTCCATGATCAGACTCTGGATTTGGCAGGCGGAGGGCAGTGGCGTTTGGGGGCTCAGGCTTTGGCCTGATTTTGCGACGGTCAACGATTCAGCGGTACGAACCGTCCGGGCTGGATCCGCACTCGCGAAAGGCACTCGTCCCCCGACGAACTGAGGAGATCGAGTTCTCCCATGGTGCATCGGTCACCACCAATCATTTGGAGGCGAGCGATGTCTCCGCAGGCAATGCCCTCGTAGAGCGCGGTGCGACGTTGGGCGCCTTCGGGAAAGAGGCCGTTGAAGTTGACCGAAACCTGCCGGTTGGGCGACCCGCTCGCGCGATAGGCCACGAAGGTTGGGACCAGCGAGTGGATTGCATAGGGCAGGCGGTTGACCAGTTCGAAGGTGATGCGGCAATCCCGACCGTCATCGCTCCGGCCAACCACGGATAGCAATGCTTCGCCCCCTGCGCTGGGCGGCTCTCCCACGGCCTCCCCGGCATAGCGCCAGGTGCCATCGTGGCGCAGGAGGATTTGCCGGCCGTCGGGCCCGCGCAAGGCGAAATCCGCCGGGGGCGCAGCGCACCCCACGACCAAGCTGCCCAGTAGAGACGCCAGTGTTGCGATGGCGCGCGTGGGTTGGGAAGTCAATGAATCGGCTCCCGTGAAAAGGGCGCGAGGATGCCACCAGGGTGCGGGTACCACGGCGCGATGATCACACCCGCTCGAAGACTCCCGCAGCCCCCATCCCGGTGCCGATACACATCGTGATGGCGCCCAGGCGAAGTGTCGGGTCGCGTTGCATGGCGCTCATCAGTGTGGCGGTGCGAATGGCGCCGGTGGCGCCGAGGGGGTGACCGAGGGCGATGGCGCCGCCCAGCGGATTGACACGGGCGGGATCGAGCTGGAGCTCCTGCATGACGGCCAGGGCTTGGGCGGCAAAGGCTTCATTGAGTTCGATCCAGTCCAGATCCGCCACCGCGAGCCCGGCGGCCTTGGCTGCCCGGGGCAGGGCCTCCACCGGGCCGATGCCCATGATGGCGGGCGGTACGCCGGCCACCGAGTAGCTTCGGAAGCGGGCGATGGGCGTGGCGCCGCTGCGGCGGACCGCCGCTTCGCTCATCAGCAGAACCGCCGCCGCGCCATCGGACATTTGGGAGCTGTTGCCGGCGGTGACCGACCCCCGGGCCGCGAAGACCGGCTTCAGCTTGGCGAGCTTTTCTGGCGTGGCGTCGGCTCGGGGCCCCTCGTCTTGCTGGACGACTTCGTCAGTCCTTTGGACCATGCCGTTGGTCCCGGGGGCGTATCGTTGGACCGGGGTGGGCGTGATCTCGGCGGTGAAATGGCCCGCCGCGATGGCGGCGACCGCCCGGTGATGGGATTCGGCGGCGAAGGCATCCTGGGCGTCCCGGCTGATCTTCCATTGCTGGGCCACCTTCTCGGCCGTAAGGCCCATCCCGTAGGCCACGTCCCGCAGGTGGAGGTCGGCGAAGAGACGGGGATTGAGCGCGACCTTGTTGCCCATCATCTGGCTCATGATGCTCATGCTTTCCGTCCCGGCGGCGACCATCACATCGGCCTCGCCGAGGCGGATGCGCTGGGCGGCATCGGCGACGGCCTGGAGGCCCGAAGCACAGAAGCGGTTCAGCGTATAGCCGGGGACGCGCTCGGGCAGGCCGGCCAGAAGGAGGCCGATGCGGGCCACGTTCATGCCTTGTTCGGCTTCCGGCATGGCGCAGCCGACGATCACGTCGCCGATCTCGGCGGGGTCGAGGCCCGGCACCTGGGCGACCACGCGGGCCAGCGAATGGGCGAGGAGGTCGTCCGGTCGGGCGTTGCGAAACATGCCGTTGCGCTTGCCTACCGGGGTGCGGGTGGCGGCGACGATGTAGGCATCCTGGAGGGTGCTCATGATGGGGGGCTCCTCAGTTGCGCAAGGGTTTGCCGGTTTCCAGCATGTGGACGATGCGGGCCTGGGTTTCCGGAGTGTTCAGGAGATCGAGGAACTGGCTGCGTTCCACGTCGAGGAGCCATTGCTCCGGCACCTGGGTGTTGGCGTCCACTTCCCCGCCGCACAGGGCGGTGGCGGCGGCCTTGGCCACGCGGTAATCGTGGGCCGAGATGTAGCCGCCTTCCTGCATGTTGGTGAGCATCATTTCGCAGTTGGCGATTCCCGTCCGCCCGGCCACCTTCACGCCAGATTGGACGACCGGTGGGCGATAGGCGGATTCCGCCAGGGCCCGGGTCCGCGCCAGGGCCACGTGGAGAAGCTCCCGAGAGTGGAAGATGATGTCATCCGTGCCCTGGCCAAAGCCCATCCTCACGGCCTGGGTGGCACTCTTGGACACCTTGGCCATGGCGATGGTCTCGAAAAGGGGCTGGATGAAGGGAAAGACGTCGCCGCCTGCGGTGGCCTGGGCGGCCGCGGCCGCCCGCAAAGCGAGTTCCTTGCTCCCGCCGCCGGAGGGAATCAGCCCGACCCCTGCCTCCACGAGGCCGACGTAGCTTTCCAGCGCGAACACCCGATGGGCCGCATGGAGCGCAAATTCGCATCCGCCTCCCAGCGCCATCCCCTGGACGGCGGCGACGACGGGAACCTGGGCATGCTTGATGGCCATGGCCGCGCCTTGGAAGCGGACCACCGTCTTGTCGAGGCGTTCGAACTGGCCCGCCTGGCAGGCGGCCACCACTTCCTGGAGATTGGCGCCGACAGCAAAGGGCGCGTCGTGCCAGATCACCAGGCCATCCAGGTCTCGCTCGGCGCGGGTGACGGCTTCCA
>JAEUNX010000189.1 GCA_016791025.1 Zoogloeaceae bacterium | reverse complement strand
GTCCCCCAGCCTGGGACGAGGGATTCCACGGGCAGCCAGGCCCCAGACAGGCGGGCCTGCCCGACGGCGAGCACGAAAGGCGGCGCCCCGCGGGCGGCGAAGACCAGGGATTCCGGCACCCATCCCAGGGCGAGTTTCGGCCCGCTTCCCGGAGGCGGCTGCAACGATAGTTCCCACAGCGGGTCCCGCCGGGTGGGCACCGCAAACTCTCCGCTGGCGATCTCCCCTTCAGCCTGGCGTAGCCGGTAGGCCGTGAAGGCCCCAGCCGACTGCCAGGTATCCCGCGACGCTCCCCGGCTCGCCACCCGCACCGCCGCCACCGTGTTGGGATCGGCGGCCTCGACCCGCAAGCGATCCACCGGCATCAGCCCGGGGGACACGTAGCGCCACGTCCCGGGTTGCTCGCCGGCCTGGGGCGCCAGGGTAAGCCAGGACCGTGCGGCCTCAGGGCTCTTCTCGTGCTCCAGGTCCAGCGCCACCAGGCGAACCGGCGCAGTGCCGGTCCAGGTGAGACGAAGGTAGCGGGCGCGCAGCCCGGACAGGCCGATGCGCAGGCGCTCGATCCGCTGGCCGGCCTGACCGACCACCATGAGGGGCTCGCTACTCCGCTCGGTCCGCCAGCGGGCGAGATCGTCGGAACTGTCCAGGCGCACTTGGGAAGAGAAGTCGGCGCCACCGGCGGGCTCGACGACGAGGGCCGTCAGCGGATGGGGAAAGCCCGCAAGATCCGCCACGTAGGCCATCGGCGGCGCCTCATGCTTCGGTGGGGTTTGGGTTCGTTGCTCGACCTCAATGTGGACCAGGGCGCCGTCTGGCCCCCGGCGGATCTGCAAGCGCGTGTCGGCAGGCGCGGCCGCCGCATCCGGTAGGGGCAGCAGGGGTGCCCGGCCCCTCAAGGTGTCCTCGGTGCGCCGGGCCGGCAGACGGGCCACGGGCAGCGCCTCGCCAGCGCCGTTGAAGATCCGCAACTCGTCGAGGCCCGGGCCGTGGAGTCCGGCGTAGGCCGCTGGCGGCAGGGTGAGGCGGACCAAGGCGGCACCAGAGGGAACGTCGATGGGCAGGTGGGTCGCGAAGTCCGCGAGACGCTCCGCCGCCTGGGTGTTGGTGACCGCGAGGAACAGGGTGACGAGCAGGGCGCGGTTCATGGCCGGCTCTCCTTGGGCGGAAGGGGCGAGAACCAGCCCACGACGAGGAGCAGCAGGCCGGCGCCGATGAAGGAAATGATCCGGGCGACGGTGCCGCTGGCGGCCATGTCCACGAGGAACAGCTTGGCCACCACCAGGGCCATCAGCCCGGCCCCTGCCAGCCACACTGGGCGAAGCCCCCGACGGCTCGCCACGAGCATCAGCATGAGGCCCGAAAGCCCCCAGAACAGAGAGAGGCTGGCCTGGGCGGTGTCGGAGTCGATGAGCCGCGGGAGGTCGTAGGGGACCCCCGCCACGTGGTGGACGGCGCGCAGGACCGCAGCACTCGCGGCAAGAAATGCGGCGGCACCCGCGATGGGCGCGATGGCCGCCTGCCAGGCGGGGAGAGGGTCCAGGCTCCGTAGGGCGCGCACCCAGGCGACCCCGGCCAGGGCCGAAGCGACGAGGGTGAGGTCGATGGGGTTCAGGCCGGGAAGGGTCGGTAACGGGGCCGAGCCGCCGTCGCCGAAGGCATTCACCGCCACGCTCCAAACCGCCAGGAACAAGGCGACGCCTCCCCCGCCGAGGCTGAGGTAGGGGCGCCGCCAAGGCCCCACCGGCCAACCGGGACGATTCGCCTGGCGGGTGACCAGGCCCAGAGACAGGCAGCCGGCCAAGGCAGGCATGGCCTGGGACCAGCCCTGGCCGGGGAGCCCCTCGAAGCGGGCCCAAAGACCCCAGCCCAGGGCGAGGGCGATGATCCAGACCCCCAGTCCATGGGCTGGCGCGAGGAGCCGCTGCGGTGCCCGGCTGGACTCGATGCGGGCGAGGGCCCAGAGGTTCAGGGCCACGGCGATGGGCCACGCCACGAACCCGCCCTGCGCGGAGGGATCCGACCCCTCGAGGGCGGTGAGGAGGAGGGCGCCCAGCATGGCCGGAAACCCCAGGAGGCCTGCCAGAGCCAGGCCATCCCAGGCGAGGCGGTGGGTGGCCCAGGCCGCCAGGGCGGCGCTGGCTACGCCAAAGAGCAAGACGCCGATGGGGAGGTCATCGGTCGGAAGCTGCGCCCCCATCTCGGTGATTCCCCCCAGCACCCACCAGGCCACGCCCCAGGCCAGCATCGCCCACCCCGCTGCACCGAGCCAGGGCCAGACCTTGGCGTTTGGGGCGTAGGCGTGGGCCAGGCGGCTTGAGAACAATCCGGCCACAGCGAGGAGCGCCGCGCCAAGGCACCGGGCATTGAGGAGGATGAGATCCCGGCCAGATCCTGCGAGGCCGTGGTGGTCGACAAAGGTTAGTCCCGCCGCGACCTGGAGCAGCAGCCCGGAAATGGTCGCCAGGGCGCGCTGCTGACGGCACCCCACCCACACCAGGGCGGCACCCTCCAGGGCCCAGGCCGCCGCCGTCCAACGACCTTCCACCGCCAGCGGGATCGCGAGGGTCAGAAATGCAACGCCGAGGCCAAGGAAGGCCTCCACCAGGAGGCCCAGGTTGGGGTGTCGGCGCCGGCGCAGAAGGGCGGCCAGGGCGATGTAAAGCCCTCCGACTGCCAGGGCGCTCCAAGCCAGGGCAAAGGGCATGTCCTTCACCAAGGCCGCCTGAAGCCCGAAACCCACCACCGGAAGGCCGAACACGAGGGTGCCATCGACGTAATGGCCTAGTTGTGGGGCTTGGCGATCAGCGTAGAACACGGCGGCCGCGAGGTACATGAGGAAGAAAGTGACGAGGAAGGGCTCGGTGCTGGAAAAAAACTCCGGGCGATAGTAGCGCGCGCCCCAGGCCAGCCCGATGAGAAAGGTGAAGCTGAATCCCACCAGGTTGAGGAGTCGCCAGGCCTTCCTCCAGGCAAGGACCAGGACGCCGGCATTGAGCAGGGTGTAGTAGCCAAAGAGCTGGATGTGGCTCCCGGCCCCGGTGGAGGCCAGGATGGGGGCGACGAAACCGCCCGCGCTGCCCACCACGGCCAGCGCGAGGGAGTCCTGGAGGATGGCCAGCAGGGCGGCGAGCGCGACGATGGCGACCAGCAGGGCGAAGGCCAGGCTCGGGGGCAGCAGGCTGTAGAGGCGCAGCGCGGCAAAGACGGTGAGGTAGAGCGTTGCCACCCCGCCTCCCTGGAGGGTGAGGGCATAGGCTGCGCGCCGACTGCGCAGGCGCCATCCGGCTACGAGGAGGGCGACACCCCCCGCGGCGACGGTTGAAAGCCGAAGCTCGGCAGGTAGGAGCCCCGATTCGGCGGCGTATCGCGCGAGGAAGGCCAGCCCGAAGAACAGCACCAGCACGCCGACCCGAACCAGGGTGTTGCCCCCAAAAAGCCACGCCCGGCAGCGCCGGGCCAGGGTTTTGACGGCCGAGGGGGCGTGGTCTTCCACCCCAGAAGGATCAGCATGGGCGGAAGCCGCCAGGGGCTCCGGCGACGGCATCGGGAAGGGCTCGGCCAAGGGCGCTGGGGCGGGGGCTGGGATCGGAAGCGGGGCATCGCTGCGTCGAAAAGCAGCCAGTTCGGCCTCCAGGGCGGCGACCCGTCGTTCGAGCAGGGTAAGCCGATCCTCTCCGACGGCGGTGCTGGGTGTGGTGCCAAGTCGGCTCCGCACCGCCATGTAGCCAATGAAGCCACCCACCAGGGCACCGGTTCCTCCGCCGAACAATGCGCCGATCCAGGCGCCGAGAAGGCCGGCAAGTATCGGGGCCAGCGGACCGGCCCTCACGACGGGCTGCCCGGCGCTGCCATGACGGAGTCCAGTTCCGCCGGCGAGGCCGGAGTGGGCGCGAGGGCGGGGGAAATGGTCATCAAGATCTTCCGGCGGGTGTGGGGCGCGGTTGGCTCGGTGGAAGTGGAGACCAGCAACAGGGGGACGGGCATCTGAGCGAGACTATGCCATATGCGTTCTTTTGCGGAGAGGATGTCGTTGCTGCCCTGGGGAGCAGCCGGGCAGTGGACGACCAATCGGCCCGCTGCGAGGGCGGCCTGGAGACGTGGGCCGGATTCTGGCACCCACTCGATGGGCCGTTGTCCGGCCGCCAGAATCAACGGGAGGTCTGCCGCTGCTTCGCGGTGCCCGAGGAGGAGTGCCGGCCCGGATACTGGAAGATGCTCAAGCCCGTTATAGGTCACCCGGACAGTCGCCACTCGGCGCAGCCAGGACTGGGTGGCCAGCAGAAAGTTGAGGTGGCGCCGCAGGAGCAGGAGCGCAAGCCCTGCATTGACCAATGCTGCCGTGCCGAACAGGGTCGGAATGGACGCGCCGGCGGAGAGCAGGGCCGCGGCGACTAGGGCGCCCACCACCATGTAGAGCGCGTTCAGGATGTTGGTGGCCGCGATCACCCGGGCCCGCTCGGTGATGTCAGACCAGGACTGCACCAGGGCGTAAAGCGGGACGACATAGAGACCACCAAAGATTCCGATGCCAAAGAGATCCAACAGAATGCGCCAGACCTCCGGGCGCGAGAGAAGCTCGCCAAGCGGTGCGGCGGCACCTCCCTGCCCTAGTATCGATGGCGGCGACGCAAAGGCTACATCCAGGCCAAAGAGAGTAAGTCCCAGGGCGCCCAGCGAAACGAGGCCCCGCTCGACTCTGCCGGAAGACAGCCGATCGCAGAGGATGGATCCGCCACCGATGCCTAGGGTGAAGATCGCCAGAAGCAGGGTCACGGCGGTCTCGCCACCGCCAAGGACGTCCTTCGCATAGGCCGGAAACTGGGCGAGAAAAAGCGCGCCGTAAAGCCAGAACCAGGAAATCGCCAGAATCGCGGCAAACACCGTCGTATCCCGCCGGGCAAAGCGCAGGACTTGGGCCGTTGAGGCGAAGGGATTCAAACGAAGGACTAGGTTGGGGACCGGTGCGGGGGCAGCGGGAATGCGTCGTGCCGCAGCGTAGCCCGCCAGGGCCACGACGAGCCCGGCAACTGGAATCCCCAGGTGGGCGGCATTCCCGGCTGCAAGAAGGCCTCCGGCCAGAGTTCCAGCAAGGATCGCCACGAAAGTACCCGCTTCCACCAAGGCGTTGCCCGCCATCAGCTCCGGGGGATGGAGGTGCTGTGGCAAGAGCGCGTACTTCACCGGGCCGAACAGCGTCGAGTGGGCGCCGAGCAAAAAAAGCGCTCCCAGCAGCGCAGCGAGGCTTTGGGCAATGAATCCCCCTAGCGCCACGAGCATGACCAGAATCTCGATCACTTTGACCACCCTGGCGAGGACCGTTTTGTCGACCTTGTCGGCGAGTTGCCCGGCTAGGGCTGAGAACAGAAAAAAAGGGAGAATGAAGAGCCCGGCCGCCAAGTTGGCGATGAGGCCGGGGGAAAGCTCGGTCCAGCCCGCCGCCTGAAAGGTCAGCATCACTACCATGCCGTTTTTATAAAGATTGTCATTGAACGCGCCAAGGAATTGGCAGACAAAAAATGGGCGAAAGCGACGAGATCCAAGCAAGGCGGGCAGGGACGTCATTGTGGTTGGCGGGATATGTCGGAGAGGGGAAAATTCACCGTGCTGCAACGCATTTTGCCATGGCAGGGTCCGTCGGGACCCCTCTCTTTAGGTAGGCGACGCTGCAGTGTAATGATTTCATTAGTAAGTTCGACGCTGCTTTACATGTCAGATAGAAGACTCACCGGCGACCAGTCAGGCCCAACTTTGTTGCACCGCAGTATCGTTTGACTTTGTTACGGTTAACCCCTAGTATTGCGGCACTTTTTCGCAAGGTAGTACGCGCAAATAACCCGGCGCGCCAAGGGCAAACACCAATGTTTAAGGCCGTTTCCCTGCAGGTTGGCGCGACAATTATGGCCATGGTGTTGGCCGCAAGCTTTTCGGGGTTGCGTGGTGTGGTGTCGGCGGCGTTGGGAGGCGCAGCCTGTTTTCTTCCCAATTTTTTGTTCGCCATGCGTCTGCGTGCGGTGTCTCGCCGTGCGGACGCGTCGTACCCCACTGCCTTTTTTGTGGGTGAGCTCATCAAGCTCGCCTCGACGGTAGGATTGTTGGCGGCGGTTCAGCTCGTGTATCACGACGTCCACTGGCTGGCGTTGTTCCTCGGGTTGGTCCTGGCGCTTAAAGCGAATTTATTTGCTTTTTTGGTGAAGAACTGACCATGGCTACTGGGCAAGAAGCAGCGCACGGACCGACATCGGGCGAATACATCGTCCACCACCTCACCCACTTCAATTCCACTGGTCATGCCCAGCAAGCGGTGATCGACTGGAGCGTTTGGAATCTCGATACGCTCTTCTTCTCGATCTCCCTCGGGGTTGTGATGTTGTTCTTCCTGATCCGCGCAGCGAGCAAGGCGACTTCCGGTGTTCCGGGGCGCTTCCAGGCGGCGGTCGAAATTCTGGTAGAGATGGTGGCTGACCAAGCCAAGGGGATCGTCCATAGCGCCGAATCGCGAAAATTCGTTGCGCCCGTTGCTCTGACGGTATTCATCTGGATCTTCCTGATGAACTCCATGGATTTCCTGCCGGTCGATCTGCTCCCGAAAATTTGGGCGATGATCACGGGTAATGAGCACGCATACCTTCGGGTGGTGCCAACGGCGGATCTCAATGGCACTCTGGGCATGTCTATCGGGGTTCTTATTCTCTGCCTCTACTACAACGTCAAGATCAAGGGGCTTGGGGGGTGGATTCATGAGCTCTTCACGGCGCCCTTCGGTAGTCACCCTCTACTGTACCCGGTGAACTTCCTAATGCAGATGATCGAGTTTCTGGCCAAGACCGTTTCCCACGGCATGCGACTGTTCGGCAACATGTACGCCGGTGAATTGGTGTTCATGCTGATCGCGCTGCTGGGAGGAACCGCGACGGTGATGGGCTTTGTCGGTCACATCATCGCCGGTTCAATCTGGGCGGTGTTCCACATCCTGATCGTCGCCCTGCAGGCCTTCATCTTCATGATGCTGACTCTGGTCTACATCGGCCAGGCTCACGAAAGCCACTAAGTTTCGTTGGGACGTAGTTAGGTTTTATTTAAATCACTTCAAGGAGTAGTCATGGAACAAGTTCTGGGTTTTGTTGCGCTGGCCGCTGGTCTGATCATTGGTCTCGGTGCTATCGGTGCCTGTATCGGGATCGGCATCATGGGCAGCAAGTACCTTGAGGCCTCCGCCCGTCAGCCCGAACTGATGAACGCCCTTCAGACCAAGATGTTCCTGCTGGCTGGTCTGATCGATGCGGCCTTCCTGATCGGTGTCGGTATCGCCATGATGTTTGCCTTCGCCAACCCCTTCAAGGTCTAAGCCCTCGCGGTTCAACCTGAATAAAGGAAGATCACCGTGAATCTGAACGCAACCCTGGTAGCCCAGCTCGTTGTGTTCTTCATCTTGGCGTGGGTCACCATGAAGTTTGTGTGGCCGCCCATCGTGAAGGCACTGGACGAGCGAGCGAAGAAGGTCGCCGACGGGCTGGCGGCTGCGGACAAGGCTAAGGCTGACCTCGCTCTCGCCGAGAAAAAGGTCGTCGAAGAATTGCGCAAGGCCCGCGAGTCCGCCACGGACGTCCGTGCCGCTGCCGAAAAGCAAGCGACCCATTTCCTCGACGAAGCCCGTGCTGATGCCGCCCGCATCATCGCAGCAGCGCGCGAACAGGCGGAAGGCGAAGCCTCTGCTGCCCTTCAGCGTGCCAAGGAAGCCCTGCGTGATCAGGTCGCCCACCTCGCGGTGGCAGGCGCTGAAAAGATCCTCCGCAAGGAGATCAACGCCCAGGCCCACGCCGACCTGCTTGCCAACCTGAAACAGGAACTGCAATAAGTCATGGCCGAAAACGTCACCATCGCGCGCCCATACGCCGACGCAGCATTCAAGCTCGCAAAGGGGCAGGGAGCGTTGGGGCCTTGGTCGGATGCACTTGAAAAGCTTGCCCAGATCGTCGTTGATCCCGCAATGCGGGAATGCATCAACGACCCCAAACTGTCCGCCGATCAGCTCTACGGGCTGATCACGGGAATTGCGGGGGCCGAACTTTCGGCCGACCAGCAGAATTTCGTTCGTGTTCTGGTGGAAAACGAACGCCTCCAGGTGCTTCCAGAGATCCGTGACCTGTTTGTCGATCTGAAGAACCAGCAAGAAGGTGTCTGCGAGGCTCAAATTGCCTCCGCCTTTCCCCTGGATGACGCAACGCTGGCTGCGCTGGTGGCGGATCTGGAGGCCAAATTCAAGGCCAAGCTCCAGGTTACGGTCACCATCGATCCGGAGTTAATCGGGGGAGTGCGAGTCACCATCGGCGACGAAGTGATCGACGCTTCAGTACGCGGCAAGCTCGCGAACATGGCCGCTGCGCTTAAGAATTAGGAGCTATCCAAATGCAACTCAACCCCTCTGAAATCAGTGAT
>JAEUNX010000122.1 GCA_016791025.1 Zoogloeaceae bacterium | reverse complement strand
ACGCTGCTGATGTCGATCTCCGCCGCCACCTTGTTGCCGGCGCCGGTGCCATCGGCGGTCACCTCGCCAGTGAGCTTGTCGAAGCGCCCGGTGAAGCGCGAAACGCCCAGGTGGGTGAGGGTGAAGAAGGCGTAGGAATGGACCGGGTCGATCTTGTACTGGCCGGGGTCGGCCGAGTGGGCCGCGGCCGGGCTCGCCGCGAAGAGAGGCACGGCGCCGAGGGCGGCGGAAAGCAAGAGGGCGTTGAGGGTTTTCATGGTGATTTCTCCTTGGGGTTAAGACAGCACGGGGGTCGGGGCCACATAGGGGGCTAGGGCGGCGGGCGCGACGCCGAAGAGATAGGCGTCCATGCTCATCACCTTGTCCCGGATTCCGCCGGCCAGCACGGCATGAGCCGGCCAGCCGGATGCGGCGCCCAGGGCGACAAAAAGCGGCATGAGGTGTTCGTCAGTCGGGTGGGCCCAGACCGCGTGGGGTGCCTGGCGGCGATAGTCCAGCAGGGCCGCCACATCGGCGGCACCCAGCCGGGCCTCGACCCAGTCGGTAAAGGCCTTGGCGCGGGGATCCACCTCCTCACCATCCATTTCGAACTCGTAGAGGTTGTGGGTGATGCTGCCGGAGCCGATCACCAACACCCCTTCGCCATCTAGGCCCTGCAGGGCCCGCCCGAGCGCCAGGTACTGGCTCGGCGACCAGCGGCTTGGCAGGGAGAGTTGCACCACCGGAATGTCCGCAGCGGGGGCGAGGTAACGGAGGGGCACCCATGCACCATGGTCGAGGCCGCGACGGCCATCGGTGGTCGCAGGGATGCCGGCGCGGGTCAGGCGGGTGGCGATCGCCTCGCCCAGGACGGGGTCCCCCGGGGCGGGATACTCCAGGGTATACAGAACCCGGGGGAATCCGCCGAAGTCATGGATCGTTTCCGGATGCGGCGAGGTAGAAACGGTCGGCACGGAGGTCATCCAGTGGGCGGACACCACCAGGATCGCCCGGGGCCGGGGCAGGGCCTGGCCGACGGCGCCGAGCATGACGCCGGTCCGTCCAGGCTGCACGGCCAGCATCGGCGAACCGTGGGATACGAAGAGGGTGGGCAGGGTCATGATCGGTCTCGCAGGTGAGGGGAACGTCATCAAGATAGCGCCACTGTATCGCCCCAGTTGATCGGGATAAACCCTTTAGAATGTGATTGACTGTTTCAGAAAATGGATCAATAACCATGGACAAGCTGCGCCAGATGCAGGCGTTCACGGCCGTCGCCGAGCAGGGCAGCTTCGTCGGCGCCGCCGAGTCCCTAGGGACCAGCAAAGCCGCCATCTCGCGCCTGGTGGCAGACCTGGAAGCCCGCCTCGGCGTGCGCCTGATGCAACGCACCACCCGGCGCCTCACCCTCACCACCGAAGGCCATCTATTTCTCGAACGCTGCCGAGATGCGCTGACCCAGATCGAGGACGCGGAGAACGAACTGCAGCACGCCACCACGGTGCCCCGCGGCCTGGTGCGGGTGAATGTGCCGGTCACCTTTGGCAACCTTCACCTCGCACCCCTGTGGGGCGAGTTCCTCGCCCTCCACCCCCTCGTGGAACTCGACGTGACCCTGGCGGACCGGGTAGTGGATCTGGTGGAGGAAGGCTACGACCTGGCGGTGCGGATCGGCCGCCTCGCGCCGTCGACTCTCATCAGCCGTCAGGTCGCCACCGATCATTCGGTCCTCTGTGCCGCCCCTGCCTACCTGGAGAAATATGGCACGCCGACTCATCCGGCCGATTTGGAGCGCCATCACACCATTGGCTACTCCTATTTGAGTACCGGCGATCGCTGGGTCTTCGAGGGTAAAGAAGGGGAGACCAGCATCCGCGTGCGGCCGCGGCTACGGGCCAACAGCGGCGACACCTGCCGGGCGGTGGCCCTTGCTGGCCAGGGGATCATCCAGCAACCCACCTTTCTGATCGGTGACGACCTCCGGGCCGGTCGCCTCCTCCCCCTCCTGGCAGACTGGCGGGCGATCGAGTTCGGCATCCATCTGGTCTATCCCTCGCGCCGCTTTCTGCCGCCCAAAATGCGGGTACTGATCGCCTTTCTGGCCGAACGGCTAGGCGCCAGGGACCACTGGTGACCCGAAGCCTGGCCCCTCGGTTTGCAGCTGGAAAGGCCGGATCTCGCGGCCTCTACCACAGACCCCGGTTTCCTCGAATGCAATATCGTGCTGCGACGCAAAAAAGTACTTGCAATTTGGATTGGTGCGGTGCAACATTGAGCCCATGCAGCAAGCAATTTAACCGTTTAATTGAATCGACTACTAAGGAGCCCACCATGTCCATGCCTCAAGAGCAGTTCGTCGCCGCCGGTAAAGCCAACCTCGAATCCGGCCTCAAGCTGTCCGTCGCCTCCAGCAACATCGTGATGGGCGCCGTCGAGAGCGTGTCCGCCCTGAACCTCTCCACTGCCCGCGCTGCGTTCGACGACGGCGTCGCCTACCTGAAGGCCGTCGGTGAGCTCAAGGATCCGAAGGCGCTGATCGCTCTGCAACTGGGCCTCCTGACCCCCTCCTCCGAGAAGGCCATCGCCTACGCCCAAGCCCTGTCCGAAATCGGCACCAAGGCCAAGGACGAGCTGGTCAAGCTGTACGAAGCTGAAGTCGCTGCCCTGACCGCCAAGATGAACACCTCCCTGGAAGGCTTCTTCAAGAACGCCCCCGCCGGTTCCGAAGCCGCTGTGTCCGCCGTGAAAACCGCCATCGCCAACGCCACCTCCGCTTACGAAGGCGCCACCAAGGCCGCCAAGCAAGTGGCTGAAGCCGCCCAGGCCAGCCTCGAGTCCGCCACGGCCGCCGCTGTGGAGAACCTCTCCAAGGGCACCAAGTCGGTTGCCTCCGCTCTGCAAGTCGCCGCCTAATTCACGGCCCACGACGCGGAGCCCTCGCCCCGGCTCCGCACTGCAGTCCAAACGGCACGCCGAAAGACCCTACGGGGTCTTTCGGCATTTTCAGGATCGAGTTCCCGTCGCCAGGGCCTCTCCGCCCGTCACAAGCCGAGGATCTTTTCCGCCTTGCCCAGGGTATCGAGGGATTCCTGGTGTTTGCCTGCCTTGTGAAGGACTTCGCCCTCGGCGCGCAACTTCTTCACCTCCGCCATCTGCTCGGCGCTCAGGGCCGGTCCCTTGGCCAGGGCGTCGTCGATCTTTTTCATTTCCATCGGGCAATGGAAGGCCCAAACACTCGGCGCCAGGACGAGTAGCACCGCTCCCACCATCCCACGCAATGACATGGTCTTCTCCTCGCTAAGCGGGGCCTTGCCCCGCGACAGTTCAGATTAGCCGCTGATTTCCGTAATCTCCATGTGTTTTCCGCCCGGCAGAGCTATAACAAAGTTCCGCTGGTCCCAATGCTGCCTGGATCTCACCCCGGTCACCCATGACTTCCGAACACATCGCCCGCCTGCAGCAGACGCCCGTTTTTGGCGGCCTGCGGGCCGATGCCTTGGAGTTTCTGGTGGGGGTGTCGAAAACGGTGGAATATCCGCCCCGCGCGGTCATCATCCAGGAGGGCGACCTGGGGGACAGGATTTACGTCATCGAGTCCGGCCGAGTGGAAGTCCTCAAGGCCCTGGGCGATGAACTTCGGGTGCTAAAGATTCTGGGCCCCGGCGAATGTTTCGGCGAGATGGCGCTCCTCGACATCTCCCCCCGCAGTGCCACCGTCCGGGCGCTGGAAGCGTGTCGGGCCCTGGAAATTCCGTCGGCCGCGCTTTACAAACTCTACGAACGCGACCTCGAGCAATTCACCCTGCTGACCCTCAACATGGGCCGCGAAGTCAGCCGCCGGCTGCGCGAAACCGAGCGCATGCTTTCCCGTCGCGCCTGAGCCCAGCGGACCCGGGCGAGACAAATCACGACGGGCCAGGCGTCAAATCGCGCTGAACCCGCGACGATGCCGAATCACCGCAGGGGCGCCAGCCACTTCTCCGCCTCCGCCACACTCATTCCGGTGCGCCGGGCCCAGTCCTCCACCTGGTCGTGGCCGATCTTCTGCACCGCAAAGTAGCGAGCGTCGGGATGGGCGAAGTAGAAGCCGGCCACCGACGCAGCAGGGGTCATGGCGTAGCTCTCGGTGAGGCCCATGCCGGTGCGGGCAGACGCGTCGAGGAGCTTGAAGAGATCGCCCTTTACGGTGTGGTCCGGGCACGCCGGGTAGCCGGGGGCGGGGCGAATGCCGCGGTAGGCTTCCTTGATCAGCTCGTCGTTGGTCAGGGCCTCCTGGGCCGCGTAGCCCCAGAATTCCTTGCGGACGCGAGCGTGCAGCCACTCGGCGCAGGCTTCAGCGTAGCGGTCGGCCAGGGCCTTGAGTAGGATCGCGTGGTAGTCGTCGTGGGTGCGTTCAAAGCCGGCCAGGCGCGCCTCGATCCCCAGCCCGGCGGTGACCGCGAAGGCGCCGATGTAGTCGGCCACGCCGGAATCCTTGGGTGCGATGAAGTCGGCCAGACAATAGTTGGGCTTGCCCGCCGGCCGCTCATGCTGTTGCCTGAGACCGTGCCAGGTCATTCGGACTTCGCTGCGCGACTCGTCGGCGTAGATCTCGATGTCGTCGCCTACTGAATTGGCCGGGAACAGCCCGAACACCGCGCGCGCCTTCACCCACGGATTGGTGTCTTGCTCGGCGACCATGCGCGCCAGCATCACCTCGGCGTCGGACTTCAGCTCCCGGGCGGTCTCGCCGACGATCTCGTCCGAGAGGATGTCCGGGTAGCGGCCCGCCAGGTCCCAGGTCTGGAAGAAGGGCCCCCAGTCGATGGTGTCGGTGAGCTCACCCAGGTCCACGTCGAAGGACTGCACGCCCAACTGCGCCGGCTTGGGCGGGCGGTAATGCGGGTCCAGATTCCA
>JAEUNX010000079.1 GCA_016791025.1 Zoogloeaceae bacterium | reverse complement strand
CAAGGTGTCGTCCAGGGCCCGGAGCGTAAATGGGCTGTGTCTCGTGCCGTGGGCGAAGGGTTCGCCGTTGAGTTCCACCTCGTAGCTGAGGGTGTCGACTTCGAGATCCCGATCATTGGGGTTGGTGACGCGCAGGGTGAGGAGAAAGCGCTGCTCCACCAATCCGCCCCCCACCAGGCGGATGTCGGACAGGGCCACCTTTGGCGCATCAAGCCCCAGGGTCAGGCCCCCACATCCGGTGAGTGCCACCGCGCCGATCACGAGAAAAAAGGTGCGACGCTTCACGGCTGACCCTTCGATTCAGCCTCCAGCACCCGCAGCAAGGATGCCGTGTCGTCCCGGCCCCAGCCCAGCCCCATGAGGGCATTGAGTTGCTGCCAGACCTGGGCCGCGATGGGCAGCGGGCACCCCAGGGCCACCGCCTCCTGGAGCACCAGGCCGAAATCCTTGTGGTGGAGACGCGCCTCGATGCCCGCCGCAAAGTCGCGGCGCACCATCCGGTCCCCCATCACCTCCATGACCCGACTCGTCGCCGAGCCGCCCAGGAGCGCCGTGCGCACCGCGGCCAGATCCACCCCGCTCGCCGCAGCGAGCCTCATCGCTTCGGCGCAGGCTTCGATGGCGGCCACCATGACGAGTTGGTTGCAGGCTTTGGCCACCTGCCCCGCCCCTGGCGGGCCGACATGGACAAGAGTTTTACCCAGGGTAAGCAGAAGCGGCCGCACCCGATCTAGGACGCCCGCCTCCGCGCCGGCCATGATCGCCAACGTCGCGTTGCGCGCGCCCGCCTCGCCTCCCGACACCGGCGCATCCACCCAGGCCAGGCCCCGGGCCGCATAGCGCTCGCCGAGACTGCGGGCCATGGACGGCGCAATGGTGCTCATGTCCACATGCACACTGCCCGGCCCAAAGCCTTCCGCCAGGCCCGCGGACCCGAAGGCCAGTCCCTCGACGTCGGCGCTGGAAGTAACAATGGTGATGACCACGTCGCTGCGGGCGGCGAGTTCGGCCGGACTGGCACACAGCGCGTAGCCCTGGTTCGCCAGGAGCGCTTCCGCGGCCGGATTGCGCGCCCAGATCGCCACGTCATGACCCGCCGCGAGGAGGTGCCCGGCCATGGGCCGCCCCATCACGCCAAGGCCGATCCAGCCAACCCTCATTCGCTCGCTCCGCCGCTCATCCGCTCAAAGAGCTTGAGCATGGCAATCGAGTCCTCTTCGCCGAGGCCGCTTCCCACCATGGCATTGAACATCTGGGCCGTCGCGGCCGCCGATGGCAGGGCCAGCCCCAGGCGGTGGGCCTCCTCCATCACGATCCGCATGTCCTTCTGATGCATCCAGGCCTTGAAGCCGGGCTTGAAATTGCGATCTAGCATGCGCTGACCATGGTTTTCCAGGATGCGGCTGTAGGCGAAGCCCCCCAGCAGGGCTTCCCGCACCCGGGCGGGATCAACGCCGCTCTGGCGGGCGAAGTTGAGGGCCTCGGCCACCGCCGCCACCCCCACCCCGGTGAGGATCTGATTGCAGGCCTTGGCAACCTGGCCGGCGCCGGGCCCACCGACCCAGGTGACGGTCTTGCCCATAGCCTGGAAAGCCGGCAGCGCACGCTGAAAAGCCGCCTCGGACCCCCCGACCATGATGGTCAAGGTTCCCGCGATCGCACCCACCTCGCCGCCGGAAACCGGCGCGTCGAGCATGTCGATACCGCGCTCGGCCATGCCCCGGGAAATCTGCTGGGCTGCGGACGGCGCGATGGTGCTCATGTCCACATAAACCAGACCTGGCCCCGCCCCCTCGGCGACGCCCTCAGGCCCGAGGGCGACCTGGGCGACGTCCTGCCCGTCGGCCACGCAACTCACTACCACCTCAGAAGCCCGCGCCACCTCCGCCGCGCTGGCGCATTCCCTCGCACCCGCCTCAACCAGCGGCTTGCGAGATTCCGCCCGCCGTGCCCAGACGGCGACCGCATGGCCAGCCTTGATCAAGTTCAGGGCCATGGGCCGACCCATGAGTCCCAATCCAATGAATCCGATTTTCACGCCACACCACCCTGATCTTCGAATCGATAGACGCGCAAAATTGTAGCGCCTTGCCTGCAGCACAAACTGGACGCCCGGACCTCAAAATTTGCATCGACGAGAAAATACCTTTCCCTCAGCATCAGGAAACGCTAAGCTTTCCCAACGATAGTGCACTGCACAAAAAATCTACCCCATGAAATTCGCTCCCTTTATCAAGGAAATCGGCCGGGGCGCCAAAGGCGCCGCGCCCTTGGGCGTCGACCAGGCCGAGGCGCTGTTTGGGGCGATGCTGGATGGGGAGGTTCCCGACCTGGAATTGGGAGCCATTGTCCTTTCGATGCGCATCAAGGGTGAGACTTCAGCCGAGTTGCGTGGATTCATGGCGGCCCTGCAGGCCCGCACCCCCCAGTTGGCCGTTCCCGCCGGGCCCCGGTGTGTCGTGCTACCCACCTACAACGGTGCGCGCCGACAGCCCAACCTCATGCCCCTTGTCGCCCTGCTGCTGGTCAAAGAGGGCGTGCCCGTGCTGATCCAGGGGCGTCACGATTTCGACGCCCGAGTAAGCCCCTTCGCTCTCCTGGCAGCACTGGAAATTCATCCGGCCGCTGATCTTGCTGGCGTGGAGGGGCAACTGCGGGAGGGCGGCTTGGCGTGCGTCAAGCTCGATCTCCTGGTGCCTGGTCTGGCGCGGCTGCTTGCCCTACGTCCACGGCTGGGCTTGCGTAACAGCGGACACACGGTGGCCAAGCTCATAGACCCTTGCCTGGGACGGAGTGTGCGAGTTGTCGCGGTGACCCACCCGGAATATCTTGAGCGGATGCACATTCACTTGTGCTCCGACAGTAGCTCCGCGTTGCTGTTGCGCGGCACCGAGGGCGAGGCCTACGCCAACCCTCGCCGTTGCCCACGTCTGGAGGGATTTCATCACGGCGAGGCGATGGTACTCGCCGAAGCGGCGGAAGGTGGCGCACCGCCGATCCCAGGTTTCCCCGACAGCCCGTCCGTCGAGGACAACGTGGCCTGCATCCGCCGAATGCTGGGCGGAGAACTGCCGATCCCTGAACCGATCCTGATCCAGGTGCGAGCCTTGAAGCACCTGGCCTGCCAGCCCTGAGCGGCCTACCGCCGCCCACCCCGACGTCTGAAAAGGATGACCATGGAAAAGAAGCCCGCTCCGCCCCACATGCCCTGGATGGACCTCTGGCAGTACAGCAGCGAATTGCCACTTGTCCTGGCCTGGCCGGTCGCGCCCTTCCTGACGGGTACCCTTCCTGACCCAACCGCCTGGTCGAAGCTGCTGAACAGTTACGCCGAGGTGCCCACTGCGCTGGCCGCCTCGCTCGTACCAAAGAAATCCGAGGAATAGGCCCCGCGCCTGCGCCCCAGGGCGGTGCGTCGGGAGCACCTGATGCACCGCCATCCACCCCGGCGGAATGAATATGCCGCCCGACCCCCAGGAAACGCGCCAATCTTGGGGCATGCCAAGACGGCACGTTTCCTGCTTTAGCGGCTCCACCAAGGAGTTCAGCATGGCAGAAACCCGTTCCACCTGTTGTTATTGCGGCGTCGGCTGTGGCGTCATCATTGAGCACCAAGACGGCCGCGTGACAGGCGTACGGGGAGACCCCGACCATCCGGCCAATTTCGGTCGTCTGTGCACCAAAGGCGCCACGCTCCACCTTTCTGCCGCCCCGGAAACCTTGGCCGTTCGGGCCCTGCACCCGGAACTGCGCCCATCCCGTGAAGAGCCGCGCAGTCGAGTCAGTTGGGATGCAGCCCTCGATCACGCCGCCCAACGCTTTGCTGCGATCATCCAGCAACACGGCCCCGACGCGGTGGCGGTGTATGGCGCAGGTCAGCTCCTCACCGAGGACTATTACGTCTTCAACAAGCTGGTCAAAGGTTTGATCGGCACCAACAACCTCGACACCAATTCCCGCCTGTGCATGTCGAGTGCCGTGGCCGGTTACAAGATGACACTGGGGGCCGACGCCCCGCCGGCCAGCTACGAGGACATCAGCCTCACCGACTGCCTCTTCATCAGCGGAAGCAACACCGCCTTCGCCCATCCCATCGCCTTTCGCCGGGTCGAAGATGCCCGCAAAGCCAATCCGGCCATGAAGATGGTGGTGATCGACCCGCGTCGCACGGATACCGCCGAGGCAGCGGACCTCCATTTGGCCCTCCTTCCGGGCACCGACATCGCCCTGTGCAATGCCATGCTCCACGTCATGCTGTGGGAAGGCTGGGTCGATCGCGCCTACGTGGATGCCCACACCGAGGGTTTCGATGCCCTCAAAAAAATCGTGCGGGAATACACGCCCGCCATGGCCGCCAGCATCTGCGGCCTGGAAAAAAAAGATATCGAGCAGGCGGCAGAGTGGTTTGCGACCTCCAAGGCCACGCTTTCCATGTATTGCCAGGGGCTCAATCAATTCTCCTTCGGCAGCCACAACAACGCGGCCCTCATCAACCTCCACCTGGCCACTGGCCAGATTGGCCGGCCTGGCGCCGGCCCTTTCTCTTTGACCGGGCAGCCCAATGCGATGGGCGGCCGGGAAGTCGGCGGACTGGCCAATCTGATCTCGGCGCATCGGGACATGGCCAACCCCGCCCATCGCGCAGAGGTCGCAGCCCTGTGGGGGGTCGACCAGGTCCCGGACAAACCCGGAAAGAGCGCCGTAGAACTGTTCCAGGCGCTCAAGTCCGGCGACGTCAAGGCGGTGTGGATCGTATGCACCAATCCGGCCCAGTCGCTGCCGGATCAGGCGCTGGTCCATGAGGCCCTTGCCTGCGCGGAGTTCGTAATTGTCCAAGAGGCCTTCGCCCACACGGAGACCTGCCGCTACGCCGACCTGCTCCTCCCCGCCACCACCTGGGGTGAGAAGGAGGGCACGGTGACCAATTCGGAACGCCGCATCACGCGCGTTCTGTCCGCTGTACCCGCGCCGGGTGAGGCCCGCCACGATTGGGCGGTCGGGGTGGATTTCGCCCGGCGTCTGGGTGCCCTGCTGGGCAAGAAGGAACAAGCAGAGCGCATGTTCCCCTACGCCACGCCCGAATCGGTGTGGCTTGAGCACCGGGAAAGCACCCGAGGCCGGGATCTCGACATCACCGGCCTTTCCTACTCGATACTAGAAAACACCGGCCCTCAACAGTGGCCGTACCCGGACGGCGCCCAGGCGGGTAAAGTGCGTCTATACGAGGATGGCATCTTTCCCACACCGAGCGGCAAAGCCCGCTTTGTGGCCACTGAGCACAAGCCGACGGCTGAGACGCCGAATGCTCGTTACCCCCTCCATTTGATCACCGGCCGGCTGCGAGACCAATGGCATGGCATGAGCCGGACAGGTCTGGTGGCGCGACTGTACAGTCATGAAGCCGAACCGCTCCTCCACATGCACGCCGATGACATGGCACGGCGCAGTCTGAAGGACGGTGACCTCGTCACTGTGCGCGCCAAACGCGGAGAAATCGTGGTGAAGGTACTCGCCTCAGCGACCCTTCGCCCGGGTCAGTGCTTCCTCCCCATGCATTGGGGCGCTAACGCCATGGCCGGGCTCGGTGCCAATACGCTGACTCCGCCTGCGACCGACCCTTATTCCAAGCAGCCAGAACTCAAGCACGCGGTGGTCCAGGTGGAAAAATTCACCGCCGGAGAGACTCTGGTGGCCATGCGTCGCACAGGATCGAGTCCGGAAGATAATGCCCTCGATCTGATGGAGCGCCTGCGGCCTCTTCTTGATCGCTTCCCCTATGCCAGTTTGACTCTGGCGGGGCGAGAGCAGTCAGTCGTGGTTCTCAAGGCCCGCGCCGAGACTCTCGACGCCGGCATGTTGGCAACCCTCGACGAGGAACTCGGTCTTGACGACCCCACCCGGGTGCTGTCGTACAAGGACGTTCGGCGCGACATCGCCAAACAGGCTCTGGTGGAAGATGACCGGTTGGTTGCCGTACGTCTGGCCGGAGAAGCCCAGGCCTCCGATTGGCTTGCCGACCTCATGGTGCGGGGCGAATCGGCCACCCCGGTCCGGCCCTGGCTCCTCGCACCGGTCACCCAGCCGCCCGCCGGCAAGAGCACTCGGGGCAAGGTGATCTGCAACTGCTTCGACGTGGCCGAAGACGACATCGTGGCGGCTTTCCGCGGTGGCGAGACCCTTGATCAACTACAAGCACGGACCCGCTGCGGCACCAACTGCGGGTCCTGCGTTCCTGAACTGAAGCGGCTCAGTGCAACCTCAGGTAACCAGCCGAAGGCGGCCGCCTAGCCCTTCGACGGACTGCCGACCCTCCTTTGCCGGGCGCCAGAAATGGCGCCCCACGCTAGAATAGGGGCCGGCTAACCCCCTGTGCGACTCCCAATGCTGGCGTTCCTCCGGCGTCCCCGCCTGCCTTTTGCAACCCTTGCTTTGGTTTGCATTGGTCTCATCTCTTACGGCCTGTACCTCCAATATGGCGGACACCTGGAGCCCTGTCCGCTATGCATCCTCCAGCGCTACGCCTTCTCGACGGTCATCCTCGTTGCCATCGCAGCGACCCTCCATGGCCCGCGCCGCCAACGCGCCCGTCTGTTTTATGGTGGCCTCTTGGTGATCGCTAGTGTCCTCGGTGCGGGGATCGCCGCCTGGCAGAGTTACATCCAGCGCTTTCCCCCTGACTTGGCCGAATGCGGCCCGAGCCTGAGCTACATGCTGGAAAGCTTTCCCCTGTCGTCATCGCTTCCAATGATCTTTCGCGGGGCGGGGGACTGCACGGCCATCGACTGGACATTCCTGGGGCTTTCCATCGCCAACTGGTCCTTGGCAGCGTTTGTCCTGATCGCCCTCGCCGCCATTGTCGCAATGAGGCAGCCCGCGCCGCGGTCTTAATGCACCGCGCAGTGCAGGTGCATTAAGACGGTGCAACCCGGATCAGGATGGTGCATTGCAATAGGCATCCAGGGGCTTCCTGCGCCTCCCCCTGCCCAAACTGAGTTCCGGCCTCTCCGCCAGTCAGCAGGTTTTTATTTATTATCATAGATTTACATCACAACAATCCGCCAAGAAGGACCTTCTTGGTTAGCGACCGCTCTTGGCATAACTATTGCTTCCACCATCTGCGGAAATGCTCCCGCCCCGCCCGAGGGCGTCCAGCGGGAGAGCTGAAACTCACATCGCATCAGCTTTCCGGTGGCGGCTAACGATGGCCGGTGCCCATGGGTCAATGTCGATCCCTGACGCGGCAAGGCATTTTGTATCTGGCGCCCGCTAGATTTTGTTGCGAGGGAAATCATGCGCAAATTGAAGCTCGTTATGGTTGGCAACGGCATGGCTGGGGTTCGCACGCTCGAAGAGCTGCGGAAGATTGCTCCTGACATGTACGACATCACCGTGTTTGGGGCGGAGCCTCACCCCAACTACAACCGCATCCTGTTGTCGCCGGTGCTGGCGGGAGAGATGACCATTCAGGACATCATCCTGAACGATCTCCAGTGGTACGCCGACAATGAAATCACCTTGCATCTGGGCAAGAAGATCACGCAGATCAATCGTACCCAACGCAAGGTCGTGGCCGAGGACGGAACCGAGGCCGAATACGACCGTCTGCTCCTCGCCACCGGCTCAAACCCCTTCATGCCACCCATTCCTGGCAAGGATCTCCCCGGGGTCATTTCCTACCGGGACATCAAGGACACCGACGAAATGATTGATGCCGCCGCGCGCTATAAGCACGCGGTGGTGATCGGCGCCGGCCTCCTTGGGCTGGAAGCGGCCAACGGCCTTGCCTTGCGGGGCATGGATGTGACCGTGGTCCATATCGCCGACTGGATCATGGAACGTCAGCTCGACCGCACCTCCGGCAAGATGCTCGAATCCGCCCTGGCCAAGAAAGGCATGAAGTTCGCGCTGAACAAGCAGACCGCCGAGCTGGTGGCCGGCGAATCTGGCCGGGTCTGTGCGGTCCGCTTCAAAGACGGTGAAACCATCCCTGCGGACTTGGTGTGTATCGCCGCCGGAATCCGCCCCAACGTTGAACTGGCCGAGAAGGCCGGCATTCACTGTGACCGGGGCATCGTAGTCAATGACACCCTTCAGACCTACGATCCCCGGGTCTATGCGGTGGGTGAATGCGCCAACCATCGCGGTACCGCCTATGGCCTGGTAGCTCCCCTGTTCGAACAGGCGAAGGTTTGCGCCAATCACCTGGCAATGTTCGGAATTGGTCGCTACCAGGGCTCCGTGACCAGTACCAAGCTCAAGGTTACCGGGATTGACGTCTTCTCCTGCGGCAACTTCAGTGGCGGCGAGGGGACCGAAGACATCGTGCTCCACGATCCAGGCGCCGGCATCTACAAGCGCGTCGTCCTGAAGGGTGACAAGATTGAAGGCGCCGTCCTCTATGGCGACACCAAGGACGGCTCCTGGTATTTCCAGATGCTCAAAGATGGCCAGGACATCCGCGAGATTCGCGACCATCTCTTGTTCGGCAACAGCCACCTCGGCGACGCCGGTCACAAGGGCGCCAACTCCGCTGCAGCGATGCCTGATGAAGCCGAAGTGTGCGGCTGCAACGGGGTGTGCAAGGGCACCATCGTCAAGGCGATCAAGGAGCATGGTCTCTTCAGCCTCGAAGATGTTCGTAAGCACACCAAGGCTTCCAGTTCCTGCGGCTCCTGCACGGGCCTGGTGGAACAAATCCTGGCTTCGACGGTTGGTGGCGCGTACACCCCGGCGGATTCCTCCAGCAAAGCCATCTGCGGCTGTACTGATCTTTCCCACGGCGATGTCCGGAAGGCCATTCGCGACCAGAAGATCCTGTCAGCCCAGGAAGCCATCGCCACTTTGGGGTGGAAGACCCCGAACGGTTGCGCCACCTGCCGCCCGGCTCTCAATTACTACTGCCTATCCACTTGGCCCCATGAGGCCCTGGACGACCCCCAGAGCCGCTTCATCAACGAACGGGCCCATGCCAACATCCAAAAGGATGGCACCTATTCGGTCGTGCCCCGCATGTGGGGCGGCCTCACGACTCCGGATGAGCTGCGGGCCATCGCGGATGCAGCAGAAAAGTACAAGGTTCCCACCGTCAAGGTCACCGGAGGCCAGCGCATCGACCTCCTGGGCGTAAAGAAGGAAGACCTCCCAGGCATGTGGTCGGACTTTGCCAAGGCTGGCATGGTGTCAGGCCACGCCTATGGCAAGAGCCTGCGCACTGTGAAGACCTGCGTCGGTGCCGAGCATTGTCGCTTTGGGACTCAGCGCTCCATGGACATGGGGGTCAAGCTTGAAAAGATGCTCTTCGGCATGTGGTCGCCCCACAAGGTGAAGCTTGCCGTCTCAGGCTGCCCGCGCAACTGCGCAGAGGCCGGCATCAAGGACGTGGGGGTTATCGGCGTCGATTCCGGCTACGAAATCTATGTGGCCGGTAACGGCGGCATCAAGACCGAGGTGGCCGAGTTCCTCTGCAAGGTGAAATCCGACGAAGAGGTGATGGAGTATTCCGGTGCTTTCATTCAGCTCTACCGGGAGGAGGCCTATTACCTCGACCGCACCTGTCACTACGTGCAGCGGGTCGGCCTGGACTACATCAAGGAAAAGGTGGTGAACGACGAGGCCAATCGCAAAGCCCTTTACGAGCGCCTCCTGTTTGCCCTTCAGGGCTACAAGGACCCCTGGATCGAGCACGCCGAAACGCCGGTCCTGCGCCGCCAGTTCGAGAATCTGTCGGTCTGACGGGAGTCGCCATGAGCGAATGGGAAACCTGGGGCTGGGCTGGACGTCGCGATCCGGACGATGCCTGCGAAATCTTTGACCTTTTGCCCGCTGCGACGGGAGAAACACGATGACCACCACTCTGGAAGCTGATGTTGATTGGAAGCGCGTATGCACTGTGGATGAAATTCCCATCCTCGGTTCACGCGTCGTGAATAGCCCTGCCCATGGCGCCATCGCGGTCTTCCGTAATGGCGACGGCGAAGTGTTCGCCCTGCGGGACCGCTGCCCCCATAAGGCCGGCCCCCTGTCCCAGGGTATCGTCCATGGCAAGACCGTTACCTGCCCCCTTCACAGCTGGAAGATCCAGCTCGAAGACGGGCAGGCGGTCGCCCCGGACGTCGGCTGCACGAAACACTTCCCCTGCAAAGTGGAAGATGGAGCGGTGTTCCTACAGCTCTGACCGATCACGCGGTGGGGGTATGCCTCCAGGCACCTCCCTCCCAGCCTCCGCCGCGTGACCCTTCACTTGAATACTGTTGTTGCCAATGCTGTCGTTTAACGGCGGCGAGGGCGTGCTGCGCCCCGAATTTGACGGAGAACTTTGAAATGGACCGTAAATCCTTCCTGCAAGCGGGTCATACCCCGACCTTGCTTGCCGCATTCTTGTATTTCGACCTCGCTTTCATGGTTTGGGTCATGCTGGGACCCTTGGGGGTCGGCATTGCCAAGGACCTGGGCCTGGATGCTGCCCAGAAAGGCCTGATGGTGGCGACGCCCGTCCTCTCCGGCGCCCTTCTGCGCATCGTGATGGGAATCCTGGTGGATCGCTTGTCCCCCAAGAAAGCGGCCATCATCGGCCAGATCATTGTGATTGGCGCGCTGACCTATGCCTGGCTGGCCGGCATTCATTCCTATCAGGAAACCCTAATCCTGGGCCTGTTCCTTGGCGTCGCGGGTGCCTCCTTTGCAGCCGCCCTCCCGCTGGCCTCCCGTTGGTATCCGCCCGAACACCAGGGCACGGCCATGGGCATCGCGGGTGCAGGCAACTCCGGCACCGCCCTGGCTGCCCTCTTCGCCCCCGGTCTGGCGGCGGCCTTCGGCTGGAACAACGTCTTCGGCATCGCGTTGATTCCCCTGATCATCGTGTTCTTCGTCTTCATCTTCATGGCCAAGGATGCGCCCAATGCCCCACCGCCCAAGACCCTCGCGGAGTACCTGAAGGTGCTCAAGGACAAGGACGCGTGGTGGTTCATGTTCTTCTATTCTGTAACCTTCGGCGGTTTTGTCGGCCTCGCCTCCTCCCTGGTGATCTACTTCAACACCCAATATGGTCTCGATCCAAAGGTCGCCGGCCTCTATACCGCCGCCTGCGTTTTCGCTGGATCTTTGGTCCGCCCCATCGGGGGCAACGTCGCCGACCGGATCGGCGGCGTGAAGTCCCTCACTGTGATGTACGTGGTTGCCGCGGCCTTCCTTGCCATCGTCAGCGTAGGCCTACCCACCTCCTGGATGGCTCTCGCCGCCTTCGTCTGCGCCATGCTGGCCCTCGGCATGGGCAACGGCGCAGTATTCCAATTGGTGCCCCAGCGCTTCAAGAAGGAAATTGGCGTGATGACGGGCCTCGTCGGCATGGCCGGCGGTGTCGGCGGTTTCTATCTGGCCGCCAGCCTGGGCTACTCCAAGCAACTCACCGGCTCTTACCAGATCGGCTTCCTGATCTTCGCCGGCCTCGCGATCCTGGCGCTTCTCGGTCTCACCGGGGTGAAGCAGCGCTGGCGGACCACCTGGGGCGCTCCGCACCTCACCGCCGCCAAGATCTAAGCTGCGTCCAGCCTGAGCGGGCCTAGCCCGCAGCGATCCCGACGAGCCCCCTGTGCCCCGCCCAGGGGGCTCGGATTTTGTTGTACAACCCCGAACACTTGCGATCTCGGCCCGTTTCCGGAGTGAATACCATGCTGAAAACCACGGTCGGCCATGCCTCCCTCACTGGTCCGCGCCCGCGCAATGAAGACTTTTGCGGGGCGGTCACCCCGGAAGGAGCGGAACTCGATGGCAAGGGGGTAATCGTGGCCGTGGCCGACGGCGTCGGCGGACATGTCAATGGCCGCGAGGCGTCGGAGTACACCGTGCGTGGGCTCCTGTCAGACTATTACGCCACCCCCCAAACGTGGAGCGTGCCCAAGTCCCTCGAAACAGTCATCTCGGCGCTCAACCGCTGGCTGGTGTCCCAAACCGCCAAGACCCGTGAAACCGCGGGAATGGCCACCACCTTGTCGGTCCTGGTCATGCGGGGCCGGCGCTATACGGTCGCCCATGTCGGCGACTCACGGATCTACCGGTTGCGCGGCAAAGAGATGGAGCGCCTGACGAACGACCATGTGTGGGAGCACCCGGAACTCAACAATGTGCTCTCCCGGGCCATCGGCCTCGACCATCGGGTTCAAATCGATTTTTCGGATGGGGATCTGGAGGAGGGCGACCGCTTCGCCCTGGTGACCGACGGGGTCTGGAACCAATTGGGCGACACCCGGATTCAGGCCATCCTTCTCGCCGCTCGCGATCCCCAGGAAGCTGCCTCGCGCCTGGCCATGGACGCAGAAGACAGCGGTAGCCAGGACAACTGCACGGCCATGGTCCTCCAGGTGGATCGCCTGCCCAAGGATCAGCTCCTTGACACCATCGCCCGGCTGCAGTCCTTGCCACTCCCGCCACTACTTCGGCCCGGCCAGGAAATCGATGGCCTGAGGGTCCTCGACAGCCTCCACGAGTCGCGGGTGACGCTGCTCTACCGAGTCCAGGACGCCAGCGGGGAGATCCGAATTCTCAAGACGCTCCGACCAGAAGCGAATGATGCCCAATCCACCGCCGCCCTTGCCCACGAAGAGTGGCTGGCCGGCCGGGTGGTGGATTGGAGGCTACCCCAGGTCATTCCCCACCCTGGACGATCCCACCTCTACTACCTGATGACTTGGCATGAAGGCGCGAGCCTGAAGGCCCGTTTGACGGCGGGTCACCGCTTCGCTGCCACCGAAGTCGCCACTTCGGGAGTCGAAATCCTGAAGGGTCTGGCGATTCTCCACCGCCTGTCGATCGTCCATCGCGACATCAAGCCAGACAATCTCCATCTGGGCAGCGACGGCCGTTTGCGCATCCTCGATTTGGGCGTCGCCGCCTCGGATGGACAGAAGGAGGCCGGAGGCTTCAGCGAAATCAATAATCCTGGCACGCCAAGCTATATGGCGCCGGAACTCTTTGCCGGGGCTCCGGCGGATGTCTCGACGGACCTCTATGCGGTGGGGGTAACTCTGTACGAGCTGCTGACGCGCAAGTATCCCTATGGCGAGATCGAGCCGTTCCAGAAACCGAAATTTGGTGACCCGGTGACACCAAATCGCTATCGACCCGACATTCCTGAGTGGCTGGAGGCGATCCTCCTCAAATCCGTCGCCCGCGAAGCCAAGGACCGCTTCGAAACCGCGGAGGAATTCCTGCTCGCGCTGGAACGCGGCGCTCACCGTCCCCTCGCCGTCCCCCGCCGCACGCCATTGTTGCAACGCAACCCGCAGCTCGGCCTCAAACTCCTGGCCGCCGGCTCCTTGACCCTGAATATCCTGCTACTTTACCTGCTCGTGGTGCGCTAACCGGCGGAGCCGCTAGCCGGATCGCGGATCAGGCAATCACCCGCAGCGTTTCCAGGCCCAGCTCATAGTGGCCATCCCCGTGGCCATGGCAGCGTTTCACGCGGGCTTTGACCCGCAGGGGCGCAGCGGTTGGTCGCTCGACCGGCGGCTGAACCTCGACTTCGACGACCTCACTCTCACCTGGAACGTAGGCGGTCACCAGCGTCATGCCGCCAACGGAGAGCTCCACGCAACGGGCGTCCCACCGAACTCCGCCCGGTGAAAAAAGCGCAGCAGCGCATCCCAGCGGAACGCGACGATCGAGACGGCGGTCGGGAAGATCTCGGTAATCCATACGGTGGCGGGGCCTCGAAAATTGACCACCTGCCGCTAACGGCGGCGAACGGCTGCTCTTGAGCCAGCGAGGGCCGCCGCGGGGCGCGGCGATCCGCCGCGCCGCCCTGCGATCGGGCTCAGTGGTGCCCGCACTCGCCCAGGAAGCTCAGGAGCTCTTCCCGCAGATCATAGTAGTCCGGGTGCTCCAGCAGCATCTTGCGCGAGCGCGGCCGGGGCAGGTCGATCGTCAGCACCTTGCCCACCCGGGCCCTCGGCCCGTTGGTCATCATCACTACCCGATCCGCGAGCAGAATGGCCTCATCGACGTCATGGGTGACCATCATGGCGGTAAGTTGGGCGCGGCTCCAGACTTCCATCAGCACTTCCTGCAGATCCCAGCGAGTCAAGGAGTCCAGCATGCCGAAGGGCTCGTCCAGAAGCAGCATCTTGGGAGACAAGGCAAAGGCCCGTGCAATGCCGACTCGCTGCTTCATCCCGTTTGAGAGTTCGTAGGCCTTCTTGTGCAAGGCATCCGCCAGCCCAACCCGGTTAAGGTAATGCACCACGATGTTGTGACGCTCCTCCCGGTTGGCATGGGGATAGACCTGTTCGACACCCAGACAGACGTTCTCGTAGGCAGTAAGCCAGGGAACGAGGCTGGGCGCCTGGAAGACGATGCCACGGTCGGGGCCGGCGGTGGCCACCTCCCGCCCATCCAGGATGATGCCTCCTGAGCTCACGTCCGAGAGGCCCGCCATCATCGACAGCACCGTCGACTTGCCGCAGCCCGAGTGGCCGATCACCGAAATGAATTCCCCTTTGCGAATTCGCAGATCGAAATCTTCGACCACGGTAAGCGGGCCCTTCTTCGTCGGGTAGACTTTGCAGACCTTGGAGAACTCGACATAGCGGGCGAGATTGGCGGCGGATGGCCGCTTGGCCTCGGTCGCTTTTGACTGCTGCTGGGCCAGGTATTCGGCGCTGGTATTGGGCAGCACACTGGGCAGATTGATGACTTTGCCCGTGTTTTCGGCCGCCTGATCAGAACTCACCTGCATCAGGTATTCGGTCACCGCCTTACGGATGCGCTTGAATTCCGGCGAGTGGTTCATCTCGGTGCGATCGCGCGGACGGGGGAGATCCACCACGAACTCGGGCCCGAAGGTGGCGCCGGGCCCAGGATTCAGGGGGATGATGCGGTCGGCCATGATGATCCCTTCATCCACGTCATTGGTGATGAGGACCACGGTCTTCTTTTCCTTGCTCCAGATCTCGATGATTTCGTCCTGGAGATTGGCGCGGGTCAAGGCATCGAGCGCCGACAAGGGCTCGTCGAGGAGCAGGATCTCGGGCTTGGCCGCCAGTGCCCGCGCCACATTGACCCGTTGGCGCATGCCACCGGAAAGCTCCGCCGGGCGGCGCTCAATGGCGTGGCTGAGGCCGACCATCTCGACATACTTCTCCACTCTTGCCGCGCGATCGACGGCCGGAGCATCCTTGAACACCTGATCCACCGACAGGGCGATATTCTGGCGCACGGTCATCCAGGGCATCAGTGAATAGCTCTGGAACACGACACCCCGGTCCGGGCCAGGCCCGGTCACCGGTTGACCACGTAACAACACCTCGCCGCCGTCGGGTTCGATGAGGCCGGCGATGAGGGAGATCAGGGTCGTCTTGCCGCTGCCCGAGAATCCGACAATCGCAACAAACTCACCGTCACGAATGTCGAGGTTGATGTCCTTGAGAACGACACTGGCATGGGCGCCCGTGCCATAGCTTTTCGACAATTTTCGCAGTTGGAGAACGGGGCTCTCCACGGCGGTCAGCGGTGCCACTGGGGCCGCTACGGGTCGTCCGGCATCGGACTCGACCACTTTGAGTTGGGCGTTGACCATGCTTTTTCCTTTCAAGTCGGGGTTCCGGTCCGCCCCTGCCACACCCAGGCATCTGCCCGGGCAGGTTGGGGCGGCATCTGGACGGCGCAGCCTTACTGCGCACCCTGGCCAAAGCTGGCCAGCTGCTGGAGGGTGTTCATGATGCGGTCGAGCAGGAAGCCGACAAAACCGATGGTGAAGACCGCCACCATGATGCGACCGAGGGAGTTCGAGCTACCGTTTTGGAACTCGTCCCACACAAACTTCCCGAGCCCCGGGTTCTGCGCCAGCATCTCGGCGGCGATCAGGACCATCCAGCCTACCCCGAGGGACAGACGCAGGCCGGTGAAGATCAGCTTGAGGGAAGACGGCAGGACAATTTTGGTCACCTTGGTCCAGGCTGACAGACGGAGAACCTTGGAGACGTTGATCAGATCCTTGTCGATGGACGCCACCCCCACCGCAGTGTTGATGAGCGTCGGCCACAATGAACACAGGGTCACCGTGATCGCCGACACCAGGAAGGACTTTTCGAACATCGGGTTGGAGCTGACATAGACCGCGCTCACCACCAGGGTCACGATTGGGAGCCAGGCCAGCGGCGACACCGGGCGGAAGATCTGGATCATGGGGTTGAGGGCAATCTGGAAAGTCCGCGACAGGCCACACAGGATGCCGAGAGGAATGGCCACCAAAGTCCCGATGGCAAATCCGGTAAACACGGTGTAGAGGCTGGTAACGATTTGATCCAGATAGGTGGGCTTCCCTGTCCAGGGACGAATCGAGACGTCCGCCTTGGGATCCTCGGCGAGCATCTCCGCATTGCGCTTTTCCTGGCGCTCATAAAAGGCCGCTTCCTTTTCCCGTTCGGCATGGTGCTCATCGACAAGGCCCATGGCCTCCTCCCACACCTGCACTGGTCCTGGAATGGCCCCGAGACTGGTCTGGACGCCGGAAGCGAGTACGCTCCACAGGCCCAGGAAAATCGCAAATGCCAGGACCGGCACGCCGATCTGCAAAAGGATGTCCTTGAACTGCTCCTTCGGATCCTCGCCAGCCGCGAGCCGCACGAAGGGCACGAACCAGGTGAACCCCGTCTTGTTCAGAAAATTTGCCGTGGCGTTGAGCATGGCGGTCGTCCTATTTTGTCGTTCAATCTTTGGAGGTCTTTGGGCGTGCGGGGCGGCGGCGCCGTCATCTGGCCAGACAACCGCCCCACAGCGCGCAGGCAATTACTTCATCGTTTCCTTGCCCTTGAGGCCGATCTTGAAGCTGTCGATGTAGGCATTGGGCTTGGTGCCGTCATATTTCAGGCCGTCGATGAAGTCCGCCGTTGCGGGCTTAAAGCCGGTTTCCTTGGCGAAATCGGGGAAATCAGAAACTTTCATCTTCCCTTCTGCGATCAGTTCCTTGGCCGCCATTGCATAGATCTCGGGCCGATAGACCTTCTTGGCCATGTCCATGTACCAGCTGTCCGGCTGGTACTCGGCAATCTGCCCCCAACGGCGCATTTGGGTCAGATACCAGATTGCGTCGGAGTAGTACGGATAGGTGGCGTTGTAGCGGAAGAAGACATTGAAATCAGGAACACTGCGGACGTCGCCCTTCTCGTATTCGAAGGTGCCAGTCATACTGTTGTCGATCACATTCACGTCCGCGCCCACGTAATTGGACTTGGAAATGATCTTCGAGGCTTCCTTGCGATTCTTATTGTTGTCCGCGTCCAACCAATAGGCGGCACGGATGAGGGCCTTCACCACCGCCTTGTGGGTCGCGGGGTTCTTGTCGTTCCACTCTTTCGTCACCCCGAAGACCTTCTCCGGGTTGTTCTTCCAGATTTCGTAGTCGGTGATGACGGGAGCACCGATACCCTTGATGACTGCCTGTTGGTTCCAGGGCTCACCCACGCAGTAACCATTGATGGTGCCGGCTTCCATGGTGGCGGGCATTTGGGGCGGCGGCGTGACCGAAAGCAGAACATCTGCATTGATGGTGCCGGCGGTGTCCCCCTTGGCGGGCGCGTAGAAGCCGGGGTTCAGGCCCCCGGAAGCCAGCCAGTACCGGAGTTCATAATTATGGGTGGACACAGGAAAGACCATGCCCATCTTGAAAGGCTTGCCTTCCTTTTTGAAGTCATCGACCACGGCCTTCAGGTACTCGGCTTTGATCGGGTGTATCGGCTTGCCATCGGGCTGCTTCGGGAGCTTGGCCTTGAGTTTTTCCATGACTTCGTTCGACACGGTGACACCGTTGCCATTGAGGTCCATGGAGAAGGCGGTGATCACATCGGCCTTGGTGCCGTATCCAATGGTGGCCCCGAGGGGCTGTCCTGCCAGCATATGGGCGCCGTCCAGCTCTCCGGAAATCACCCGGTCCAACAGCACCTTCCAATTGGCCTGGGCTTCCAGGGTCACGTACAACCCTTCGTCCTCGAAATAGCCCTTTTCGTAGGCAATTGCGAGCGGCGCCATGTCGGTAAGCTTGATGAAGCCAAACTTCAGGTTGGGCTTCTCGATCTTGTCCTTCGCCTGGACCGTTGCACCGGCCACACTGACAACCATCGCGGTTCCAACCATGAGGCTTCTCGCGAGGATCTTCGCGCGGCTCATCCAGGCTGACTGATTTGCTTTTCCTTGCATTTGACTGACTCCTCAAATCTGAATGGTGTGAGCAAAGGGCGAAAAAAAAGCCCACGCCCGATCAGCGCAATGCTGTCGTTCGTGGACTCCTCTGTCCGCCGGAACCCTGCCCAGGGTTACCCTAACTAGTCGCCATTCCAACCCCAGGTACTGCCCTGGAATTCCATCGGCCCGCCATTGGGCACAGAATGTTGAAACGCACACTCCCTTCAAAGCACATCACGTGCCACAAGCCAGAAAAACACTAAGTCGTTGTTATTTTTTAGTTTTTATTTCGCACCGCCAGATGGAATCTAGACGTCGCCCCAATCTAGCGAAATTGCCGTGGTGCAAGGTGCGCAGCCATGGTGCGCGCCGGATTTGGCTTCAGGAATCAGGCATTGGCCCGGCGCAGTGCGTCGATATCGACTTTGAGGGCGCTCAGGGGCATGCCGAGAAGATAATCCACCGGCCGGGTCGGATCGAAGGACATGCCATCAAAGAATCGATCCGGCCCCATCTCGATACTGCCTCCGGCCCATTTGAGCGTCCAATTGGTGGGGTGACCGCCTTCGGTCTTGGCATCCACGGGAGGTACCGGAATCCCAAGATCGAAAGCCGCCGCCCGATAGATATCGGTTCGGTAAACCGACTCTGCGATCCGCAAGAAATTGATGGGCTGCTCGACCTGCCCCCACCGGACCATCTGGGTCAAGAACCAGATGGCGTGAGAGCGCCAAGGAAAATTGGCAGCGTAGCGGTGGAACACATTGAAATCTGGCATTTTTACCGGGGATTCCGTCTTGGCGTATCGCCAGGTCCCCGTCATTGAACTGGCCACCACGTCAGCCGGGGCATCGACGTAGTGCCGACGAGCGATGATGTCCACCACCTCTTCACGATGTTCCGGCACATCCATCCAGCGGGCGGCTTCCAATAGCGCCCGCACCAGAGCGCGGTGGGTGTTCGGGTGACGCTCCGCCCAGTCGCGATTGACGCCAAACACTTTCTCCGGACTGTTGTTCCAGAGTTCGTAACCGGTGATCACCGATCGCCCAATGCCGATTTCCACCGCGTGCTGATTCCACGGCTCACCCACGCAGTAGCCAACAATCCGGCGCGCCAGGAGAGCAGAAACCATCTGCGGCGGCGGCACGACAATGAGGTCGACGTCCCGATCGGGATCGATCCCCCCGGAGGCCATCCAGTAGCGGAGCGCAAAATTGTGTGAAGACACCGGAAAGACCATGGCGAAGGTCATTCGCGGACGTCCCGCGCGACGATCTTCAAGGATGACCTTGCGCAACGCCCTGGCGGAGAGCGGCCGCTGCGCCATGGCTTCTGGATCGACGGCCATCATCCGGTCATAGAGATCGCTGGAGACGGTAATGCCGTTTCCATTCAGATCCATTGAAAACGCCGTAACGGCAGGCTTATAGCAGCCACTGACTCCGAGGGCCGACGCGAGAGGCATTCCGGCCAGCATCTGGGCCCCGTCCAGATCTCCGAGGGCCACGCGATCGCGGATGCTTGCCCAGGAGCCCTCCCGGGAAATTTCCACCTCCAACCCTTCCCGCCTGAAATACCCTTTTTCCTTGGCGACCGCGATCACCGCGCAATCGGTCAGCGGGATAATGCCCAACCGCAAACGGGTTTTCTCTGGCGCCCCAGGGGCGCCATCCGGATCCGCTAGCGCGCCCTGCTTCGTGGCCGCCACTTTTGGTTCTTCGAAAATCTTCACGCCCACGTGCGTGCCCCCTTGCCTGAAATCAAGTTCAGGCAAAAAAAGAGGCGTCACATTCCGCCAGCTAGCCGTCGGAATGGACGCCGTTGTCCAAATCGCTCATGTCGCCGCATCGTCACTGACACGACCACGGACAATTCAAAGCGATCTTCATGCCACCATCTCCTACGGCCAATCGACCGCCGCGGTGGGTTTCTCGCCCCCGTTTTCCGGAGGCGACAAACTCCGCGGCGCCAAACTCTACCCAGCCCATGCACCATTTTTGGGCGTCGGCGCCAAATTGTGACCGTCAATTGCTGCCTGACGGTCGGTCACAAAAGGAGGTTGGCGCTATCTATGACAGCTTGCGCCATTTCGACGACCTTCCGGTTACGCTCCATGGCAAATCGACGCAGGGCATGGTAAGCCTCAGCCTCTTCCAGGCCCTTGGTCTTCATGAGGATTCCCTTGGCGCGCTCGATGGTCACTCGCTCGGCGAGCTTGCGCGACGCATCATCCCGCTCCCGGCGCAGGGTCTGCACCTCCTCGAATTGCGCAAGAGCCACCTCGACGATCGAATCCAGCCGCGCTGAATCGACGCTTTCCACGACGTAGGCCGCCACACCCGCCTGAAGGGCCCGCCGGATCGTGCCGCTGTCCTTTTCGCGCGAAAACAGAAGGACCGGCCGGGGATTGTCCCGGCTGAGGACCGACAGGTGTTCCAGGGTGTCGCGACTTGGCGAGTCGGAATCGATCAGGATGACATCCGGCCGGATGCTTTCCACATGACGCACAAGGTCGAGGGCGTTGGGGAGCACCGCCGCAACCTGATAGCCAGCTTTGAGCAGTCCGACGCTGATATCGGCGGCCCGCTCGCGGGATTCGTCAATGACCAGAACTTTGAGCATCGGAGTCGGCGGTTTCGGATCAGCCATTGGACAAAGCAGGCATCATGCCACTCCGCTGCGCCCCACCGAGCGCGACGACTAGGATTTGGTGCAATCCACGAAGAGCAAGGACATGTCGTCATGGGCGTTCGCACCGCCAAGATGGGCGGCCAGGGCGCTTCGCGCGGCACCAAGGCGCTCCTCGCCTGGCCGTGACCGGAGGGCTTCCCGCAACTTCTCCGAGCCAAAGGACAGGCCGGTCTGGCTAATAGCGTCGAGAACTCCGTCGGAATACATCACCACCTGGAGGTCCTTAGCCAAGTCAAAGTGGTCCGTCACCAGATCGATCTCTGCGCTTGCAACAATTCCCAAAGGCAGATTCACGGAAGGGAATTCACGAACCACCGCACCGCCCCCATCCAGCAAGAGGGCTTCCGGCACACCGCCGACCCAAATCTCCCCCACCCCACTGGTCTGGTCGATGCGCAAAATCGACGCGCCGACGAAGCGCCCGACCGGGAGGGTCGTCGCCAAGGCGTCATTGATCTCAGCCACCAGCGTTGCCAAGCTGACGCCTTCGCCAGCAACCCGATAAAAGGTGCTCAGGGCTGGCTGCGCGCTCAAGGCCGCCGCGAGACCATGCCCGGTGGCGTCTGCCAACATGGCATAAAGGGTCCCGTTGTGATGGGCGGCGACCACCAGGTCACCGGAGAAATGCTTTGAAGCGGGGACCACGGCATAGTCGATCCGTGGATCCTGCAACCAGTCGCGCCTCAATTGGCGAACCATGATCGACTTGGCCAGTTCTTGCTCGCGCTCTTGCTCGTCGTGATAAGCCTGGAGGCGGGACGCGTTTTCCGCCAGTTTCTGACGAACTCGCAAACGCTCGGTGATGTCGCGCACCACTCCAATGAAGATCCGACGGTCAGGAAGATCGACCACACTGACGCCCAATTCGAGCGGAAAAACCTCGCCATTGCGGCGCCGCCCACTCAATTCGCGTAGGGACCCGATAATCTTGCGCTCTCCGGTGGCGCGAAAGTGGGAGAGATAGCCATCGTGGGTCGAATGGTAAGGCTCGGGCATGAGGATATTGATGTTCTGGCCCCGCATCTCGGCCTGACTGTATCCGAAAATATGCGCAGCCGCCGGGTTCGACGACTGGATCGATCCACTCTCATCAATGCTGATAATGCCGTCGATCACGGCATTGGTGATGGTCTCCATGCGCCCCAGAGCGTCTTCCAGGTTCCTCTGGGCTTGCAGGAGCCGCAGCATCGCCCGCATCTTGGCGGCAAATACCGGAAAAGAGATCGGCTTGGCCATGTAATCGTCGGCCTGGGCCTCCAGGCCGGCCACCATGTCCTTTTCCGACGTCAGCGCGGAAAGAATGACAATCGGGACCCAACGATCGCCCTGTGCTTGGCGAATCCGCCGTGTCGCCTCGAAGCCGTCCATCACCGGCATCATCAGGTCCATGAGAATCATGTCCGGTCGTTCCTGGTGGAAGAGTTGGACCGCCTCCTGACCATCCCGAGCGCTGAAGGACTGGAACCCCAGCCGACGCAAAAACCCCTCCATTAGATTGCGATTGACCGCCGTGTCGTCCACGACCATGATCCGGATGCGGTTGTGCTCCATCAATTGCGGGGGCGATTCCATCGCGTTCATCAAAACCACTCCAGAACCGAGGCGCTCGCCGCCCGGTCAAAAGGTCGAATCCTATCCACTATCACTTTATTCATAAATACCGAAAGCGTTCGCCTTGCTTCACCATCGCGGTTGGCGATGTGCGCGCTTAACCACCTCACCCCCGATCCCAGCCGTATTCCCTGGCGAGAAATACCACGGCAGAGCGACCAGATTGGGACGAAGAGGCCCCTCACGCCTTTCGACGCGGAAGCCGAACCTTGACTCGATTGCCCCGCCCCTCATAAGCGATCTCGGTAAAGGCCAGCTGACGCGCCAGGGCAATCCCGCGACCGTTCGGAGCGAACGCACGTTCAGGGCTCAGTTCGAGGAACTGCTGCCACTCGAAACCCTTGCCCTGGTCCTCAATGACAATGCTCCATTCTTCGGGCCCTTGAACCAGGCTTAGAAACACGCGCTTGTGGCAATGAGCAGGATCGGCCAGGCGGCGCTCAACCTCTTCAAGCCAGGTGTCCGCTTCCCGCAGGCGCCCCTTCTCTTCGAAGGAGATCCCCAGATTGCCGTGCTCAATGCCATTCACAAGGAGTTCGGACAATCCCATGACCGCCATCTCCGGCTCAGCACAGAGGCCGGCCAATAGCGCCGCCAGACCCTGGGCATCGTCGAGAGTTTGAACTTCGAATTCGGCCCGCTGGACCAGGGCCAAGGCATTGCTATGGCGCTGAAGGCGATCGTGCAGTTCCCGCCGATCCCGCAAGTCACTTTCCACCGACCGGACAATGGTCAGCAGGCTCTCGGGCTCAAAGGGCTTGGTAAGGTAATACGCCGCACCCGCCGCCAAACCCTCACGGATCTGATCCGGTGACGCCGCCGCAGTTTGAAGAATCACCGGAATCGACTCGAAGCGCGGGTCAGCACGCATCAGCGCAAGCAGCTCCAGCCCATCCATCCCAGGCATCATGCGGTCGAGGACCAGCAGATCGAAGGGCGGATCCGTCCGATCGAGGATTCCCCAGGCTTCCTCACCGCTAGCCGCAGAAGTCAATTCGTAGCCGGAATCATCGAGATACTCGGCGATGATCTCCAGATTCATAGGCTCGTCATCCACGACGAGAATACGGGCTCCAGTCATGCCTGGATCTCCTTGAGTTGGGCGTCCTGGTGGGCAATACCTTTGGCATGCGGGGCCCTCGCCCCGCGAGCTTCCGTGGCGGCGGGCCACACTGCTTCAAAACGAGCGCCGCCTTCCTTCTGATTGGCAGCCCAGATCCGACCGCCATGGGCCGCGACAATCTCGCGGCAAATCGACAGGCCGAGGCCGGTACCGCCAGCACCGGACCGAGTGCGGCTGCTTTGCACAAATGACTCGAAAATTGAATCAAGTTCGTCGTCAGGGATGCCGGGGCCACCGTCACAAACCACCAACGATGCCGCCGGCCTAGCCTCCTGACCGGGATCCCCATGAAGCCAAGCCCCACCCACCCGAACGTGGATAGCCCCTCCTTCAGGGGAAAATTTTGCAGCGTTGGCAAGTAGGTTGCGTATGACTTGCCCTGCGCGGGCCGGATCCAGGCGGGCCATGGGAACGTCGGGCTCCTCATGGACCTGCAAGGAAAGGTGCCTTGAAACAAAGAGCGCCTCGAACTCGCCAACGGCCTCCCGCACAAGGACGGCCAAGCTCACGGGACGACAATCCAAAACCATGCGCCCCGCCTCCAGCTTCGACAGGTCAAGGAGGTCGTTCAAAAGCCGCAGCAGGCGATCACCGCTAACCTGGATCCGATCGAAATACTCGCGAGCCTTTTCTCCAGTCAGGTGCTCCCCTTTCCGAATCCCGAGCTTAGCGTTACTCAGAATTGCATGGAGTGGTGTCCGCAGCTCGTGGGAAATATTCGCAAGGAATCGGGACTTGGCCTCGTTGGCCGCCTCGGCCACCTCCTTCGCCCGCAGAAGATCCTGAGTCTGCTCCGCCACCAGCGCACTCAGGCGGTCCCGATGGCTGCGAAGGTCCGCTTCGGCCTGCTTCTGATCGGTAATATCGGTGCAGGTCCCGATATAGCCCACCAAGGTCCCAAGACCGTCAAAGCGAGGAACGCCGTGAGACAGAATCCACCGATAAACCCCATCGGCCCGCCGCATGCGAAATTCCGCGCGGAAGGCCTTGCGTTGGGCGAGATAGGGCGGCAGGAAGGTTACCCGGGCCCGATCGTCGGGATGCACCGCCAAGTAAGCCCCGTCGCCCATCGCCGACGCGCACGACTCGCCGGTAAATTCCTCCCAGGATTTATTGACGTAGGAAACGTGCCCGGCGGGCGACGACATCCAAATCAGCACTGGTGCGCTGTCAGCGATGCGGCGGAACCGCCCCTCGGTTTCGCGAACGGCCCATTCGGCGCGCTTGCGATCAGAAATGTCGGTCATCACGCCAAGGACTCGTAGCGCCCGGCCAAACTCGTCGGCGGCCATCGTGCGCCCCCGGGACGACACCCACCGCCAGCTCCCGCTGTGATCCCTCAGCCGGTACTCGTTCGAATAAACTTGGGACTGCCCCGCGGCCAAGGCCGCCAAAAGGTTTCGGGTCCGCTCGCGATCGTCGGGATGGACCAGCGCAAACCATTCCTCCGTGGCCTCCCACTGCGCGCGGCGGGAATAGCCAAGGATGCGAAAGCATTCCTCTGAGCGGTAGAACTGATCGGTACGGGCATCCCACTCCCAGAGACCCTCGCCGGCCACATCCAGGGCAAATCGCCAGCGAGCATTGATCTCCTGCAGACGCTGGGTCTCAGCCGTCACGGCGGTAATGTCGTCGTACACCACGAGCAAACCGCGCTCACCGGCTCCGTGGATGAAAGGGTGCCGGATGACCCGAAACGATCGCGAAACCTTCGGATCCACGGGGTCCGGCAAAACCAGATTCCGCTCGCCCGGCCCCCATGGATCGGCGACGCCACCGGGCTCCTGAAATGCCCGCCCGACCAGGGCTGACGGCAATTGGCCGACCCATTCACCGTAAGCATGATTGGCCCAAAGGTATCTGCCGCCATCGTCCACAGCACAAATCGGTCCCGGCCATTGGCCAAAAGCTTGCTGCTCCGGCCCTTCGCTCGCGGCAGGGATTCCCGACCGCACAAATGGTCCACAGGCAGAGTCGCCCTCACTGTGGCGCCAGCCCCGCCAAGTCAAGAAACCGAGGAAAACGCCGAGGGCGCCTCCAAGGGAGGCATAGCTCAAGGGAATGCTCCACCCAGAGTTTGAGGGCATCTCCGCCACCTCGACCTGCCAAACTTGGTCGGCAGCCAGCAGCGTGGCGCGGCGAATCTGCACCTCGCCCCCGAGGCCACCATCATGGATGACGGCACCGCCATTTTCCTCAATCAGCCGGAGGGGAAAGTTGATCCCCAAACCCCCGGTAACTCGCTTCAAAAGGTCCTTGAGATCAATCTCAACAAAGGCGCTGCGCGGGAAGGGATCGTCTCCACTGCTGTGCACGGCACGAAACAGGTCAATGCGCATCTCCCCCCTTGATGTAAGCTCCACCTCGATTGCCGGTTTTCCGGAGGTCGCAGCCCGCCGAATGGCCCCGAGATCCCCCGCATCCATCCCATCCATGGCGCCCAGAGGAGCAAGGTCACGACTCGGCGGAAATCGCACGACGGCAATGAACGAACTCGCCTCGGAAGCTGCGGTGTCCCCGAAATCGGGGCTAATCAGGCCATTTGACATCAATGGGCCGCCAGAGACCCTCCCCACTTGGACCACCCCAAATCCAACAAACCCCGGAAGTCGGTCCAGCTGAAGACGCCCCGCCAATTCCTGCCACTCTTGTCTCGTCAGCTTGGAACGCCCGCTAGCGTAGGCAGCACCGGCTTCGAGGGCATGGGTGTAAGCCCGGAGTTCCTCCGCCAGGCCCTCGGCAACACGTACTGCGGGGTCCGAATTGGGCGCCAGCTGTGCCGTCTCGCTTCGATGCAACATGACTGCCCCGGCACCTGCGAAGCCGCTCACCAGGAGGGCCACCAGGATCCCAGCCATCCTGGCGCGCAGCGGAGTGCTTGGCGTCCAGTTCAGAACGGGACGCTCCGCGCGGACGGATTCGGGATTCACATTGGGCATGAAACCCAATAACGGCGCCCAACCCGCCCCCTTGAGGGGCATCGTACTCCTCGGGCGGCTGGGTCGGCATGGACACTGCCGGGGCCCCTTTTCTCTCCAGGATCAATTCAGCGCGACGGACGCCCCAGAGCCGTGAGAGCGTAGTCGGCGATGGCCGAAACGACCTCCGGGGCCTCGCCCACCGCCTCAGCAAGTTCGATTCGGCAGGCGGGATAGCGTTGGCGCAGGCCGTCCACACTGGCGGGAACATCCCGTTTCAGGTGGCCACCCTGGGCCAGAAACACCGGAACCACCGTAATTTGGCGGGCGCCACTGGCCACTAATCCCTCGGCCGCCTGGTCAAGATTCGGGCTCAAGAATTCCATAAAAGCCAGTTCAACCGCTAAACCAGGCTGTAGCTGGGCCATTCGCTCCCGCACTCGATGCATCGGCCCCGCCCATTCCGGATCCCGCGCGCCATGTCCGAACAGGATGACCGCCATCTTGCCTGGAACCACCGGAATATTGCTCATCGATCCGACCTCCAATTTTGACGCGGATATGCCCGCCGGCCGACCGTTCAGGCTATCCTTCCCGGCCTCATCCCCACCCATTTCCCGCTGTTCCCCATGCTCACAATTCGACGCGTCGCCCTTGTCTTGGCCCTTTTCGCCCCCCTCGCCCAGGCACAGCCGCGGGTCGATCCGGTCCCCGGCGGTATCACCAAGGTCGCTGTCGCGCCGGCCGGTGAGGCGCGTCCCCAGGTATTTTACGGCGAGCGACAAACGCTGGTGCTTGGCTCGCCGGAAGGCTGGCAAGCCCTGGTCGGTATTCCTCTTGAAACGGCCCCTGGGGACCAGGCCCTGCGGGTCCGCCACGAAGGCGGGGTAGAAACAACAGTCGCCTTTCGGGTCGCCTCCAAGACTTACCCGGAACAGCATCTCAGCGTCAAGGACCCAAACATGGTGGAGCCGGACGCCCCCACCCTGGCCCGTATCGAATCCGAGCAGCGCCTCCAGGACGAGGCCAAGATCCAATGGCGCGAACTGGCAGAAACGGATACCGAATTGATGGCGCCATCCAGTGGCCGCCTGTCCAGCCGCTTTGGCCTGCGGCGCCTCATCAACGGCCAGCCGCGAGCGCCTCACCGCGGACTCGACCTCGCTGTGCCCACCGGCACCCCGGTCCGCGCGCCCAATGCCGGCAACGTTTCCCTGGTTGGCGACTACTTCTTCAATGGCAAGACGGTGTTCATCGACCACGGTCAAGGGCTGATTTCCATGATCTGTCACCTCAGCCAGACCGACGTCCGGGAGGGCGACACCGTCCGCCCCGGCCAGCGCCTCGGCGCATCCGGCGCTACCGGGCGCGCCACCGGCCCCCACGTCCATTGGACGGTGTTCCTCAACGGAACCGCCGTCGATCCGGAACTCTTCCTGCCCGCCCCCCTGGCCCGCTGATCCGCTTCAATTACGCGGAGGCGGTCCTCCCCGAACCAGGGTGTCGATGAGGCGGGCTGCGGCGGCCAAGCCGAACCCGGCGGTGACCGCCATGCTCGACCCGAAGCCAGCGCAGGACAGTCCTGCCGGCCCTGCCCCCGCTTCGCAACTCGCCTCCGGATAGCGCAGGGGTTCCATGGAGTACACCGCCTCGACCCCGAAGCGCTTCTTCGGATCCCGGGGAAATCCGTGCTCCTTGCGCAGTCGGGAACGAACCTTGGCGAGGAGGGGGTCCTGGATGGTGCGAGCCAGATCGTCAACACGGATGCGGGTGGGATCTGTCTGTCCCCCCGCTGCGCCGGCCACGATCAACGGCACGCCAAGGCGGCAGCCATGGGCGATCATCGCCACCTTGGCCCGCAGCTGATCAATGGCATCCACCACCCCATCCAGGCCCGCCGCCAGCAGATCTGCCACGTTGTCGGGAGTCACGAAGTCATCGATGGGCGTCACCCGGCACTCCGGATTGATGCCAGCGATCCGCTCGGCCATCGCCAGGACTTTTGCCTGGCCCAAAGTCGCCTCCAGGGCATGGGCCTGGCGGTTAAGGTTGGACTCCGCCACATGGTCAAGATCGATCAGGGTCAGACGCCCCACCCCGCTCCGGGCCAGGGCCTCTGCCGCCCAGGAGCCCACACCGCCGATCCCCACCACCGCCACGTGGGCCGCCTGGAGGCGGGCCAGGCCGTCCAGCCCGTAGAGCCGGGCGACGCCACCGAATCGACGGTAAGCATCGATTCCCGGGCTCGCCAACGTGGCGCTGGCCACCAAGATCTCGTCAGTAGGATCCATGAACTCCCCCGAGCTGCAACCCTCCAATCGCCCAGGAGGATCTGCAATGCGCCGAAATGCCGTCATCTGCCTGCTGGCCCTGAGCGCGGCCCATGCCTTTGCCGACCCACCCGACGCCGTTCCGGAGGCCCCAACGGCGGAGTCCGGCCGTGCCAAGCCCGCCGATCCCCTGGGAGTCGCTGCGGACCTGGAGCATGCCGCCCGGAGCGGTAATCGCCTTGCCGCCTACACGCTCGCCATGATGATGGTGAACGGCGAGGTGGCGGCACCGGACTCTGGGGCCATCTGGCGCTGGCTGCGCCAGGCGGCCACTGCCGGTCTGGCGGATGCCCAATTTTCCTTCGGCCAGTTGTACGATCGGGGCCTGGGGGTGCCCCGGGCGCCGGGGACCGCTCGCCATTTCTACACCCTGGCAGCCCGGCAGGGCCATCTCCAGGCCCAGATCACCCTCGGCACCCTGTATTTCATCGGCGATGGGGTGGTCAAGGATGAGGCCCAAGCGGCGCGCTGGTACCTCGCCGCCGCCCAGGCCGGGGACGCCGGCGCCCAATACATCGTCGCCCACATGTACGAACATGGTTATGGTCTGCATCGTGATCTGGTCCAAGCACGCCAGTGGTACGCCCAAGCTGCGCGCCAAGGGGACCCGGTCGCCGCCTCGCGCCTGGCCGGCCTGACTTCCGTGGCGCCCCCTATTGCCCCTTCACCTGACCGTCCAGCCACACTCCCAGTCCCTGGGCGTTGAGTTCGAGATCGGTTTCGAAGAGTTCGAAAAGGGCGGCCTCGGGCAAAGTCCACCCCTGACCGAGGGCTTCTTCCCGCAGCAGATTCTCCAGTCCGGCACGTATCGCATGGTGACGCCCGGGCCCGCTCTCGGCGCCGCGGGCGACGGCGACGTGAGCGTCGATCAATCGATGGAGATCTGCCGCAAGACGCGGCACCTCCTGCACGCGCCCAAAATGGGTGAGATACATGGCCCTGGGGTCGAAACCCAACATCCGGTCGATGGACCCATGCATCGCCTCGGGCTCGAATTGCACGGGCGTGGTGGTGGGAAAGATGCTCGGCCGCCCATCCACGTCGAGATCGCGATAGGAAAGGCCAAAGGTGTCACCGGTGAAAAAGCCCCGGGAGGTGGCGTCCCAGATACAGACGTGATGACGAGCATGGCCAGGGGTGTCGAGAAAACGGAAGACCCGCCCCGCCAGATCGAGTTCCAGCCCCTCGGTGGCCTCCACCACCCGCTCGGCCGCCACCGGAATCGGCTCGCCATAGAGCTTGCGGACGGCTTCATCGCCATATACGCCGGCCGCACCCGCCCAAAGCTTGGATGGATCGACCATGTGACGCAGACCCCGCGGATGGACCGCGAGACGCGCGTTCGGGCAGCGGGCCATCAGGGCCCCGGCCGCCCCGGCATGGTCAAGATGGACGTGGGTCAGGAAGAGCCAATCCACCGCCTCCGGTCCCAGGCCCATCCCCGCCAAGGCCGCCATGACCGGCTCGACGGCATTGAAGGCTCCCGTATCCACCACCGCCACCCGGTCGCGATGCACCACCAGATGCACCGCGGCCAGGAGCGGGCGCACGTATTCCGCGTCCACCGCATACACGCCTTCGGGATAGGCAAACACCTTGGCCATCGTTATTCCCCACCAGTCATCGCAACGCAGCAATTGTACCGGCAACAATCCCGCAGCCCCTGACTCGGGATTGCAATTGATTTGTCACATATCAAAATAAGAGCAGTAGATCAGTGATCCACTGACCACGAAAAGAATGATTTCAATACAGGGAGTAGGAGACGCAAATGCTCACCTTGCAAGACTGCATCGACATGTCGGACCTCAGCGAAGAGGAAATCCTTGCCATCGCCCAGCATGAACACCTTCCGGAATTGGTAGCCCTGGAACTGGGCAATTATCTGGTCCATACCTCCAGCGGCGAAAAGCGCATCCGCCGCATGATCTGCGACGACCTTGAAGAGGCCCGGGCGAAGGGCGACCAAAGTCGCGTCGCCCTGCTGCGGATGGTGCTGAAGCATTACGTGGAGCACCACGCCGGCACGACCTGACCCGGGGGCGGGCAGTTGCGGCAGAATGGGGCGGTCTGGAACCCAAACCCCGCCACCCCATGCCGCACGCTGCTTTTGACTTCGAGACCGTCCTCGACCGCCGGGTGGTCCCCGGTGAAAAATGGGACCGCTACGCCGGGCGCGACGTCCTGCCCATGTGGGTCGCGGATATGGACTTCGCCGCGCCGCCCTGCGTCGTCGAAGCCCTCCAGCAGCGTCTCGACCACCGAGTCTTCGGCTACACCGACGCCTGGCCCAGCCTCAAGAATGCCATCGTCGACGCCATGGCGCGGGATTACGCGTGGGCGGTGGATCCGTCCTGGATCATTTTTCTGCCGGGCATGGTGGCGGGGTTCAATGTGGCCTGTCGACTGGCCGGTGACGTCGGGGACGGGGTCATCACCGCAGCCCCGGTCTATCCTCCGATGCTCGCCGCCGCCAGCCATCACGACCGCAGCCTGCAGCGGGTGGACCTTGTCCCCGGGGCGGACGGCGCCTACGGCTGGGACCTGGACGCCCTGGCGGCCGTCGCCACGGGGCGCAGTCGGCTCTTCCTGCTCTGCAACCCCCATAACCCCGTCGGCCGGGTCTATACCCGCGGCGAACTCGAGGCTCTGGCGGATTTCGCCGAAGCGCGGGACCTCCTGATCTGTTCCGACGAGATCCACTGCGGACTGGTCCTCGAACCCCACGCCCGCCACCTTCCCATAGCCACCCTGGGCCCCGAGGTCGCCCGCCGGACCATCACGCTGATGGCCCCGTCCAAGACCTGGAACATACCGGGCCTGTACTGCGCCTTCGCGATCATCCCGGCGCCCGAGCTGCGCAGCCGCTACCGTCGGGCCATGCGCGGCATCGTGCCCCATGTGAACATCTTTGGCATGGTGGCCGCCGAAGCCGCCTACCGGGACGGGGAGCCCTGGCGGCTCGCCCTCATCGACATATTACGGGGCCACCGGGACCGGGTCTTGGCCTGCCTGGGCGCCTTCCCGGAACTCACCGTGGTATCGCCGGAAGCCACTTATCTGGCCTGGATCGATTGCCGCCGGATGATGGCCACCCGGGGCATCGACGACCCCGTGGGCTTTTTCGAGGCCGCTGGCGTGGGGCTCTCGGACGGCCGCCCCTTCGGCGCGCCGGGTTTCGTCCGCCTCAATTTCGGCTGTCCCCGTAGCACCCTCGAGGAGGGGCTGGCCCGCATCGCGCGCGCCCTGGCCTGAGGCCGCCCGCAGCCCGGTCAGCCGGCCTGCAAAATGGTCGCGAGCCAGTCCTCGATATCCCGCACCTCCTCCAGGCACAGGCCATGGTCGGCGGGATAGGCCCGCCAAGCCACCTGATACCCGGCGGCGAGCAGGCCCTGGCCGGAGGCTTCGGCAAATCCGTAGGGGATCACGCCGTCCTGACGCCCGTGGGCCATGAAGATTGGCACGTCCCGGTTGGCCGGCCCGGCCTCCGCCGCCAAGGTGTCGCCGAGGGGCAGATACGTGGAAAGGGCCAATAGACCGGCGAGGCGGCGGGGATGGCGCAGGCCGGTGTGGAGGATCACCGCCCCACCCTGGGAAAACCCCGCGAGCACGATTCGTTCGTCCGGAACGCCCCGGGCGTTTTCCCGCGCCATGAGGGCGCCCAACTGCTCGGCCGATTCCCGGACGCCGCCGGCATCCTCCCGCCGCTGGGTGAAATCCGGCGACACGATGTCGTACCAGGCCCGCATCACATAGCCACCATTAACAGTCACCGGCCGCATGGGTGCGTGGGGAAAAACGAAACGGGTCGCGGGAAAACGGTCGAGGTCGAATTCGTCGAGGATGGGCTCGAAGTCATGGCCGTCGGCCCCCAGGCCATGGAGCCAGATCACGGCGCGGGTCGGGTGGGGCGCGGTTTCAAACTCCACCGCGGGCAGGAGGGGGGACTGACTCATGGGGCACCATCCAAATCAAAGGGAGTGACCGCATTATGGGCCCGCCCTCAATCTCCCAAGCGATCCACCCGCCCCAGTTCTGGAAACCAGCGCCACCACAAAGCCGCCACCACCAAAGTCCCGACGCCGCCGAGCACAATGGCCGGCACCAGTCCCAGCCAGGCGGCGGTCACCCCGGACTCGAATTCCCCCAACTGGTTGGACGCCCCGATGAAGAGCGCATTGACCGCGCTCACCCGCCCGCGCATGGCGTCCGGGGTTTCGAGCTGGATATAGGCCTGGCGGAACACCAGACTGATCATGTCCGCCGCCCCCAGAACCACCAGGAGCGCTGCGGAAAGCCACACGGAACGGGACAACCCGAAGCCGATGGTGGCCAGTCCGAAGATCGCCACGGCCTGGAACATGCGATGCCCCACCCGCCGCCCCAGGGGATGGCGCGCCAGCCAGAGGGACATGGCCAGCGCCCCCACCGCCGGAGCCGAGCGGAGCAGGCCAAGGCCCCAGGGCCCGGTGTGAAGCACCTCCGCCGCCACGATCGGTAGCAAGGCCGTGGCGCCGCCCAGCAGCACCGCCATCATGTCGAGCGAAATCGCGCCGAGCACCGGCCGATGGTGCCGCACGAAGCCCAGGCCCTCCCGAAACCGCGCCCAGCCGCTGGTCGTGCCGACAAATGGCGGCTGGGGACGCAGCGGCCGGATGCAGGTGGTCAATCCCGTCGCGAGCACGAAGACCACTGCCGCCAGGCCGTGGACCGTCCCCGCGCCCAGGACATAGAGCACCCCGGCCAGGGCGGGTGCGGCGATGGTGGCTGCCTGCATGGCCGACGCGCCCATGGCCACCGCCCGGGCCAAGGCCGTTTCCGGCACGAGGGCGGGCAACAGCGCCTGGCTGGTGGGCATTTCGAAGGTCCGGGCGGCCCCCATCACCGCCAGCAGGATGAAGATGGATTCCCGGCTGACCACGCCGGTCCACGTCAGCCCGGCCAGGATCGCCATTCCCAGGGCCTGGACCGCCTGGGACGCTGCCACCAGACGGCGGCGGTCGAGGCGGTCGGCGAGGTCACCGGCCACCGGCAGGAGGACAAGGCGGGGAAGAAACTGCACCAGCCCCACCACACCAAGATCCAGGGCGCTGGCGGTGAGTTCATACACTTGCCAGGCCACAGCCACGCTCTGGATCTGGAAACCGCTCGCCGTAAGAACCCGGGCGACCCAAAACAAGGCGAAGGGTCGATGGGAAAAGAGACCTCCGGATTGGCTCAACCGCGCCCCGCCGCCTCCCGCCGGCCAGAACGGCGGCGCTGGCACTTCCGGGCGATCACGTGACCCGTCCGGTCAGGAAAAACGCGCCCCAGAAGAACGGATGGGCCCACTTCCGCCGCACCTCGAGTTGTGCGTCCCGCAGGGCGGCGCTCTTGGAAGCCCCCTTTTCCATGTTGCGGTAGAACGCCTCCATCAGCCGCGTCGTGGCATCGTCATCCACCTGCCACAGGCTCGCCACGACGCTGCTGGCCCCCGCGTAGAGGAAGCCCCGGGTGAGGCCGATTACATCATCTCCGGTCAGGACCCGGCCCAAGCCGGTTTCGCAGGCCGAGAGGGTCACCAGATCCGCATTGAGGCGCAATCCGTACAGCTCGTCGGTGGTCAGGGAACCATCGTTCGCCCCGTCGGCGGCAAGGAGCAGGCGCGACTGCAGGGCATCGTCCGGGTTGTACTCGCCGTGGGAGGCGATGTGGACGTAGCGCCCCTGGCTCACCATTTTGCGGAACGCCGTTTCGGTGGCCTGGCCGCGGGTGAGCACCGTGGCGCTTGGGACCGAACGGCCGATGGCCCGCGCCTCCTGCTCCGCGCTGGGCAGGTCGAAACGGGCGTCCTTGAGATCCGGATTGCCGATGGCCAGAAGGTCCCCAACCGGCTTGCCGCTGGCCGGCCGGAGAAACCGCACCACGGAGGCGCTGGGCAGGAAGCGCAGATTCTTGCTGGCCACCCAATAGTCTCGCCCGTCGTGAAGCGTGGCAAAGGAGACGTAATGGAGGACTCCATGGGGAATCACGAGGAGGTTGGTGGCCTTGAGCTTCGCCTCCACCGGCCGGATTATGCGGTCATAGAGGGCTTTGGCCTGGGCTTCCACGTCCGGCGCCCGGGCTTCGATGTCCTGACGAAACTTCCGCACCTGCTCTTCCAGACCGTTGGTTTCCAGCTTGACCCCGGTCACCTGACCCCGGGAAAGGGTCATCGCGTAGAGCGATTTTCCACTTGCGTAGAACTCCAGCACCTCCTCGTCATCCGCGAGACGGGACTGGACGTCTTCCGCGCTCAAGGCCGAGACGAGAATCAACGACGCCAATTCAGGGGACAGGCTGGACAGGGCGGCCTGGGCCCGCTCGGCTTTCGGCGGGCGCCCCCGAAGCTCGGCCCCGGCGGAGCGCACGCCGCCGGCCTGGACGCGGCTCTCCGCCTCCGCCACCCGCATCTCGCCAAGGAGCGACAACACCTGCGAGCCGGCACCACTCGGCGCCGCAAAATCATCCTTGGCAGCCAGGAGGTCCACCAGAGCCCGGGCCTTCGCCCGTTCCGTAAATTCAAAGGCCCGGGCCGGCTGCCCTGCATCGATGGCCAAGGCCACTGCCCGCCCATACACCGCCTGCTTGTCGGCAACGAACCCGATCTTGGCCGCCTCTGTCTGGATGGTGGAGCGTTGGCGCTCGATGATCTCGATGGCCTGACGGTAATAGGTGAGGGCCTCCGCCGCCTGGCCATCGTGCTCGGCGATCCGCCCCCGGTCGTAAAGGGCCAGCCAGGAAATCTCACCGTTGGCCATGATGGCGGGATTGGCGAGGAGCTTGTCGAATCCCGTCCGGGCAGCACCCCAATCCCCGGTCTCCAGCAGGGCGTGGTTGATCAGGAAGGCCCGGGGCAACTCGGCCCAGACCCAGTTACTCTCCCCCCGTAACGCCGCCCCGGACACCAGGTTGTCGAGAAAGACCTTGAATTCGAAGGATTTGTCGGCCCGGATGGCCGCCAGCGCCTTGTCGAAGCGGCCAAGGGCCGACCAGGCTCGGGCAAGCCCCATGGCTTTGATCGGCGCGTAGTCCGACGCCAAAGGCCAGGCCACGCTGACCTTTTCCAGCCGCTGAGCCTCCCGCTCCCCCTCCTCCCGCCGGCCGGTGAGGGTTGCGGCAATCGAGCGCACTGCCAGGGCCTCGATCTCCATGTCCTTGTCGAACCCCCCCTCCCGGTCCATCCAGGCGATGACCTGGGCGGCCTCCGCCTCGGCCCGGGCAAATTGGCCCAATTCGATCAGCGCCCCGGCACGCATCAGGTGGACGCTCGGGGTCGCATCATCCAGGCCAAACAGCCGGGTGTGACGAGGCCCCCGGGCAATGGCCTGCTGCAGACGATCCAGGCAGGAGAAAAGCCGGTCGTAGCGCTTGGTTTTGGAGTATGCGTAGCACAGGGCGTGGAGGTCCGGCGTTTCCAGGGGGTGGCGGCCCGCCTCACCCTCCATCAATTGCTCAAGCTGATCGAAACGCCCGGTGGCGGCGAATTCCACCTGCTGACCTCCCAGGTCCGCCCGGGCGACCCCGGCCAGCGCGAGACCCAGGAAGAGGCCAGCAGCCCAAGCGCGCAGGCCCACGCCGGCCTCAGAACCAGTAACCGATATTGACCGAAACGCCGTGGGTGTCCCGGCCGCGGAGGTAAGACAACCCGCCGCGAAGGAAGCTGCGGGAGCTGAAGGCACTGCGATTGGTCCCCACCGTCACGCCGATCTCCTGGGTGTTATCCACGTAAATTTCCGTGCCGAGGTAACGGGTATCAATGACGGAATATTCCGCCGACAGGGGCATGCCGCCAATGCGCACCGGCTGGGACAGCATCACGCCATTGCGCAGAACGACGTTGCGGATCTCCGGGTTGGCGGAGTAATCGCCGGAACTCACCTTGGTGGTGGCGTAATAGCCGACCATGTTGCCGATCGCGACATCGAAACCAGAGCCGCGAATCGCATAGGTACTGGCCACCGACCCCGACACTACCCCCGCCAAGCTGCCGATATCCATGGATCCGACGATCCCCACCCGGGCCGCGGCCGACACGCTCCACGCATCGGTCATGGGCACCCGGTAACTGACGCCGGGATTGATGTGGTAGCTCTTCGCCCCCTCGGTGTCGGAGAGCGAGATCGGCATGCTGAAGGCAAGTTGCCTGCGCGGATCGATGTTATTGCGGATGGTGTAGGAGAGGGGCAGCGTAGTCACCCGGGTCTGGAGGCCCCCCACCCGCAGATTGCTGAAATTGAGGCCGATGCCAAAGTTGTTCTGGGGCTCACCGCCGCTGGTCGAGGGCAGGGTATCGAAGACATCGGCAAAATCCGACGCCACGGCGGTCGGGATCAAACCTCCGGGACCGGAAATGGGGCTGTTGGGGGAGTGGGCGGCTTGATACTTCATGATCCGGCCAAAGAGACCGGCGCTCTTCAAATAGTCCTCGAGCAAGCGCTGGGATTCATCCCGATCCGCGCCAAGGAAGGTCTTGGATACTCCTAGCGCAGGAATCTCAAAGACCAGCAATGCCCCCTGGCCAGTGGCACCAAAGTTGGGGTACTGGATCAGGACTGGCAACCCGTTGAAATAGATATCCAGGTAGGCAACTTCTGTCCCGCTGTAATACGAGCTGACCCCGGAGAGTGGATAGGTTTTCAGGCCGTTATAGAGGCTATCAAGGGTTTTGAATGACGCCGTATCGCAGCTGTAAATGTTGGGCGCGTCGACTTCGACCGCGAACCCCAGGCTGAACAATCCCTTCGTGGGGGCCGGACACAGCGACGACTGCGCTTGAACCCCACTTACCCCCATCGCCATTGCCAACCCTGCCGCAGCCGCCCAAGCGCGCCCAATTGCCTTTGCCATGTCTCCCCCTCCGCTGAATATCGCGATTTTCCTGGGCTCCACCCCACCCCTGCCCTGAATGGCTTTGCCCCCCCGGCTACGATGTCATAGGCCCCCGGGCCGGCGCAAGGGGGTGTGAATCCTTTCACAGTCCCGGAATGCGGCGCAGGAAGGGATTCCCCGACGTGGGGATGCCCCTATAATTGAGCCCGCCTCAATCAGGGAGACCCATGCATGTGGCCCAACGCCGGGACGTTGCCCTCGCCCACCCGCCGCCTGTTGGTTCTGGCAGGCGCTCTGTACGTCGCGGCCTGTGCAAGCCCGCCCAAACCCGTGGTGACCAAGATCGAGGGCAAAGTGGTCGCGGCCGCCGATGCAAATCCGGACAGCAAGGGGCGCCCTTCCCCAGTCATCGTCCGCATCTTCGAACTCAAATCCCTGGCGGCATTTTCCGGTGCAGATTTCTTTTCGCTCTGGAATAGTGACAGCGCCGCCCTCGGCGCCGAACTCGCCGCGAGGGAGGAACTGGCCTTGAAGCCCGGCGACAACGTGGCCCTGGATCGAACCATCCAACCCGGTGTCACCCATTTTGGCGCGATCGTTGCCTACCGCGACCTCGAGCGGGCGGTTTGGCGAGCCGCCATCCCTGTCCCAGTCGGCCAGACGACCAAGGTGACGGTGACGGTCGGGCCCCGTAGCCTGACCATTGCGCCGGCGCCCTGAATTTTTGCCCGCGACCGACCCTTCGGGAGACTCCTTCATGTCCTGGAATAGCAAGGTCATCTGGTCGGAGGGGCTTTTCCTCCAACCCCAGCACCTGCAGCAGGCCGATCGCCACACGCAGCGTCTGGTGGAGGGCCGGGTGGGCCCCATGGCCGCCCACGCCTGGGGCTTCACTCACCTCGAATGGGATACGGCCGCCCTGGCGATGGGGAAGCTCGTCCTCACCGTCGCCCGGGGCATCCTCCCCGACGGTACGCCCTTCGATTTCCCCGCCCAGGACGCGCCCCCGTTGCCCTTCGAACCGGAGGCGAACGTCAAGGACGCCACCATTGTCCTGGCCGTTCCCCTGCAGCGGGCCGGTGGGCTCGACGTGGATCTGGAATCCGCCGACGCCACCCGCCTGACCCGCTACGTCCCCGATGAGTTGGATGTGCCGGATGCCACCCTGGCCAGTCAGCGAACGGCGCTGGTCCAGATCGGCCACCTCAATGCCCGCCTCATGCTCGCCCGGGACGCCACCGACGCCTGGGCCACCCTGGGGGCGGCGCGGATCGTGGAGCGGCGCAGCGACAACCAATTGGTGCTGGACAAGCAATTCGTCCCGCCGACCCTGGATGTCGCCGCCAACCCGATCCTGGCGGGCTATCTCAAGGAGATCATCGGGCTGGTCCATCAGCGCGGCGAAGCCCTCGCCGCCCGCCTCGGCCAGCCCGGTCGTGGCGGTGTCGGGGAGATCGCCGACTTCCTGCTGCTCCAGACCACCAACCGGTTCGAGCCAGTGTTCCAGCATCTGGGGAACCTTGCCGGCGCGCATCCGGAGCGCCTCTACGCCACCGCGCTGATGCTGGCAGGCGATCTCGCCACCTTCTCTCGGGAGAATCGGCGACCGGTCGCCTATCCGGTCTATCACCACGACGACCCCCAGGCCTGCTTCCTGCCACTCATGGCCGACCTGCGCCGCTCCCTCTCCATGGTGCTGGAGCAAACCGCGATCCCCATCGACCTGATGGAGCGGAAATTCGGCGTGCGGGTAGCCATCGTGCCGGATGCCGAACTGCTACGCAGCGCGGCCTTCGTTCTCGCGGTGAATGCCCAGATCCCCAGCGAGGCGGTGCGCCAGCGCTTTCCCAATCAGGTCAAGATCGGGCCGGTGGAGAAGATCCGCGATCTGGTGAATCTCGCCCTGCCCGGGATCGCGCTGCGCAACCTGCCGGTGGCGCCTCGCCAGCTTCCTTATCACGCGGGATTCAATTACTTCGAACTCGACCGGGGCTCCGAGCTCTGGAAGCAGCTACAACAGTCCGGAGGCCTCGCCATGCACATCGCGGGCGACTTCCCCGGGCTGGAACTCGAACTGTGGGCCATCCGGGCCTG
>JAEUNX010000073.1 GCA_016791025.1 Zoogloeaceae bacterium | reverse complement strand
GGGAGCCCCTGCGGCGCCGCTCAGGCGGCCCTGCAAGCGGCCCTGGCGGCCCGGGACGAAGGCGAGGTGGCCGCGGCGGCGCGGCAGTTCATCGACGCCCTGGATGCTTCGGATTGCCCGGAGGTGATGGCCCGCCAGGTCCTGGCGCTGCTGCGCGGCAAGCGCTATTTCAACGACTTGCGGGACGTGGCGGAGGCCCTGCTGGAGCGAGGCGCCAAGGACCCCCAGGTGCGCCGCCAGTACGCCCAGGCCATGATCGAGCTGGGCAACCTGCGGGTTGCCATCGACGAACTGGAAGCTTTGGTGGCGACCCTGCCCGTTGGCTCCCGGGAGCGGACCGAGGCCCAGGGACTGCTGGGCCGGGCCTTCAAGCAACGCTACGTGAATGCGGCGAATCCGGCCTCCCCGCGGGCCCAGGCCGATCTGGCGGCCGCCGTGGCGGCCTACGAGACGGAGTACCGGGCGGACCGGCGCCACCATGTCTGGCACGGCATCAACGCCGTGGCGCTGTTGTGCCGGGCGGCGCGGGATCAGGTTGACCTGCCCGAACATCCGGCACCCCGGGAGGATGCCGCGGCCTACGCCGAAGAAATGCTCGCCGCCATCAGCGAGCGGCGCGATTACCGCGAGGCCACCTTCTATGACCGGGCCAGTGCCGCCGAAGCGTGCCTCGCCCTGGGCCGGGAAGCCGAGGCGCTGGACTGGCTGCAGGGCTACGTGGCGGACCCGGCGGCCGATCTCTTCGAGATTGCCGGGACCCGGCGCCAGTGGGTGGAGGTGTGGCAACTGGATCGCGATCACGCCCCGGGCGCCAACCTGATTCCCATTTTCGAAGCCCGCTTGCTGGGGCCGGAGGGGGGCCAGATCGTGGTGGGCGCGGCGGATACCCGCCAGACCGTCGCGGGTCTCGAAAAAGTCCATGGCAGCGACGGTTTCGTAAGCGGGGATTGGGTCCGCACCGCCCAGCTTCGTGCCCTGGGTGTGGCCCGGATCGGGCGGGAGACGGCGCGGGGCGAGGGCACGGGCTTCGTCGTGCGGGGTGGCGACCTCCACCCCAGCCTGGGGGACGAGATGCTCCTCCTCACCAACGCCCACGTGATCAGCAGCCACCCCGATGCCCATCCCGCCCTGCTGGCGGAGGACGCGGTGATCCTCTTCGAGGCCCACGATCCGGCGGAAACCTGGCATGTGGCCGAAGAGCTGTGGACCTCGCCACCTGACGAACTGGATGCGACCCTGCTGCGCCTGGACCGGCCCGTGACCCACGCCGCGGCCTACCCGATCGCCGCGTCCCCCCCGCTCAAGGATGGCAAGCAGCGGGTGTTCGTGATTGGCCATCCTTCCGGCGGCGCCCTCGCCTTTTCCCTGCAGGACAGCCTGCTGCTGGATCACGAAGTGCCCCGCCTGCATTACCGCACCCCCACCGAACCCGGCAGTTCCGGCAGCCCGGTGTTCAACGCCAGCTGGAAGGTGGTGGGCATCCACCACAAGGGCGGACGGCTGCCCTGCCTGAATGGCAATCCCGGCACCTACGACGCCAATGAGGGCATCTTCATCGGCAACATCCGCAAGGCCCTGGCCAGCAAATTTGGAGAGCCGTCATGAAACCGCTGTGCTTTGTCCTCATGCCCTTTGGCAAGAAGGCGGTGCCCTCCGGGCTCACCGTCGACTTTGACGCGGTCTATGCCGCGGTGATCCAGCCCGGCGTGGAGGCGGCGGGCATGGAGCCCCTGCGAGCCGACGAGGAGTTGACCGGCGGCGTGATCCACAAGCCAATGTACGAGCGCTTGATCCTCTGCGATTTCGCGGTGGCGGATCTCACCGGCGCCAATGCCAACGTGTTCTACGAACTGGGCCTGCGGCACGGCGTGCGGCCCTCCACCACGGTGCTGCTCTCGGCCGAAGCGGGGCGCTTGCCCTTCGACGTGGCCCCCTTGCGCACGGTCCCCTACGCCCTGGGCGGCGATGGACGGCCGGCCGATCCCACGGCCGGGGCGGAGGCGGTGACGCGGATGCTCAACGAGGCCCGCCGGGCAGCGGGCGGCCCGGCCAAGGACAGCCCGGTGTTCCAGCTCGTGGAAGGCTTCGATCCCCCGGACATTGGCCGCCTGAAGACCGATGTGTTCCGGGAGCGGGCGGCCTATGCGGTGGCCACCCGGGACAAGCTCGCCGCCGCGCGCCGGGCGGGCAAGGAGGCGGTTCAGACCGTGGCGGGGGAGCTGGGCGATGTGCATGAGCTGGAATCCGGCGTGGTCATCGACCTGCTGCTCTCCCAGCGCGCGGTCGGAGACTGGGGGGCGATGGTGGCCCTGGTGGAATCCGCGCCCAAGCCCCTCGCCCAAAGTCGGCTGGTGCAGGAGCAATATGGCTTCGCCCTCAACCGCCTCGGTCGACGCGACGAGGCCGAAGCCGTACTGCGGGCCTTGATCGCCGAGCGGGGGGCGAGCAGCGAGACCAATGGCCTGTTGGGGCGGGTGTACAAGGATCGCTGGGAAGCCGAGATCAAGGCGGGGAATGCCTTCGCGGCCCGGGGTTGGCTGAAGAAGGCCATCGAGACCTATCTCCAGGGCTTCGAGGTCGACTGGCGGGATGCCTACCCGGGGATCAATGCGGTCACCCTCATGGAACTCGCCAGCCCGCCCGATCCCCGTCGGGCCGAGCTGCTGCCGGTGGTCACCTATGCCGTCCGCCGCCGGGTCGCCCAGGGTACGCCGGATTACTGGGACTACGCCACGCTGCTGGAACTGGCGGTGTTGCGGGAGGACGAGACCGACGGGCTGGACGCCGCCGCCTCCGCCCTGGCGGCGGTGCGGGAGGCCTGGGAGCCGGAGACCACCGCCCGCAACCTGCGCCTCATCCGCGAGGCCCGGGCGGCCCAGGGCCGGAGCTGTGCCTGGGCCGACGAGGTGGAGCAGGCCCTGGCGGCCCGGGCCGGGGGCGGCTAGCTTTTCAGCCCCCGGCGGGGCACCGCCCTACAATTGGCTACATTTCATAAACAGTTGCGCAAAACTGGCTTGCGAGACTCCGTCCAACATGAGGCCGGGCCATCACCAGGGTGAGCCGCGGTCCCGGGAGCGTCGTCTAATTCCGCCGAGATGAGCGGGGAGGCCGACGCCCCCTCTCGGAGGAGGAGCCATGGCAGAGCCCCTGAAGGCGGTGGAGCCCGAGCTGGACACGTTTCCGCGGCTGTTGCTGCAGCACGCCCGGGTGAGGCCCCAGCGCCCCGCCATGCGGGAAAAGGAATACGGCATCTGGCAGACCCTGACCTGGGCCGACGTGGCGGCGGAGGTTCGGGCCATCGCCTGCGGGCTGGCGACCTTGGGGTTCAAGCGGGGCGACCGCCTGGCCATCATCGGCGACAACCGTCCCCGTCTCTATTGCACCGTCGCCGCCTGCCAGTGTCTGGGCGGCATCCCGGTCATGCTCTACCAAGATGCCGTGGCCGAAGAGATGGCCTATGTCCTCCAGGATGCGGAAGTGAAATTCGCCGTGGTGGAAGACCAGGAGCAAGTGGACAAGATGCTCGAGGTCAAGGACCAGTCTGCCACCCTCGAACACGTGATCTACGACGACCCCCGGGGCTTGCGCCATTACACCCAGGCCTTTCTGCTCGGCCTCGCCGAGTTGCAGGAGATGGGGCGCATCCACGACCGGAACCAGGCGGATTTCCTCGACGGTGAGATTGCCAAGGGCTCGTCCGACGACATCTCGGTGATGCTCTACACCTCGGGGACCACTGGCAAGCCCAAGGGGGTGTGCCAGACCCACCGCGCCTTTATCGCCGCCGCCCGGGGGGGCATCCAGTTCGACCGTCTCACCGAGGCCGAGGACATTCTTTCCTATCTGCCCATGGCCTGGGTGGGTGACCACCTGTTTTCTTTTGCCCAGGCTATGGTGGCGGGCTTCACCATCAATTGCCCCGAGTCGGGTGAGACGGTGATGACTGACTTAAGGGAAATCGGCCCCACCTACTACTTTGCGCCCCCCCGGGTCTTCGAGAACCTGCTGACCCAGGTGATGATCCGCATGGAGGATGCGAGTCGGATCAAGCGCGCGATCTTCCACAAGTATCTGGACGTCGCCCGTCGTTGCGGCGCGGACATCCTCGATGGCAAGCCGGTGGGCCTGGGCGACCGGATTCAATACTGGCTGGGCAACCTGCTGGTCTTCGGCCCCCTGAAGAATGTGCTCGGCCTCTCCCGGATCCGGGTGGCCTACACCGCCGGGGCGGCCATCGGGCCGGACTTGTTCCGCTTCTACCGGTCCTTGGGGGTGAATCTCAAGCAGCTCTATGGCCAGACCGAGACCTGCGCCTATGTCTGCCTGCAGCCCGATGGCCAGATCAAGCTCGACAGCGTGGGGGTGCCCGCCCCGGCGGTGGATGTGAAGCTGGCGGAGAACGGCGAGATCCTCGTCCGGGGTCCCATGTTGCTCAAGGCGTATTACAGGCGACCGGACGCCACCGCCGAGTCCATCAATGCCGAGGGCTATTTCATGACCGGCGATGCTGGCTTTTTCGACGAAGACGGCCACTTGAAAATCATCGACCGGGCCAAGGATGTGGGCAAGCTCGTGGATGGCTCGATGTTTGCCCCCAACTACATCGAGAACAAGCTCAAGTTCTTTCAGTACATCAAGGAGGCGGTGTGCTTCGGCAACGGCCGCGAGGGGGTCACCGCCTTCATCAATATCGACCTGGAGGCAGTGGGCAACTGGGCCGAGCGCCGCGGCATGGCCTACGCCGGCTACACGGACCTCGCTTCCCAGTCCGCGGTGTATGAGCTGATGCGGGAATGTGTAGGGCAGGTCAATGAGGATCTGGCGACGGACCCGAAGATGCGGGGCTCCCAGGTCCAGCGCTTCCTGGTGCTGCATAAGGAGCTCGATGCCGACGACGGCGAACTCACCCGGACCCGCAAGGTGCGGCGCAATTTCATCGCCGAGAAATACGCGGTGCTGATCGAGGCCCTCTATGCAGGCCGTGCCAGCCAGCGCATCGAGACCCAGGTGAAGTACGAGGATGGCCGCACCGGCGTGGTGGCGGCGGATCTGCGCATCGAGGACGCCCGCACGGTGGGCCTCGACCCCCTCAAACAGGCCGCCTGAGGAGGATGCCGATGAGCGCGGTCATGACGGCGGAGGCCCCGGTGGCGGAGGGGCGCCGGATCGGCGAGGTGATCCTGGATCTTCAGGGGATCTCGCTTTCCTTTGGCGGGGTGAAGGCCCTGACCAACATCAGCTTCAACGTGCGGGAGCACGAGATCCGTTCGATCATCGGCCCCAACGGCGCCGGCAAAAGCTCGATGCTCAATGTGATCAACGGCGTCTATCACCCCCAGGAAGGGCAGATCCATTTCCATGGCAGCCGGCGCCAGAAGATGGACCCCCATCAGGCCGCCGCCCAGGGGATCGCCCGCACCTTCCAGAACATCGCCCTCTTCAAGGGCATGAGCGTGTTGGACAACATCATGACCGGCCGTAGCCTGAAGATGAAATGCGGCCTGCTGCGCCACGCCCTTTACTGGGGGCCGGCCCAGCGGGAGGAGATTGCCCACCGCCGCAAGGTCGAGGAGATCATCGATTTCCTCGAGATCCAGAGCATTCGCAAGACCCCGGTGGGGCGGCTGCCCTACGGCCTGCAGAAGCGGGTGGAACTGGGGCGAGCCCTGGCCGCCGAGCCCTCCATGCTGCTCCTCGACGAGCCCATGGCCGGCATGAACGTGGAGGAAAAGCAGGACATGTGCCGCTTCATCCTCGACGTGAACGACCAGTTCGGCACCACCATCGTCCTCATCGAGCACGACATGGGGGTGGTGATGGACATCTCCGACCGGGTGGTGGTGCTCGACTACGGCAAGAAGATCGGCGATGGCACCCCGGATGAGGTCAAGAACAATCCGGACGTGATCGCCGCCTATCTCGGCGCGAGCCACTGAGGAGCGGGGAGGGCCCATGCAATTCTTTTTCGAGGTACTCATCGGCGGCCTGCTCTCCGGGGTGCTCTACTCCTTGGTGGCCCTCGGCTTCGTCCTCATCTACAAGGCGTCGGGAGTCTTCAACTTCGCCCAGGGGGCGATGGTGTTCTTCGCCGCGCTGACCTTCGTCGGGTTTCAGGAAGTGCTGCCCGGGTGGCTGGGATTGGAGCCGGGGTCGGCGGTGGTGTTCTGGCTGGCCTTCGTGCTCGCCCTGGCGTCCATGGTGGTGCTTGGGCTGCTCACCGAGCGCGTCGTGCTGCGGCCCCTGGTCAATCAGCCCCACATCACCCTCTTCATGGCCACCATCGGACTCACCTTCCTGGTGGAGGGCATCGCCCAGGGCATCTGGGGCGCCAACGTGCGGGGGCTGGATCTGGGCATCGTCGATGAGCCCATCGAGTGGCTGATGGACCGCAGTGGGATCCTGGTGTCCAAGTTCGATCTCTTCGCGGCGGCGGCAGCGGGAGTCCTGGTCACCTCCCTGGCCCTGTTCTTCCAATACACCCGGATCGGCCGGGCCCTGCGGGCGGTGGCGGACGACCACCAGGCCGCCTTGTCGATAGGCATTCCGCTCCAGCACATCTGGGGAATTGTGTGGGGCGTGGCGGGTTTCGTGGCTCTGGTGGCGGGGATGATCTGGGGCGCGAGGAACGGCGTTCAGTTCGCCCTGACCTTCACCGCCCTCAAGGCGCTGCCGGTGCTGATTTTGGGCGGCTTTACCTCGGTGCCGGGGGCCATCGTCGGCGGCCTGATCATCGGGGCGTCGGAAAAGCTCGCGGAGGTCTACATCGGGCCGATGGTGGGGGGCGGCATCGAATCCTGGTTCCCGTACATGCTGGCCCTGGCCTTCCTGCTCGTGCGCCCCGAGGGGCTGTTCGGCGAACGCCACATCGACCGGGTATGAAGCCGCTGCCCCGAGCCTTCGGCCCCAACCGTGCCGGATTGGCGCGAGGCGGTGACGACCTGATGCAAGGAGTTTTCCATGCTGTACCGTGAAGCCGGCCAGTTCAAGACCAGTTATTCCGCCGATCAGCAGATCTTCCCGATCCTGCAGGATCGCTATGGTTACTGGGTGATTTTGGCGATCTTCGGCGTGCTGGTGCCGATGCTGGCGAGTGCGTACTGGCTGAAGGCGATCCTGATCCCGGTGCTGATCTTTTCCCTCGCGGCGATCGGGCTCAACATCCTCACCGGCTACGCCGGCCAACTTTCCCTCGGCTCGGCGGCCTTCATGGCGGTGGGGGCCTTCGGTGCCTACAACTTCAGGTTGCGGATCGACGGCCTGCCGTTTTTGGTCGCGCTGATCCTGGGGGGCCTTGCGGCGGCGGCGGTGGGGGTGCTGTTCGGACTGCCCAGCCTGCGTATCAAGGGCTTCTACCTGGCGGTGGCGACGCTGGCGGCGCAGTTCTTCATTGTCTGGGTACTGGTGAAATTCCCTTGGTTTTCCAACAACGCGTCCTCGGGGGTGATCACCGCCCAGGATGTGGTGATCCTGGGTTACCACTTCGACGGACCTCAAGCCAAATACGTCCTCACCCTGGCAGTGGTGGCGGCCCTGGCCCTGGCAGCCAAGAACCTCGTTCGCACGGCGACCGGACGGTCCTGGATGGCGGTGCGGGACATGGACGTGGCGGCAGAGGTGATCGGCATCCGGCCCATGCGGGCGAAGCTCTTGGCCTTTGCGGTGTCTTCCTTCTACTGCGGGGTAGCGGGGGCGCTCTATGCCTACACCTATTTGGGGACGGTGGAGCCGGAGGGGTTCAACCTGGATCTCTCTTTCCGCATCCTGTTCATGATCATCATCGGCGGGGTGGGCAGCATCATGGGCTCCTTCCTGGGGTCGGCCTTCATCGTTTTGCTACCGATCCTTCTGGACAACGTGGTCCCGGCCATCTTTGGTAACGCCCTGGGGGCGGGCTTCGCCTCGAATCTGCAGCTCATTGTGTTTGGCGGACTGATCATTTTCTTCCTGATCGTGGAACCCCACGGCCTCGCCCGGCTGTGGCAAATCGGCAAGGAGAAACTCCGCCTCTGGCCCTTTCCCCATTGAAATTGAACCGGTTTGCGGGGACGGCGTCCCCGCCGTATTGGCAGTGGCAGCACCCCATAAAAGAGGAGACGAAACAATGAAATTCCAACGAACCCTGGTCCTCGCCGGCCTGCTCGCCACCGTGACGGGTCCCGCCGCGGTCCTGGCTGACGAACAGTTCGTCGGTCTGCCCAGCTACCGTGTCGGCGCCTATGCGTCGGGGGGTTCGGGCCTTTTCGGCGGTTGGATCGACTACATGCAGATGATCAATGAGCGCGACGGTGGCGTCGGCGGGGTCAAGATCACCTGGGAGGAGTGTGAAACCGAGTACAACAACGCCCGCGGCGTCGAGTGCTACGAGCGGCTGAAGACCAAGGGTCAGAGCGGCAATACGGTGTTCATGCCGGTATCCACGGGGATCACCTACTCGGTTCTGGAAAAGGTGCCGCAGGACAAGATTCCGATGGTGACGATTGGGTATGGGCGCACCGATGCCGCCGATGGGCGGGTCTTCCCCTGGGTCTTCCCGATGATCACCACCTATTGGTCCCAGGCGTCGGGGATCATCAACTACATCGGCACCAAGGAAGGCGGGATGGACAAACTGAAGGGAAAGAAGATCGCCCTTTTGTACCACGACTCCGCCTACGGCAAGGAGTCCCACGCCATTCTCGACAAGCTGGCGGCCAAGCACGGGTTCGAGGTGACCAAGATCGCCGTCGCCCATCCCGGCAACGAGCAGCAATCCCAGTGGCTGCAAATCCGTCAGCAGCGCCCCGACTACGTGATCCTGTGGGGTTGGGGGGTGATGAACCCCACCGCCCTGAAGTCAGCCGCGAAGACCGGCTTCCCGCGAGAGAAGATGGTCGGCGTGTGGTGGTCCGGCGCCGAGGAAGACACGGTCCCGGCCGGCGATGCCGCCAAGGGATTCACCGCTGCGGGCTTCAATGTGGCCGGCAGCAACTATCCGGTGATCCAGGATATTCAGAAGTTCGTGTATGGAAAGAACAAGGGCAACATGGAAGACAAATCCCGGGTCGGGAGCGTGTATTACAACCGGGGCGTGGTGCACGGGATGATCACCGTGGAAGCGATCCGCAAGGCCCAGGAGAAGTACGGCAAAGGCAAGGCGATGAATGGCGAGCAGATGCGCTGGGGCTTTGAGAATCTCAATCTCGACGACAAGCGGCTCGCGGCGATGGGGGCCACCGGTTTCATGCCTCCCCTGAAGATCACCTGCGCCGACCATGAAGGCCCGGGCAAGGTCAAATTCCAGCAATGGGATGGCACCAAATGGAAGGTGCTCACCGACTGGGTGGATTCCGATCGCGCCCTGGTGCGGGGAATGATCGAAGAATCCGCAGCCGCCTACGCCAAGGAAAAGGGCATCACACCCCGGGATTGCTCGAAGGAGGGCTGATCAGGACCCGGTGCGTCCGGGACCCGAAGCCGGGCCCCGGGTGCATCAGCCCCGATCCCCCTGCGTTAGCAAAGACTCCCCCATTGCGCCCAACCTGAGACGAGAGAGTGGCCGACGCCATGTCCTACCTCACCATCAACAATATCGAGGTCATCTACGACCACGTGATTCTGGTCCTCAAGGGCGTGTCGCTGGAAGTGCCCCAGGGGCGGATCGTGGCCTTGTTGGGGGCCAACGGTGCCGGCAAGACCACCACCCTCAAGGCGATCTCCAATTTGCTCCGGGCGGAGCGGGGGGACGTGACCAAGGGCAGCATCGAATTCAAGGGGGCCCGCGTGGACCAGATGACTCCGGCCGACCTGGTCCGCCGGGGCGTCATTCAGGTGATGGAAGGTCGGCACTGCTTTGGCCACCTGACCATCGAGGAAAATCTCCTGACCGGGGCTTATACCCGGGGGGCCTCGCGTGGCGAGATTCGCGAAAGCCTGGACAAGGTATATGCCTACTTTCCCCGCCTGAAGACCCGGCGGACCTCCCAGGCCGGCTACACCTCCGGCGGTGAGCAGCAGATGTGTGCCATTGGCCGAGCGCTGATGGCCAAGCCGGAAATGATCCTGCTGGACGAACCCTCCATGGGACTGGCACCCCAGATCGTGGAGGAGATCTTTGAGATCGTGAAGGACCTCAATTCCAAGGAACGGGTGAGCTTTCTCCTCGCCGAACAGAACACCATGGTGGCCCTGCGCTATGCCGACTTCGGTTACATCCTGGAGAACGGCCGCATCGTCATGGAGGGGGCAGCCAAGGACCTTGCCACCAACGAAGACGTGAAGGAGTTCTATCTCGGGCTCTCTTCGGAGGGGCGCAAGAGTTTCCGCGAGATCAAGCACTATCGTCGCCGGAAACGGTGGCTGTCATGAAGGGCCGGTTCCGGTCCGGGCCGACGACGTCGGGGTGGAGGAGGTGAGCATGAGCTATTACGACGCCCTGGAACTGCAGGACCCTGAAGCGCGCGAGCGGGACCTGGTTGCCCGTCTTCCCGACCAGATTGCCCATGCCCAGAGGCGTTCACCGGCCATGGCGGCCCTCCTCGAAGGGGTCGAGGCAGCGAGCATCCGATCCCGGGGCGACCTGGCCCGATTGCCGGTGCTGCGCAAATCCGAACTCCTCGAACGACAGAAGGCGGCCCGACCCTTTGGCGGTTTTGCCGCCATCGGATGGGGGGCCGCGTGTGCGAGGGTGTTTGCGTCCCCGGGGCCGATCTACGAGCCAGAGGGCGCCCGGCGCGACTACTGGCGCATGGCGAGGGCCTTTCACGCTGCTGGCTTCCGCGCCGGCGACCTGGTGCACAACACCTTTTCGTACCACATGACCCCGGCCGGATCGATGATGGAGACGGCGGCCCATGCCTTGGGGTGCACCGTATTTCCGGCTGGCGTGGGGCAGACTGAGCAGCAACTCGCCGCCATCGCCGATCTGCGGCCCAATGCTTACGCCGGTACGCCATCCTTCCTGCGGATCCTATTGGAAAAGGCCCAGGAGGCGGGCGTGGCAGCCACATTCACCAAGGCCTTTGTGTCGGGAGAGGCCTTCCCGCCCAGCCAGCGGGACGCCCTTTCCGAGGCCGGGATTGTGGCGCATCAAGCCTACGCCACTGCTGACCTGGGTCTCGTGGCCTACGAGACTTCCGCGCGGGAGGGCCTGGTCGTGGATGAAGGCGTCCTGGTGGAGATCGTCCGCCCAGGCACCGGAGAGCCGGTTTCCGAAGGCGAGGTGGGGGAGGTGGTGGTGACCACCTTCAATACCGACTACCCGCTGATCCGCTTTGGCACCGGGGATCTGTCGGCCATTCTGCCGGGCTTTTCGCCGTGTGGGCGAACCAATCAGCGGATCCGCGGTTGGTTGGGGCGCGCCGATCAGACCACCAAGGTCAAAGGGATGTTTGTTCACCCAGGGCAGGTGGCCGCGGTGGTCAATCGCCACCCCGAGATTGGCCGCGCCCGCCTGGTGGTGGACAACCCCGACCAGACGGATCGGATGACCCTCCACTGCGAGGTGGCCAGCGGCCCAGAGGGGCTTGCGGCGGCCATCGTCGCCAGCCTTCGGGAAGTCACCAAACTGCGGGGGGAGGTGCACCTCTGTCTCCCTGGCAGCCTTGCCAATGACGGCAAGGTGATCGACGACCAGCGGCGCTACGAGTGATCCCATGATTTCCCAACTCCTGGATGGCAATCGCCGCTTCGTTGCTGAGGTGTTCGAGCGGGAAAAGACCTATTTCGAGGATCTCGCCAAGGCCCAGAAGCCGACGGTGCTGTGGATCGGCTGTTCCGATTCCCGGGTGCCGGTGGATACGATCACCCAGACCCGCGCGGGTGAGGTCTTCGCCCACCGCAATGTCGGCAATATCGTCGCCACCAACGACTGGAACCTGTCGGCAGTTCTGGAGTTTTCCATCAATCACCTCAACATCCCGGATATCGTCATTTGCGGCCATTACGGCTGCGGTGGCATCCTGGCCCTGGATGCTGAAGACGGCGACGACAAGTACATCCCGATCTGGCTCATCAACGCCACCAAGGCGCGGGAGCGGGTCGATGAAAAGCTGCGCGAACTCCACATCGACATTCCTGCCGAAAAGCGTCACCAACTCATCGTCGAGGAGAACGTCCGTCTCCAGTTGGAGCATCTGCGGGAATACCCCTTCGTGTCCCGGGCGATCCGGGGCGGCGCCCTGAAGGTCCACGGCTGGGTTTATGACATGGGGAGCGGCACCCTGCGCACCGTGACGCCCTAACCCGGCAGTTTTTCTGGCGATGTGTTGCCTGACCGAGGTGCAGCCGCAGAGTTGCGGAAATTCCCGATGGGCGGGGCCACCGGCATGGATTAATGTGGCGCGATGCCGACATTCCTGCTCCTCCTGCCGGATTTCGCCCTAATTGTCCTGGGGGCTGTCCTGCGCCGCCACCTCGACCTAAGCGATGCTTTCTGGAGCGGCCTGGAAAGGCTGGTCTATTTCGTCCTTTTTCCAGCCCTTTTGTTCGGTGCGCTCCTGCGGACCCATATTGACTGGGGCGAGGCTTGGCCGCTGTTCGCCTGCGGTCTCCTGACCATGGTAAGTGGCTTCTTGTTGGGCTGGACCTCCCAGCCCTTTGCCCGACTGAGTCCGATGGCCTTCGCCTCCCGCCTCCAATGCGCCTATCGGTTCAATACCTACGTGGGGATTGCCGTGGCCGGCAAGGTTCACGGCGCGGCGGGGATCGCCGCCATGGGGGCCCTGGCCGGTGCAATGGTTCCCTTCGCCAATATCATGGCCGTAGGGATGATGGCCCGCCACGGCCAGGGGCGTCTGGTGCAGGAATTGCTGCGTAATCCGCTGGTGCTGGCGACTATGGCGGGGTTGGCGGGAAACCTGGCGGGTCTGACGCTACCGGTGCCCGCGCATCAGTTTCTCCAGCGCTTGGCGGACGCCTCGATTGCCCTGGGCCTCCTGGCCGTCGGTGCGGCTTTGCGCTGGGGGCGGGTCGAAGGGCATTGGGCGGGGTCAGTGTGGCTGGTGGTGGTCAAGCTGATCTTGTTGCCACTCACCGCCCTGGGCTTGGCCCAGGTGCTGGGTCTGGAAGGGCTTTGGCGACAGATCGCCGTACTGTTCGCAGCTCTTCCGTCTGCGTCTTCGGCCTATATTCTGGCGATGCGGATGGGCGGGGACGGGCCCGGGGTGGCGTGGCTGATTTCGGCGACGACCATCGTGGCCGCGGCCACCCTGACCTTCTGGGTCGGGTGGCTGGCAGCTTGAAGGTTTGCGTTTGGCGACTGTCCTCTGGTCAGACTTTTTTGGTGCGGCCGCCCTTGGGCGGCTGTGCCTTGGGCCGCGGTGGGGCCTCGGGTTCCGCTTCGGCCTCTGGGGCCGGGTCGGTGGGAGCGGCGCCGGCTTGTTGCTGATTCAGCATGTTCCAGGGCCACATGGACGCCGCAGCGGCGGCCAGGGCCTGGACCGCGTCGGACGGATTTGGCGCTGCAGTTGAGGCTTTTTCAGGCGCCTCCCGGGGCTCGTCTTCGGCAGCCGCTTTGCGCATCGGCTCGCTGATCGCCTTCACGGCGGCCAGCGCGGCCCGCTGCATCTCAAGTCCCTGAATGCTCATCTGGAGCATGTTTAGGTTCATCTTGAGCCACCCCTCGACGGCTTTCATGTCCTTGATCCGCTTGTCGAGTTCGTCGACATCCAGGGTCGGGGTCACCATGCCCGGCAGGGAGAATCCCATGTTGCTCCACATGCCGCGGATGAATTCGAGGGGGTCTTTGCTGTTGGTGTCCTGCGCCATGGCCTGCATCCTCCCGTTTGGTTTGGGCCGATGATACTCCAGCAGGGCGGCCCTAGTTGATCAAACGGTTGAGCAGGGCCCGCAGCTTGGCGGGGCGGACCGGCTTGTGCAGCAGGACGAGCCCCTCTTCCTGCGCTTGACGAAGAGTTTCAGCGGCGGTGTCGCCGCTGATCAGGATGGCGGGCATTGTGGGACCGAAACGGTTTCGCAGCGCCTGAATGACGTCGATCCCGGTGCGGGGGCCCCGTAGGCGATAGTCGCTGATGACGACCTGGGGCAGGATGCCCCGGGTGGCGAGTTCCATCATCAGGTTCTCGTGGCTGTCCGCAGGGAATACCTGGCAGCCCCAGGAGAGAAGCAGGCTGTGGAGGCTGGTGAGGGCCAGAGGGTCGTCGTCCACAATGGCGATTCTGGTTCCGGCCAGATCCCCGGGCGCCCGCTCGCCCTCGGGCAGCGAAGGGTTGCCTTGGGCCTCGGCGGCCGGCACCTCGATCGCGAATACCGAGCCCGCCCCCAGGCGCGAGCGCAGTGACAGGGAGTGGCCGAGGAGATCCGTCAGTCGCCGGACGATCGCCAGCCCGAGACCAAGACCCTTGTTCCTGGCCCGTTCGGCGTTCTCCAGCTGGACAAACTCCTGGAAGATCCTCTCCTGGGCTTCCTTGGCGATGCCCACGCCGCTGTCGCGCACCTCGATCCGCAACTGATTGCCTCGGGCGCGGCACGCGACGAGGATCCCGCCCTCCTGGGTGTAGCGGACGGCGTTGCTCACCAGGTTGATGAGGATGCGTTCCAAAAGGGCAGGGTCACTTTCCACCCACTGCGTGGTTGGACGCACGCGCAGGTGCAGCCTGCGCTCCTCGGCCATGGGTGTGAAATCGACGGCAAGGCGGTCCAGAAGCGGCTGGAGGGGAAAGGCGCGAATATTGGGTTTGAACACGCCGGCATCGAGCTTGGAGATGTCGAGCAGGCTGTCGAGGAGGTTTTCCATGGCCTCAGCCGAGGCTGCGATTTGGCGTACCAGGCGCCGGGTCTCGGTAGCATGGGCGTGCTGGGCAAGCTCGGAAATGAATAGGCCGAGGGCGTGCATCGGCTGACGCAAATCATGGCTCGCCGCCGCAAGGAAGCGGGACTTGGCCAGGGTGGCCCGCTCGGCCTCATCCTTGCGCGCCATCAGCTCGGCCGTGGCCTCGACGACCCGGCGCTGCATTTCGTCATGGGCGGCCTCGAGGTGGGCGGCCATGTCGTTAATGGCGTTGGCCAGGCGTTTGAGGCTACCGCCCGCCGCCACCGGAACCCGCTCGGACAGCTTGCCGTCGCCGATGCGCCGCGCGACTTCGGCCATGGCGCGAATTGGCCCCGTGACTCCGGCGCTCATCTGGCGGGCGAGAGCCAGGCTTCCAAGCAGGACTGCCATCAATGCCATGACGCCGATCGCCAGAAGCTCGGTGCGACGATCTTCCATTCTCTGGCGGGAGAGTTCGATCACCACGGTACCCAGGGCGGCTGGGCGATTGGCCTCGGGGGGGGCGCTGGCCGGGTCGTCCAGGTCAACGCGGCTTGGCAGGACCGCCTCTTCGAAACGAAGCAATGTGGCCGCGGTGGGACGCCGGCCGCCCTGGCTCCCTGGGCCGGCCATCAGAGGCAGGCTGGCCATGGCTTCGGTCAGGAGGGAGCCGGAGGCATCCAGGATGGCCACGCGATGTACGTCCGCCTGGGCGACGGCGCTGGAGGCCAGCCGCCCGAGGGCGACAATGTTGCCGGAGAAGAGGGGAAACTCGGCGCTGGCGGCGAGTTGGCGGGAGAGGGCGCGTCCCCGCTCGGCGTGGGCCTGTTCGAGATCCGCAATTCGCGAACTGGTGAAGAAGGCGATCAGGATCAGCCCAAGCACCACCGCCGGCAGTGTGGCCACCAGGGTGACCCGATTGCGGACGCCCCAATCGGCGATCATTGCGCGACCCCTTCGAGGCGGGCAATTGAGGCGCGAATCTGCGCGGGTTCCTCGAGGAAGATGCCGATGGAGCGGGCAACCTGCGGGTTGGTGCTGATCTCAAAGTAGCGCGGATTCTGCGGGGGCGGCAGCGGCTGGCCGCCTAGGGCCGCCCTGGCCAGCTCCGCCGTCTGGCGGCCGATCTGCGCCGGGGTCGAATACAGGCCCAGCACCGCTCCGGCCCGGACATAGGACGCGGAAAAGCCCAGCACCGGGGAGCGTTGGCGGTAGGCCGTGAGCATGATGTTCTGGATGCTGTAGCCATTGAAGACCGTCGTGTCGGGGGTAGCGATCAAGGCGGCCGGGTCGCTCAGTACCCGCTGGAGGGCGGTGAAGATGTCATTGTCCCGCATCACGACCTCGCGCTGGACGGCAAACTTGCGCTCCCGCGCTGCTTCGGCCAACTGTCCCACCAATTCACGGGATTCGCCGCCTTCTAGGAGCGCGATGCGGCCAAACCCGGGTAGAGCAACCCGGATCAGGTCGATCTGGCGGGTGGCGGGTTGGTCGAGCAGGACCGCAGTGTCACGCCCGTCCTTGAGACCGGCCATTCGATCGTAGGTGGCCTTGGGCACCAGACTATGGATGGTGGGGGGGCGCTGTCCCATGGCGGCCACACTCCGGGCCGCCTGACTGCCCAAGGTCACGATCAATTGATACTCGGCCATGCTGCCGAGGTTTCCGACCGGATTGACTACCACCGTCTGGCGTGGGGCCAGACGTTGCAGCTCGGCACGAAACGCTTCCGCCGCCTCGTCATAGGCCCCGCCGGACTCGCTGACCACGACCAAAACTTCCCCGTGAGCGGCCGTCGCGCCCCATGCGCTGGCGAGGGCGGTGGCGAGAAGCGTAAAGAGGCGCAGGAGGGTCGTCATCAGCGCCGTCAGAATTCAAAGCCGAATGTGGCAAAGATTCGTCGGTTCGACTCTTGCCCGGGTCTGAAGGTCGAATAGGGGCCTTCCAGACTCTGGGCGGTTACCGCGGCGGTTGCCAGGTTCGGACCAAGGGCGAATCGGTAGGCCAGGCGAAGGTCGGTGCGGTGGCTGTCGTCGAGCCGCCCCCCCGGGCCAGAGGACCAGCCGAAGGCACTGGTGTGGGTGTATGCGGCACTGGCCTGCAGGCCATGTCCGAGTTCCCAGGCGCCAAAGATGAAGCTGCTGTGTCGGGGGGCCGAGCGCTCGTTTTCCTCAGCCTTGGGGTCACCATCGGAGGCGTTGATTCGAAGCTGGCTGTGGCCGATCTGGATCCAGGTGCGCAGGCCCGGGCGATAGGTGGCGACCGCTTCAAATCCGTAGATAGTGGGCGACACACTGTTATCGAAATACGCCGTCTGGGCCGGAATCGGAATGGGAAAGGGGGAGAGACTCGGGATGCTGAGGTAAAGCGTGTGATTCTCAACCCGCCGCTCGATCATGGCGCTGACCCGCTCACGGAACACCCGCACATCCAACGTCGAGCGCCAGCGGGGCAATTCCGCAAGATAGCCCAACTCCTGGAACGACACTCGCTCGGCCTGAAGATCCGGTGCGGAGCGATAGGTCTGGGCCACCAGACCGGGCGCGGCAATCAGCGGAGACTCGGCAAAAAAACGCATGTCGGCCTGCTTTTCGAAGGGAGTCGGGAATCGGTAGGCCTGCCCGAGTGCAATGCGCAGGGTCTGCGACTCCGTCATATGATAATTGGCTGACAGGCGGGGAGCCAGTTTGCGTTTGGCGAAATTCGGGTCTTCGAGGGAGGCGCCGAGGTTGATCAGCCAATCCGGTGCCACGCGCCATTCGCCATTGGCGAACAACCGCAGATAGCGGCTGGTGAAGGGCGATCTTGCGCCGAGGAGCTGGCGGCTCCTCAACCGATCCTCCCGATAGTTGAGACCCCAGTTTAGCCGCCAAGCCTGGGGGCCGCCGATGGTTTGCTCGAACTCCACCTCATTGCGCGAGATGGCGGAGTCGTAATTCACATCCACCCGCACCGGAAAGGGCAGTGTCGCCAGATCCCCCGGATTGATCAGGGCATAGCGGTCCCTGCCCTCCTCCTCCTGGTGGAGGAGGCTGAGGACGATGTGGTTGTCGTCGTCCACCTCCTGTCGCCAGCGGATCTGACCGAAACCGAGGTCTATCCGCCGCTGACGGGTCAGATCGGTCTCGCTATTGGGCTCGCCGACTCCGACCCGGGAGCGGCTCAGGCCAGCAAATACTTCCAGGCCGTTCCGGGCCCCCAGGGGCAGCTCGGCGCGGAAGTCCACATGATCACTGCGGCGACTGTCCGGCAACGCCAGGAGTCCCTCGTCCTGGCGACGGGAAAGCGTCAGGCGGGCGGTGAAGTCTGGAGTCTGGATGGCGGTGCCGAGGGTTCGGTCGGTGATGCCGTCGTTGCCCTCAGTGACGCGAAAGCGCAGGCGGGGCGCGTCGGCAGGGTGGCGACTGATGATATTCACCACCCCCAGGAAGGCATTGGCGCCATAGGCCACTGCATTGGATCCGCGAAAAACCTCGACGCGCTCCACATCGGCCAGATCGAGGGGGATTTGTTCCCATTCGATTCCACTCAGGAAGTAGGGCGAATAGGCCGAGCGGCCATCCACGAGCACCAGCATCCGGCGGGGTGCCTGATCCGCCAGGCCGTGGTAGGTGGCCAACGGCCAGGCCCCGGAGAGTTGTCCGACCTGGAAGCCGGGGACGAGGCGGAGTAGTTCCGCCAGGTCGCGAACGCCGCTCGCCGAGATCATCTCCCGGTCCAGAACCGTGACGGCCCCAGGCGCGTCCCGCTGCGCCTGAACGAGACGCGCGGCAGTAAGTACGACAGGCAGTTCGCCGAGAAAGGTGGCCTCATTGCCGGGCGGAAGGCTGTCGCCCAGGGCGGTATTGGCAGCCAGCAAGGCTAGGAGTGCCAGCATGGGAGGGCACTTGAGGCGACGACCGAGGACCGGCATGCTGGAATGAAAGGTGTTGGTTATTGTTTGCGCGGGATTTTCGCTTGAAAGCCTGGGATGGGGTAGTCTTTGCGACAATTGGGTCCAGGTGACCCCGTGGTATCCTTGGCCGGAATATTCAAACCGCATTCTCCAGCGCCTATGACCCGCATTCTTATCGTCGAAGATCATACCCTCGTCCGTGAGGCCGTGGCCCAGACCCTGCGCCATCTGGAACCAGGGGTCGAATGTGTCGAGGCTCGCTGCGCCGACGAGGCCCTGGCCGAACTGGAGAAGGGGGAGTGGGATCTGGCGGTGATCGATCTTGTCTTGCCGGACATGAACGGGTTTTCCCTGCTGGCGGTGCTGGCCAAGCGCTTTCCCGACATTCCCGCCCTGGTGGTGTCCGGTCAGGACGAGCCCAATACCGTTCAGCGGGCCATGAAGGGTGGTGCGTCTGGCTTCGTGCCCAAATCCTCTTCTGGGGACGAGATGCTGAAGGCGGCTCGTACGGTCCTCGACGGTGGGGTGTATGTCCCGGCGGCACTGCAGGGCGAGGTCGGTTCCCGCCGCAAGGCTGGAGTGTCGGTTCAGGAGCGCTTCGGCCTTACGGCCGCTCAGAGCCGGGTCATGGAACTCCTGGGCCAAGGCAAGACCAATCGGGAGATCGCCGATCTCCTCGGTCTTTCGGAAGGGACCATCAAGGTCCATATGTCGGCGATCTTCCGTGCCCTCAATGTCTCGAATCGGGCTCAGGCCCTGGTGGTGATGGCCCGGCACGGAAATCGGTTTTGAGCCCCGGGTAAGAGCGCCTGTCAGTGGGATCGGTAGCGCAGGAGGCCGGCGGGCATGGCGGCGTCGGGGTGGCTGGAGCCGATGGGAATAGCTTCGATGCCCTCCGCGTCGTCGGCATCAAGAAGCGTCTCGTCCTCCAGATCAGGCCCGCGTCCGATCTCCATGACGCCGAGGACCTGACGGGCAAGGGAGCGGCAGGCGTTCGCTACCTGGGTCGGCAATTGTTCGGGAATCTGCCGCTGCAACAGCAGCTTGCTGGCTGACAAAGCAGCCACGGGACGGAGCAGCCGATGCCGGTAAGGCCCCATCAGCTCGGCCACCTGTCGGTCAGCGGCCGAGCGCTGCCAAGTATTGGTGGGCCATTGGGAAGGCAGGGCGTAGGCGCGGGGAAACAGTTCCAGGTCCTTCACCACTGTGCGGATGTCTTCGTGGGATTCCCTGAACGGGAGGATCACAATGTCGGCCAGGGCGTAGAGTTTTTTATCGACTTCGGTCCGGTTTCCGCCGCCATCGATGATGCCGAGCCATTCGTCCAAGGTCCGGAGCTTGTCCACCACCTTCATCAGGGCGTCAGGGGTGCGGGCGTCGGCCGTGATGTAGCGGCGCCCTTCCGGCGATAAGGGATCCCGGGCGGTGTCCGTCAGGACGCAGGCGGATTTGTGCCCCATCAGGCCCAGGCCCTGGGCCAGCATGTGGGACAGGGTGGTCTTGCCCGTACCCCCCTTGTTACCAATAATGCAGATGATTTCAGCCATGATGCCGATCCTTAACGAACCCCAGCCCAGAGTTTTGAATTATCCGGATTCGGTCCACGGGCAATTGGGAAAATAGGGCGGGCTTCGTCCGCCTATTGGCCGGATTGGCGGGAGGGCCCGAATCGGTAGCCGTAGAGACGGGTGCGGCGACGATCCTTCAGATCCAGCACGAAATCCGGCTTTCGGTCCGGGATTGGAAAACTGTTGCTGATCAGGACCGCCTGTGGCCCCAGTTCTGCCGCCGCTTTTGCTCCGATTCGGGCCATGGGGACTGGCGAGAGAAAGGCATAGACTAGGGCATATTCGCGCCAGGACTCGCCCCAAAAGTCGGCCCGCCGCTGGGTGAGATTGGCAATGCCTTTGCCCAGGAGCCGTCCGAGCCATAAGGATCCGGGTGCCATTTCGAATCCGACACAGCGGGCCTGGGGCCGCAGGCGGGCCAGCGGGCGGATGAACGAGCCGATGCCGCTTCCCAGGTCCAAGACGGCGCTCGGCCGGTCAGAGGGCACCAGCTCTGCGATGGCCGCAACCGTGGCGGCGTTGGACAAATACAAGGGGACCTGGGTGCGATAACTGCTCCAGTAGAACAGGGCGAGCAGGACGAATCCGCTAAGGTACCACCCGGGTGCCAGATGCCAGGTGGTGGCTGCAAGCAATGCCGGCGTGAACCCCGCGTGAATGGCCCACCACCAGGGCGGCGCTCCCATCCAGCGGGCCAGAAGCGCCGCGGCAATGCCCTGGCTGGCCGCAAGGGCCCAGGGATGGCCGGCGGGCAGGGCGCCAATGCCTGTGGCGCCGAGGGCCAAGCTCCAGGCCGCCACTTGGGCGAGGACGGCTTGGGCGGCGGGCGCGGTGGCGACTGTGCGAAGGGACATCAAGCCATCATACCGGCCCGGCCCCTGGCTCCAAACTTTAGGCCGCCTGGACGGCGCCTGCCTCTGGCGTGCGCCAGCGATCCAGTAACGTGGTGCGCTTTGTGGCGACCTCAGCGGCGTTGCGAGCCTTCACGTGGCCAAACCCCCGGATGCCTTCGGGCAGGCTGGCGATCTCTACTGCCAGGGGCCGGCGCAGGAAGGAAAGGCTGGCCAAGAGTTCCTCCACGTCCTGCTCATACTGGACAATCAGCTCCCGCTCCATGCGCCGCTCTTCCGAGTAGCCAAAGGGATCCCAGCGGGTGCCGCGCAGACCCTTGAATCGGGCCAGCACGCGGAATACGCGCATCATCCCCGGGCCAAAGCTCCGTTTCGCGATCCGTCCCGTCTTGGGGTCCGGACGGGCGAGAAGCGGGGCGGCGAGGTGATATCGGACGGTAAAGTCGCCTTCGAAGGTGGCATCCACCCGATCCCAGAACGCGGGGTCGGTGTAGAGCCGGGCCACTTCGTATTCATCCTTGTAAGCGAGGACTCGGGCGTATTGGCGTGCGACGGCTTCGGTGAGACGGAGAGTTCCGCCCGGGCCGGCGATGGCCGATTCGGCCGCCCGCACGCGCTCCACCAGGCGGGCATAACGCTTGGCGTAGGCGGCATCCTGGTACGCGGTCAGCTGCTCCTGGCGACGGGCAATGACGTGGTCGAGTCCGTCGGCGTGAAGCGGGATGACCGGCGTCGGGCGCAGCATTCGCTGCACCGCCCCCAGATCATGAGCCGCCCGCCGACCCCACAGAAAAGCTTCCCGATTCATCCCGACCGCCGCGCCATTGAGCTCGATGGCCTGATCCAGGGCCTGATGGGAAGCGGGAATCATGCCGCGCTGCCAGGCAAAGCCGAGGAGGAAGGCGTTGGTGGCCAGGTTGTCGCCCAACAATGCGGTGGCGATGGCTTGGGCGTCGAGGAAATCGACCTCACCGGAACCCAGGGCGTCCCGCAGGCTGGCCTGCATCGCATCTAGAGGAAAGCTCCAGTCTGGGTTGCGGGTGAAATCGGAGGTTGGGGTCTCGGCGCAATTCACCACGGCTCGGGTGCGCCCCGTGGCCATCTTGGCGAGGGCTTCGGCACTTGCGGCCACCACCAC
>JAEUNX010000202.1 GCA_016791025.1 Zoogloeaceae bacterium | reverse complement strand
AAGCTCATGAACGAGCACCGGGAAGTGGCGGACAGCCCCGGCGCGGTGGCCCTGCCCCCTGGCCCGGCCACGGTGGAATTCCAGGCCGTGGGCTTTGCCTACGACCCCAAGCGGTCGATCCTCTTCGATGTCAGCTTTGCGATCCCGGCCGGCCACACCGTGGCGGTGGTGGGTCATTCCGGCTCGGGCAAATCCACCCTCGCCCGGCTGCTGTACCGCTTCTACGACGTTCAGGCAGGGGCAGTGCGGGTGAATGGGGTGGATGTGCGGGGCCTGACCCAGGCCAGCCTGAGGGCGGCCATCGGCATCGTCCCCCAGGACACGGTGCTCTTCAATGACACCCTGCTTTACAACATCCAGTACGGCCGCCCGGAGGCGAGCCGGGAAGAAGTGGAGGCCGCCGCCCGCGCCGCCCAGCTGGAAGGCTTCATCCAGCGCCTGCCCGACGGCTACGAAACCCGGGTCGGAGAGCGGGGCTTGAAGCTTTCCGGCGGCGAGAAGCAGCGGGTGGCCATCGCCCGGGCCCTGCTCAAGAACCCCGCCATCCTGATTTTCGACGAAGCCACCTCGGCCCTGGACTCCAAGACCGAAAAGGCGATCCAGGCCCAACTCGACCAAGCGGCCCTCGGCCGCACGGCCTTGGTGATCGCCCACCGCCTTTCAACAGTGATGAACGCCGACCGCATCCTGGTGCTGGACCAGGGCCGCGTCATCGAGCAAGGCACCCATGCCGCGCTGGTGGACGCCGGTGGCGCCTACGCCCAGATGTGGGCCCTACAGCAGGAGGAGCAAACCGGGCCCATGGACGATCTGGTCCCCCTGCCCGCTGCCTGAAGCCGCTCCGAGCGGGGGGCCCAAAAGGATCACTGATGATGGCGCAGCTTGGCTTCGCCGATACAGGCATCTTCGGCCTTGCCGGTGAGCCCTTCGCAACGTTCCTTGGCGGCCTTGTATGCGGCTTCATTGCGTTCACCCGCCGCTTCCGCCCGGGCCTTGGCGGCCTTCAGATCCGCCTTGGCGTCAGCCTTTTCGGCCGTGCGCACGGATTTGGCATCCTGCATGCAAACCTCACGGGCATGGCCGGAGAGCGCTTTGCATTCCTCCTTCGTCATGTCGTAGCGGTGTTCAGTGACCTCCTTCTTGGCATCATAGGCCGCCTCGGCCCGATCCTTGGCCACAGCGGTAGGGTCCACCGCCTGGGCGGCGAGGGGAAGTGAGGCGGCGAGGCTCAGGGCGATGAGGTGACGCAGAGTGCGATGCATGGTGTTCTCCTTCTCAATGGTGGGGGGAACGCTCGACCCCGGGGGCCGTGGGCGTAGGGAGTAGCCTAAGGTCACCGGCACATCCCCCCTGTCATCGTCGGCCGAACGGGCGGTAGGCCCCCCGCGGATCCGGGTGTGGGACAACACCGACAGCCTTGGGCAAGCCCCCGCCGCTAAAATGGACACCAACCCTCCCTGGGCCACTGGGCTTGCAACTTTTGCCCCACGCCCCCATCTAGAGTCGGAAACTCAATCTCGCCGACCGGGCATCCGTGGATGCGGCGGCCAAACCATCATGGAAAAGAAAACCCAATTCAGCCTCTGGTACTTCATCTTCGCGATGTTCGCGATCTTCACCCTGCATGATCTTTGGGTGCAGACCCGCACCGTGGAGCCCCTGCCCTACAGTGAGTTCCAACGCTACCTGGAAGCCGGCAAAGTGGCGGAGATCGCCGTCACCGACAACACGATCCAGGGCAGCTTCAAGGAAGCCCTGCCGGATGGGCGGACCAAGTTCGTCACCACCCGGGTGGATCCCGCCCTGGCCAAGGACTTTTCCCAATATGACGTCAAGTTCACCGGGGTGATCGAGTCCACCTTCCTGCGTGACCTCCTGGGTTGGGTCTTGCCGGCCGTGATCTTCGTTGGCATCTGGATCTTCGCGATGCGCAAGTTCGCGGAAAAATCCGGCATGGGCGGCGGCTTCATGTCCATCGGCAAGAGCAAGGCCAAGGTCTATGTCGAGGCCCAGACCGGGGTCACCTTCGCCGACGTGGCGGGAGTGGATGAAGCCAAGGCCGAATTGCAGGAGGTGGTTGGCTTCCTCAAGGATCCCGCGTCCCACAGCCGTTTGGGCGGCCGCTCCCCGAAGGGCATCCTCCTGATCGGCCCACCCGGAACCGGCAAGACCCTGCTGGCCAAGGCGGTGGCCGGGGAAGCGGGCGTGCCCTTCTTTTCGATTTCCGGCTCGGAGTTCGTGGAGATGTTCGTCGGCGTGGGGGCCGCCCGGGTCCGCGACCTCTTCGAGCAGGCCCGTCAGAAGGCACCGGCCATCATCTTCATCGACGAACTGGACGCCATGGGACGGGCCCGGGGCGCCTTCGGCATGGGCGGGCACGACGAAAAGGAGCAAAC
>JAEUNX010000053.1 GCA_016791025.1 Zoogloeaceae bacterium | reverse complement strand
CTGTCCTTCCAGTTCTTCAACAAGACGCGGGAGAACATCCTGGTCAATCCCCACGCCACGGTGCTGATGGTGGATCACCTGACCGTGGAGCGCTTTCGCATGCGCCTACGCTACTTGCGCACCGAGACCTCGGGGCCGCTCTTCGAGCGCATGAAGGCCAAGCTCGCCGGGATCGCCGCCCACGAAGGCATGACCGGGGTGTTCCGCCTCCAGGGCGCCGACGTGTATCGGGTGCTGGACATTGAACCCGTGCCAGGTCGCCAGCTGCCGCCGGTGGCCCTTGGCCCCGCGCTGCTCCCGGCCCTGCGCCGCAGCACCGACGCCCTTTCCGCCTGCCGCAGCCTGGAAACCTTATTCGACACCCTGGCGGCCTGCCTGGATCGCCATTTCGCCATTGAGCACCAGATGCTTTTTCTCGCCGATGCCGGGGCCAGCAAGCTGGTGCTGGTGGGTAGCCAGGGCTATCCGGTGGTGGGGGCCGGGGCGGAGATTCCCTTTGGCGCCGGGGTCATCGGCATCGCCGCCCGGGAGGGCGTGCCCATCCGCATCATGTTCGCCGCCGCCGAATACGCCTACAGCCGAGCGGTCCGGGACAAGGCCAGTGCCGACGGCCTGATGGACCACCTGGAAACGGCCATTCCCCTGCCGGGCCTCGCCGAGCCCGCCAGCCAGCTGGCGATCCCGATCTTCGGCTGCACCGGGCTGCTGGCCGTCCTTTACGTGGAAAGCGGTCAGGATTGCCGCTTCGGCTACGACCTGGAAGACGCCCTGGTCGCCCTGGCCGCCCAATTCGGCCTGGCCCTCCAGGCCCATCGCGCCCATGCCGCCGCCGAGGAAGAGGAGGAGGCCCGGGCCAGCCAGCCCCCCACCGGCACTCCCGCAGCCACGGCGCCGGCGGGCCCGCCCCTGCGGGTGCGCCATTACCCCCGCGACCACAGCATCTTTCTGGGTAACGACTATCTCATCAAGGGGGTGGCCGGGGCGATCCTGTGGCTCCTGCTCCAGGACACCACCCGGGCCGGGCGAGGCGAATTCTCCAACCGCGCCCTGCGCCTGGACCCCCGCCTGCACTTGCCGGACCTAGGGGACAACCTGGAGGCGCGCCTGATCCTGCTCCAGCGTCGGCTGGTGGATCGGGCCGCCCCCTTGGCCATCGAAAAAACGGGCCGTGGCCGCTTCCGGCTGCGCCTCGACCGACCCGTGGAATTGCACGAAGTCGCCGAGGGCGGGGCCTGAACCCTACGCTGCCCGGCGCAAGCCACGCTCAAGCTTGCTCCAGGCCGCCCCGTCCAGATAGGGGCGCACCACGCTCAGGATCTCCTCCAACACCACCGGCGGCGCGTTGTCGCGAATCGGCAGCAGGAATTCCAGACGCTCGGCCGGGGTCAGGGCCGGGACGATCCAGCGCAGGGTCGCCGCCGATTCCGCCGGCGTCAGCGTGGCCACGATCCGCGCCTCCAGGCCCTGCAACTCCGCGTCGCTGCGGGTGCCCCACAAGACTGCGTTGTGGTCCGTCTCCTCGGCGTGCATGTGGATGAAATTCTCCCCCACCATCAGGGCGAGCAAGCGGTAGAGACGCAGCGCGGCGCTCACCCGGGCGGTGCCCCGTGTGCGGGCCACCAGATCCGCCTGGGCCGCCAGGATTTCCAGGCTGACCGCGTGATCCCGGTGCTCGGCGGTGGCGCCCTCCGCCGAACCTGGCGCGCATTCTTCCAGGTAGGGATGAACGAGGGTGTCTTCCTTGGTGAGGTGACCCTCGCACAGGACGATGAGGGCACGCACCGCTTCGAGGGCCTCAGTGACCGCCGCCTCATCCTCGGTGTCCAGGGCGCCGACCCGAGGCCGGAGCTGGCACATGAAGGCCCGCAGCCCTTTGTGGATGGGGAGGTAGATGTCGTAACGGGCCCCAAGGCCCTGATCCTGAATGACTTCCAGCATGATGCTTACTCCTTGGCCGCGGCGGTCACCGGCACGGTGCCGCTCGGGGGTTGCGGAACGAAAACGATGTGGGCGGTGGGGATGGGCTGGCCCGGCGCAATCGCCGTGGGGGCCGGCACCCCGGCGGGCCCGGCGTGCTTCAGGTAGCGATAGATGGCGTTGAGGTCGCCATCGCTCATCCGCGCCAAGTTGAACCAGGGCATGGGCGGGCGGCGCTCGGCCCGGGCGTGGGCCCGCCAGGTCTCGGCACTCATGTCCTGGACGATGAGCCGGAGGTTGCTGGCGTAGGTGACGCCACAGGGCCCAGCGAAGCCCATGCCGGAGCCCTGGAGCCATTCGGCCTCGGGCACCTTGCCGCTGCGGGGCATGTAGCCATCGGTGTGGCAGTCATTGCAGCCGCTCACCTGAACCAGGTAGCGCCCCCGGGCCACCTCTCGATCGTTGGCGCCGGCCTGGGCGGGAACATGGACGGCCGCCAAGACGATGGCCGCAAAAAGAGTGCTGGTAGGCAGTTTCATTCGAGTCTCCTGCTTGTTGGGATGAAGGGGCGGCTCCGTGACGGAGCCGGTGCCAGCGCACCCGTGCTCTGCGGTGATGCCGTCCGTGAATGGCCGGCCAGAGGCCGCTCTCCGCATCCTCCAGGGTGTCACTGGAAGTGTTCGCAGCGTACGATCCGCCCTGGCAATGCGTTCTTAACTCTTCATTCACCATTCCTTAAAAAATTACTAATCACCCGGGCACGGGACGAGGGAGGAAGACTTGATGGAAATCCAGCGCTTCGGCACGACCGGCAGGTTCTCGGATGCGGTGGCCTGGAACGGCCTCCTGCATCTGGTGGAAGTGCCCGCCCAGGACACGGGAGACATCGAGGATCAGACCCGCAGCCTGCTGGCCAGCTTGGCCGCCCAGCTTGAAAGTGCCGGCTCAGGCAAGGACCGTCTGCTCATGGTCACGGTCTATCTGGTGAACATGGCGGACTACGCGGGCATGAACGCGGTCTGGGAATCCTGGCTCCCGCCGGGTGCCGCCCCAAGCCGGGCCTGCGTCCAGGTCGCCCGCCTGGCCCGCTCGGGCTGGCGAGTGGAAATGGCGGTCGTGGCTGCGGGTCGAGTGGCCTGACCACCGCCGTAATAGGGGCGTCCAAGGCGCCTTACGCCCCCTTTGGCAAGGGCGAAATCGAGGCCGGCAGGCGGGGGAATTGAACCGTCGATACCCTTCCGAGGTCCCAGCGCGAGAAGGCCGCGCCGGTCGCTGAGATTGCCCCCAGGCCGCCTAAGGTCTTCATTTGTCTGTCAATTGCACTGCAACATGGGTCGGCCTGGGCTACAATCGCGAGTTTTCCCCCGCCCCTGGATCGCCATGACTCAACGCCTGCGCGAAATCCCCTACAACTACACCTCGTTCTCTGACCGGGAGATCGTGATCCGCCTTCTGGGGGCGGAGTCCTGGCAGGTGTTGGATGGATTGCGGGCGGAGCGGGTCACTGGGCGGTCGGCCCGTATGCTCTACGAGGTGCTGGGCGACATCTGGGTGGTGACCCGCAATCCCTACCTCCAGGACGACCTGCTGGCCAATCGCGACCGTCGCGATGCCTTGGTGGAGGCGCTGCGTCATCGCCTGCGGGAGGTGGAAAAACGGCGCGAAGAATCGGCCGGCGACGACCCGGAGCGCAGTACCAAGGTCGCAAAGCTGGTTGAGGCAGCCCATAGCGCGGTGGATCGCTTCGAAGCATTTTTCGGCGACACGATCATGCTGCGGCGGCAGGTGCTGCGCAGTCTGGCCCGCCACACCCGCAAGGACAACATCTGCTTCGACGGCCACGCCCGCGTCTCCCACGTCACCGACGCCACCGACTGGCGCGTGGAATACCCCTTCGTGGTGCTCTACCCGGACACCGAAGACGAGATGGCGCCGCTGGTGAAGGACTGCATCGAGCTAGGCCTCACCATCATTCCCCGGGGGGGGGGCACGGGTTACACCGGCGGGGCGGTGCCCCTGGATGCCCGGTCGGTGGTCATCAATACCGAAAAACTGATCGACCTCGGGTCGGTCGAGGACGTGGTGCTGCCCGGGCACGACAAACCTTACGCCACGATCCGCACTGGCGCCGGGATCGTCACCGAGCGAGTGGCTGAAGCGGCTTCCGCCGCCGGGCGGGTGTTTGCGGTGGATCCGACCTCGGCCAGCGCCTCCTGCATCGGCGGCAACATCGCCATGAACGCCGGCGGCAAGAAGGCGGTGCTGTGGGGCACGGCGCTGGACAACCTGGCGTG
>JAEUNX010000009.1 GCA_016791025.1 Zoogloeaceae bacterium | reverse complement strand
GCGCTTCCGAGACGAAGGTCGTGACATCCTGTTCTTCGTCGATAACATTTACCGCTATACCCTGGCCGGTACCGAGGTGTCTGCCCTGCTAGGCCGGATGCCTTCCGCGGTGGGTTACCAGCCGACGCTGGCCGAAGAAATGGGCCGTCTCCAGGAGCGGATCACGTCCACCAAGGTGGGTTCCATCACCTCCATCCAGGCTGTGTATGTGCCTGCGGATGACTTGACCGACCCCTCTCCGGCGACCACCTTCTTGCACCTGGATTCCACCGTTGTGTTGTCCCGGGACATTGCCGCGCTGGGTATCTACCCTGCGGTGGACCCGTTGGACTCCACCTCCCGCCAGCTGGATCCCCTTGTGGTCGGTGAAGAGCATTACAACACCGCCCGTTCCGTGCAGCAGACCCTGCAGAAGTACAAGGAATTGCGTGACATCATCGCAATTCTGGGTATGGACGAACTGTCGCCGGATGACAAATTGGCCGTGGCTCGCGCCCGGAAGATCCAGCGCTTTCTATCCCAGCCGTTCCACGTGGCCGAAGTCTTTACCGGCTCTCCTGGAAAATATGTTCCCCTTAAGGAAACGATCAAGGGCTTTAAGATGATCGTCAGCGGCGAGTGCGACCACCTGCCGGAGCAAGCGTTTTACATGGTCGGCGGTATCGAGGAAGCCATCGAGAAAGCCAAGACCCTTTAATGGGCGTGGATCCCGGTTCCCGTTTTTGGGGCCGGGCTCCCATCTCACGAGGTAACGACGTATGGCAATGACGGTACATGTCGACATCGTCAGTGCGGAAGAGCAGATCTTTTCCGGCTTGGCGGAGTTTGTGGCCCTCCCTGGGGAATCCGGTGAGCTGGGGATTCTTCCCGGACACATGCCGTTGATGACCCGCATCAAGCCCGGAGCCGTTCGGGTTAAACCCCAGAACCAGGCGGAAGAGGAATTGGTGTTCGTGGCTGGCGGGATGCTTGAAGTGCAGCCTGGATTGGTGACTGTCCTTGCAGACACCGCGATCCGTGGCAAGGATCTTGACGAGGCCAAGGCCCTTGAAGCCAAACGTTTGGCCGAGGAGGCGCTTCAGAATCACGACTCTACGGTGGACTATGCCCGGGCTCAGGCCGAGCTGTCCGAAGCCCTCGCACAATTGGCAGCCATCCAAAAGCTGCGCAAGCGTGGTCATTGATTAGAGCTTCTGCACGCCGATGAACTAGGCGACCCAAGGGTCGCCTATTTTTTTTGAGAGGTGGGGGGTCGATTCGGTAGGGCCGCGTCCAATTTGGCCAGACGCTTTTCCAGGCGTCCCAGCCGATCACGGAAATTTAACGTTTCGATGGCCAAGTCTTGGAGAGCGGTTTGATGAACCAGGGTCGGACGCTCGAAGGCCAGGTAATCCCGCAAATTCTCGGTACCTCGACGAAGGAAGTCTTGCTGCCAATCGAACATCCGCCTGGCGCCAAGTACGAATCTCGGTGCCAGGGTGTCGCCGACAATCTGCGCGAGATCGGCTTCGGCGTCCCATCTCAGATTGCGGAGCACGAAGCCGAGCGCCTCGCCGAATTCGGCATTGCCTGACACACGAACATGCCTCATTGCGGCCTCCAACCCCAACCACAAACCTTCGATCGCACCCGTAGGAAAAATAAGGGTCAGGTCGGCGGAATCGTCGCTGGCGGCCGGAGCAAATCTCCCGTCATCGCTGACCTGGAGTCGGATCGAGATTGCCGGGAACGCAAGCACAGCCACCCTTCCTCCATGTGGCTGCAATTTAGCGCGGGCCCAGTCGGCGTTATCCAGGAGGTGGTTAAGTGCGCCAAGGATGGGGGGAGCAAGCATTGGTCGTTGAGAAAGTGGCCCAAATCTGACGTGGTGGAAATGAGGGCCGGATTATGTCGCGCAGCTGGACAATCAGACCCGATAGCCACGATGGAGCGCCACGACGCCGCCGGTCAGATTGAAATAATCGACCCGGACCAACCCGGCATCTTCCATCATGGTCTTGAGCTCATTCTGCGGTGGGTGCATGCGGATCGACTCTGCCAGGTACCGGTAACTGTCCGCATCCCGAGCAACCTTGCCGCCGAGCCATGGCAGGACCTTGAAAGAATAGAAATCATAGGCCGGCGCCAGTGGGGCCCACACCCGTGAAAACTCAAGGACCAGCAAACGACCTCCCGGCTTCAGGACACGGGTCATCTCCTTAAGGGCCTCTTGTTTGTGGGTCATGTTGCGCAGGCCGAACGCGACCGTAACGCAATCAAAATGGGCCGCGGGAAACGGCAGTCTTTCGGCGTCACAACGGGCGACGGGAAGCGCATGCCCGTGATCAATCATCCGGTCGCGGCCCCGGGCGAGCATGGCTTGATTGATATCGGTGAGCCAGACGGTCCCCTGGTGTCCAACCTTTTTTGCGAATGCGAGGGACAAGTCCCCGGTGCCTCCGGCGACGTCCAGAACTCGGTCGCCTTGTCTCACGCCGGCAACCTGGATGGTGAAGTGCTTCCAAAGGCGGTGCAGGCCCAAAGACATCAAATCGTTCATGACGTCGTAGTTCGCCGCTACCGAGGAGAACACGCCGGCAACCCGGCGCGCCTTGTCGCCTTCAGCCACGGTTTCAAAACCAAAATGGGTCGGTTTGTCGTTCATCTGAATCAATGCCGATGCGAGGAACAGCCCTGAATTGCTGGGGGGGTTTCAACCTGGGCTGGGTCGCGGCTCCCGCCGGCTAGAGCCAGACGTCGCAGATACTCCTGCCAAAGCTCGTCACGCCGAGACCCCAGGAGATGAAGGTAGTCCCACGAATAGAGCCCGCTGTCATGGCCGTCGGAAAATACCAGCTTGATCGCGTAGACGCCCACCGGCTCAACCCGGACGACGTCCACATTCATCTTGCCTTGCTGGAGGATCTCCTGCCCTACCCCGTGACCGCGCACTTCGGCAGAGGGCGAATAGACCCGGAGAAATTCGAAGGGTAGCTCGAAATGTGCGCCGTCCTCGAACGCCATTTCCAGGGTTTTCGACTTGCGGTGAAGGGTGATGTCCGTAGGAACCGGAGTCGTTGGGTCGAGTCCTGCCATGTCAAACGATCTCTTGTGTGCGAGGCAGCATGATAACTCCAATCCGAAGCCGATTCCGCCCCCCACGGCTCGCGGGGTTGTTGCGCTCTGTCATGAAAGCGTAACCAGGCTGAAATAGACTGATGCTCAAACAAAGGAGCTTGTTCATGGCTGCGAACATCCTGCTCGTCGAAGACGAACCTGCGATTCAGGAGCTGATTGGGGCTAACCTGAGTCGGGCCGGTCACCACGTTGTCGCAGCGGGCGACGGCGAATCTGCGCTTCGGCTCCTGCGCGATGCCCTACCTGATTTGGTTCTGCTCGACTGGATGCTCCCCGGCATGTCCGGAATCGAATTGGCCCGTCGACTTCGCCAGGACGATCGCACCCGAGCGATTCCGATCATCATGTTGACCGCCCGGGGAGAGGAGCAGGACAAGGTCCAGGGCCTGGAGACTGGTGCTGACGACTACATCACCAAGCCCTTCAGCCCCCGGGAGCTTGTGGCGCGGATCAAGGCTGTGCTCCGGCGCCGCTCGCCTCAATCTACCGAGGATCCGGTGGAGATGTCGGGTCTGCGTCTTGATCCACTGACCCACCGGGTGACGGCTGCCGGCCGAGTCGTCAGTCTCGGCCCAACAGAATTTCGCCTTCTCCATTTTCTGATGACCCATCCAGAACGGGTTCACTCCCGCCCGCAACTCTTGGATCAGGTCTGGGGCGACCACGTTTTTGTTGAAGAGCGCACGGTAGATGTCCATATTCGCCGCCTTCGTTACGCCCTGGAAGCCACTGGCCACCAGCATCTAATCCAGACAGTGCGGGGCAGCGGCTACCGGATCTCGACCCAGATCGAGGCCTGAGGGGGTATCCTTCCGCCGGTTTCACCTAGGAGAGGTTCCATTCGATCGACGGCCTACATCTGGATCTGGGGTGCGACGGCTCTTATCGCCCTTGGCTTATTCGGGGTCGCCATCGGCTTCGCCGGGGGGCCAGCCTGGGGATTTGGGGTTTTTGCCGGCGGGATGGTCGGATTGGCCGCCTACCATTTGACCAATCTTTGGGCGCTGGCCGAGTGGACCCGCAAACCCCTTGGCAGTCCCTTACCAATGGCCAGCGGGCTTTGGGATCTCGTATTCTCAGACCTCAGCCGCCGCTCCCGGCTGGCCGAGGCGCAACGTCGCCACCTTTCCTCTTCCCTAGATCAGTTCCGCAGCGCCAGCCAAGCCATGCCCGACGGGGCGGTGTACCTTTCGGAAGGCGATGCGATCGAGTGGGCTAATAACCAGGCGGAGCGGCAATTCGGCCTCGACGCACAGCAGGATCTCGGTGCCCCGATTACCAATCTGGTTCGGGAGCCCGCCTTTGTCGCCTTCCTGGAAAGTGGGCAGTATGCCCAGCCCCTCCTCTTCCACTCCACCCGCAACCTTCAAGCCACGCTTCAGATTCAGGTCATCCCCTATGGCGACAAGCAGAAACTGCTCTTATCTCGCGACATTACGCAGATTGAGCGGCTGGAGAAGATGCGCAGCGACTTCGTCGCCAATGTCTCCCACGAGCTACGGACGCCCTTGACCGTGGTGCGCGGATTTCTCGAGACCCTGGAAGATGGGCTGGACGACTATGATCCCGAGCAGATTCGCCATTTTCTTGCCCGGGCTTCCGAGCAGACCCAGCGCATGCAACGCCTCATCGACGATTTGCTGAGTCTCTCGGCCCTCGAAACCGGAGCACCGGATCCAGAGGAGGAAGAGATTCCCATCGGAGATCTGCTGGGGGAAGTCCGCCAGGACGCCGAACTGATTTCCCGCGGTCGGCACCTCATCGACCTCGACATCCAGCAGGATGGGTTGCTGCGGGGAAGTCACAAGGAATTGCGCAGCGCCTTCGCAAACCTGGCCACCAATGCGGTGCGCTACACGCCCGAGGGGGGGCGAATTGCACTCTCCTGGCGACCGCTGACCGAGGGCATGGCGTTCACCGTCCAGGACAATGGGATCGGCATTGCCCAGGAACATATTCTTCGCCTCACGGAGCGGTTTTACCGCGTCGATCGCGGACGGTCACGGGAAAGCGGGGGCACCGGGCTGGGGCTTGCAATCGTCAAGCACGTGCTGTCCCGCCACCAGGGCAAGCTGCGCATCGAAAGTACTCCAGGACGTGGGAGCACTTTCACCGCTGTCCTGCCGATCAGGCGGTTCATGCCGGTTAACGGCAAATGACGGGCTCTTGGCGAATTCAGGCCTCGGCGAACGTGACCTGATCGAAATTAGAGCCGCGTAGCAGGCAACTTACCATCTTCACCCGCCGCGGCGGTTCGCCGCGGATTTCGACCGGACGGTCCGCTTGATACCAGCCCAGCGGGACAACCAGCGTCGCTTCTGCCTGGAGCGCAGGGACCGCTGGCAGCATGAAGCCCAGCTCGTACAAATTATGGGAGCTTTCGCTTAGGCCGGGCGAGCGGACGGCTACAGCGCGCGGCAGTCCGGGAAGAATGTAGATCCCGGCCTCAAGGAAGTTATCCTGGCGGAACATCAGCCAGCGGATGATGGCAAGGAGGTGCTGATTTCCATCCGGTGGTCGGATACTGATGAGCTGACGATGTTCGGTACGCTCATCCTCCGGTTTTCGCTGCAACCGAAATCCATTGACCGACTGGTCCACGACTTGCCAGCCACGGGGAGAGTAATTGTGTTCGCGTGCATAGCTCGCTCGACGGCGCTCGTCCCAGTGGGCATCTTCGGCACGGCTACCGAAGGTCATCGTGTGGAGGTCCGTGGCCAATCCAGTGGCCTGACGCGGCTTTTTGGGCAAAACGAAGGGCTGGCCTTCAATGTAGAACGCGATCGCGTCCCATTGAGAAACGACTTCGGCAATGCCCCGGCTGGTGCGCCGTGGATACTTTCGCCCTGCCGCCGCCAGCCCCCAGGGACGATACAGCGACACGAGAATCCGGCTGGCGGTTTCCGCAGCACAGTCTTCACCGAGCCCAAGCGAAACCGGCGCCATGCCTTGTTTGAGTTGGGTCAGGGCGGCCTGGATCTGGCTGGCCAGGCGGAGACCATCGAAGCGCCGCAGGGTCAGGCTGGGCGCCAGGAGGCCGATTGGGCGCAGACCCTGGTCCATGGCGAGATCCAAGCCATATTTACCGGGGGCCTCCCCGTCCGTGGGGGCGGCTAGACCGCAATAGGGCGCGAAGCGCTGTGCCCATTGGCAGACGATCTGGAATTCGCGCTGGTTGCGGCCGAACGGATTGGCGAGATCCACCAGCAGCACCGCACAGTAGGCTTCGGCACCGCTCTGGGCTTTCCAGACATCATTGAGCGGATCGCTGACCCGGGTCTGGGCGAAGCCCATCTTTTCTGCCACCGCGTAGCTGTCGTGAAATTGCGACCATAGGTCCGCTGGAATGGCTCGGTGGGCGCGGAAATATTCCAACAGGCAGTTGCCCGCATTCTGAATTCGGCGTTGTACGAGCAGGGCGTACTGATCCTCCAAAGTTCGCGACTCCATGTCGCCCCGCAGAATCACGGCATAGGAGCGAGCAAGGTCGGCCCATAACCGGATGACCGCCTGCAACGTGGTCTCCTCCCGACTATTGGGGGGCAGGGGATGGGCCGCATAGCGTTGGCCCAATTCGAACTGGAGGAAGGCAATGGCCTCCCTGGCCGCTTCAAGGACCTCCAGATGCTGGTTGGGCGCCGGAGGCTGCGCAAGCAGCGTGGCCACCATGTCCGTCACCTTGGGATGGCTTCCATCGAGGTTGGTGAGCGGCAGGTCCTTGAGGAAGGCGAGGCAATCCGCGGGGTTGCGAAAATCCAGGGAAGGCATGGGGGTCCAGTCTCCAGCAAACAGGCCGGGTTCAGCCTGCAGTCATTTCGGCCAAAATGCCGCGAAAGATTAGGGTTAATCGCGGATCTGGGGGCACGGCGAGGGGCTGACCATCCCGCTGTGGGGTTCCCCATATGGGTTCGGGAAAATGGCGGTCCTGGGGATCCCGGGCGACGATGTGCCAGTGGAGGTGGGGGACCACGTTCCCGAAGCTGGCCAGATTGATCTTATGGGGTTGGAGGAGGGTCCGCAGCGTGCCCTCCGCGGCAAGGACCACATGGAACAAATGCCGCTGCGCGGGGGGGTCGAGATCCCCCATCTCCCGCTTATGCGCCTTCCAGATCACGCGCAGATAGGCGGGATAATCCGGATCCCTGACCCGAATCAGGCGGCATACCTCGTCTTGCCAGAGGAGGGTCTCATCGGCGGGTTGGCACAGCGGGCATTCCGTCATGGTCCCAGGCTTACGCTCGGCGTTTTCAAGCGCCTAGCATAACGGCTCTGACGGAGATTTTGGATGTTTTTGCGGCGCCGCCCGTCAGTGGGTGAGGCCCCGTACGACGTCCTTGAGATTCAGGCGCCCCCCGGGGGTCGAGAGCACGGTATCGCCAGGTTTCTGCCCTGCCGGGCAGGGTCCCAGCCACCGCGCCGAGATGGCCATGCTCGACGAAGACAGGCCATGGAGCGGAGGGGAGTAGGTCGTATCGATTCGGCCGCTGTACTGGCTCTGGAAGTCGCCGGATACCGTGCCATGGATGGTTGCGTTCGAGCCCTGCACCGTGCAGGTCATGTCCGTCACGTAGGCCGTCCCGGCACGGCTGATTTTCGGAGGGCTGCACTTCTTCCGCTCCCGGGCCCCAGGGTCGAGCACATCGCCATCCCCGTCCGGGCCGACGCAGCGCTGGGCCATCATCTTTTGACCGGGAATCATGGAGACCTCGGTGGCGATCTCCCACAGGCCCGCCTTGCGGGGAGGAATCGACTCCGCCGCGCTGGTTGGCAGCGCGGCTGGGATCAGGCTGAGGAGGAGGGCTGCGGTCAGTGGTTTCATGGAAACCTCCTGCAAATCGAGACGGTCATCCTAGCAGCGGGAGGGTGCGGATTCCGTAACAGGGTTTCAGGCGCCGAGCTTGCGGCGTAGCAACTCATTGACCTGGGCAGGGTTGGCCTTGCCCTTGCTGGCTTTCATGACCTGTCCCACCAGGGCATTGAAGGCCTTTTCCTTGCCGGCGCGGAATTCTTCCACCGACTTCGGGTTGGCGGCCAGGACCTCGTCCACCAGGGCCTCGATGGCTCCGCTGTCCGTCACTTGCTTGAGCCCTTGCGTGTCGATGATCTCGTCAGCGGAAGCGCCTTCCCCCTGCCAGAGCGCCTCGAAGATCTTTTTGGCGATGGCGTTGGACACCGTGTTGTCGGCGATCCGGATCACCAGGCCCGCCAATTGGATCGGCGATACCGGGGAATCGGCGACGTCCCGCTCGGCCTTGTTCAGCCGGGCCGCCAGATCGCCCATGATCCAGTTGGCGCAAAGTTTGGCGTTGGCCGCGCCGGCTGCAGCGACCGTGTCGAGATAGAACTGGCCGGTCTCCCGGCTCGCCGTCAGCGTGGTGGCGTCGTAGGCCGACAGGCCAAAGTCGCTTTGGAAGCGGGCGGCCAGGGCGGCCGGAAGTTCCGGAAGGGCGGCCTTGACTTCCTCGATCCAAGTGGATGGGATCACCAGCGGTAGCAGATCCGGATCCGGGAAATAGCGGTAGTCGTGGGCGTCCTCCTTGGAGCGCATCATCCGCGTCGCGCCGCTGTCCGGATCAAACAGCACCGTGGCCTGCTGGATGGCGCGACCTTCCTCGATCTCGTTGATCTGCCACTGAACTTCGTAATCGATGGCCTGCTGGAGGAAGCGGAAGCTGTTGAGGTTCTTGATCTCCCGGCGGGTGCCGAAGGCCTCCTGGCCCCTGGGCCGTACGGACACATTGGCGTCGCAGCGGAAGGAGCCTTCCTGCATGTTGCCGTCGCAGATGTCGATCCAGCGCACAAGGCCATGCAACGCCTTGGCGTAGGCCACTGCCTCGGCGGAGGAGCGCATGTCCGGTTCAGAAACGATTTCCAGCAGCGGCGTGCCGGCGCGATTGAGGTCGATGCCGCTCATGCCGTGGAAATCCTCGTGGAGAGATTTGCCGGCGTCTTCCTCAAGATGCGCCCGGGTCAGCCGGACCCGCTTTTCGTAGGCCTTGTCGCCCTCGCCGACCCGCAGCGTCAGGGTGCCACCCTCCACCACTGGGCGCTCGAACTGGCTGATCTGGTAGCCCTTGGGCAGGTCGGGGTAGAAGTAATTCTTACGCGCAAAGATGCTCTTTTCGGCCACCCGGCCTCCGATGGCGAGGCCGAAGCGAATGGCCCGCTCCACCGCGCCCCGATTCAATACCGGCAAGACGCCCGGGAGCGCGAGGTCCACGCCGCAGGCCTGCCGGTTGGGCTCGGCGCCAAAGGCCGTGCTGGCGGCAGAGAAGATCTTCGACGCGGTATTGAGCTGGGCGTGGACCTCAAGTCCAATCACCACTTCCCACTGGGTTTGACTCATGGTGCTTCCGTCAGGCTGGGTTGGGTCAATCGCAGCGGCCCGAGGGCCGGTCGACCAAAATGGGCCACAGATAGTCGGCGGCGTTCCCGCTGCATTGCCGGCCGCATTGGGCGAAGGCCACTGTGACCTGATTGCCCTGCTCCCACATGCGGACCGTGCACCCGTTGCGGGCGTGCAGCGCCACATGGGCGTGGGCTGGGCGTTGCTCGAACTCCGTGAGGTCGAAGCGGCACTGCCCTCGGCGGGGAATATTCACCGTCGCGGAAAAGGCGCGGACCTGATCGAAATCCACGTCGAGGATCGCATTGCCGGAATAGCCGGTTTCGTCCTTGAAGCGGCAATCGGTCTTGACCTGCAGCGGGCGGACAGGCATCGGCTTGAGACGGCCGCGGGCGGAGGGGCTGTCGTCGCGGACTGCCGGCGACGGGGCGCCGGGGGGCTCGCCGTAGGGCGGAGCGACGGCACATCCGGAGAGCCACGCGACAACGATGGGGGCAACCCAACAAAAACGGGGATTCACCAGTTTCACCCGACATCAGACGACCGGTGGACGCCGCCGGTGCCAGTCGGTGGCCAACTGGAACTGGTGCGCCACGTTGAGGAGGCGAGCCTCGGCGAAATAGTTGCCGATCAGCTGCAGACCCACCGGCAGACCATCCGCCCCGGCCCCCGCCGGAAGGGAGAGGCCAGGAAGGCCCGCGAGGTTGACGGCGATGGTGTAGATGTCCGAGAGGTACATCTGGACCGGGTCGTCGCTCTTCTCGCCAATCCGCCAGGCCGTCGTCGGGCTCACGGGGCCGGCGATGACATCGCATTCGTTAAGGGCGGCGGCGAAATCCTGGGCAATCAGGCGGCGCAGCTTCTGGGCCTGGATGTAATAGGCGTCGTAATAGCCGTGGGACAGGACGTAGGTGCCGATCAGGATGCGGCGCTTGACCTCGGCGCCGAAACCTTCGGCCCGGCTGCGGCGGTACATGTCCTGGAGATCGCCGTATTCGGCGGCCCGGTGACCATAGCGGACGCCGTCAAAGCGGGAAAGGTTGGAGCTCGCTTCCGCCGGGGCGATGACGTAGTAAGCCGGGATGGCCAGGCGTGCGTTAGGTAGCGAGACCTCGATCAGGGTCGCGCCGAGCCGGCGGTATTCCGCCAGGGCGCCATCGAGGGCGGCGCGGACGTCCGTGGCCAGACCCTCGGCAAAGAATTCCTTGGGCAGGCCGATGCGCAGGCCGGTCAGCGGTTGGTCCAGATCCCGGGAGTAGTCTTCGGCCGCGCGATCAAGGCTGGTGGAGTCGCGGGGGTCGAAGCCCGCCATGGCCGACAGCAGCAGGGCACAATCCTGGGCCGAGCGGGCGAAGGCTCCGCCCTGATCGAGGGAGGAGGCATAGGCCACCATGCCATAACGGCTCACCACGCCGTAGGTCGGCTTGATGCCGGTGACGCCGCACAGGCTGGCGGGTTGCCGGATCGAGCCGCCGGTGTCAGTGCCGGTGGCGATGGGCACCATCCCCGCCGCGACAGCCACCGCGGAGCCGCCAGAGGAGCCGCCGGGAATCCTGCCCGGGTCCCAGGGGTTTTTGACCGGGCCGAAGTAGGAGTTTTCATTGGACGAGCCCATGGCGAACTCGTCCATATTGGTCTTACCCACGCATACCGCACCGGCCGCCCTGAGAAGGCTTACCACCTGGGCGTCGTAGGGGGAGACAAAATTCGCCAGCATGCGGGAGCCACAGGTGGTGGCAAGGCCCTCGGTGCAAAAGACATCCTTGTGGGCGAGGGGAATTCCAACCAGCGGACCGCCTTCGCTCCGGGCGAGCCGCTCGTCGGCCGACTGGGCCGCCTTCAGGGCGCCGGCTTCATCGACGGTGATGAAGGCGTTGAGGTCCTTCTGGGCAGCGATGCGGGCAAGGGCTTGTCGGGTCAGCTCCACGCTGGAGATCTGGCGGCCCGCCAGGGCGGCGGCCAGTTCGGTGAGACTCGAATCGATCATGGGAACGGACTGAGTGAGACGGCTTATTCGATGACCCGAGGCACGAGATAGAGGCCGTCGGCGGTCTGGGGGGCAACGCTTTGGTAGGCATCACGCCGATCGGGCTCGCTCACGACGTCTGGGCGCAGCCGCTGGGCGATATCCTGGGGGTGGCTCATGGGCTCCACCCCGGTTGTGTCGACGGCCTGCATGGCTTCGATCAACGCGAAGATGCCTTCCAGCTTGTCGCGGGTGGCCTTTTCTTCATCGGCATCCATGGCGATGTGGGCAAGCTTGGCGACGTGGCGAACCACTTCCGGGGTCAGGGACATGGCGTGCAAACTTTCCGGATTTACTTAATTTGTAGGTTATCATAATCGTTTTTCGCGCCCCACTTGCCCTCCGCTTTTCCGGTCCGCCCCCATGTTCGGTTTTCTGCGCTCCTATTTTTCCAACGATCTCGCCATTGACCTTGGCACGGCCAATACCCTGATCTATGTCCGGGGTAAAGGCATCGTCCTCGACGAGCCTTCGGTGGTGGCCATTCGAACCGAAGGCGGGCCCAACGCCAAGAAGACCATCCAGGCGGTGGGCATGGCGGCCAAGCAGATGCTGGGAAAAACGCCGGGGAATATCACTGCCATCCGCCCGATGAAGGACGGCGTGATCGCGGATTTTGTGGTCACCGAGCAGATGATCAAGCAGTTCATCAAGAAGGTGCACGATTCGCGTCTGTTCTCGCCAAGCCCGCGCATCATCATTTGCGTGCCCTGCGGGTCGACCCAGGTGGAGCGTCGCGCGATCCGTGATGCCGCCCTGGCCGCTGGCGCCAGTCAGGTCTACCTCATCGAGGAGCCCATGGCGGCGGCCATCGGAGCCGGCCTGCCGGTGTCCGACGCCACCGGGTCGATGGTCGTGGATATCGGGGGTGGCACCACCGAGGTGGGCGTGATCTCCCTGGGCGGCATGGTGTATGCCGGCTCGGTGCGGGTTGGCGGCGACAAGTTCGACGAGGCGATCGTCAATTACATCCGGCGCAACTACGGCATGTTGATCGGCGAGACCACGGCAGAAAACATCAAGAAGGAAATCGGCTCCGCCTTCCCCGGTTCGGCCGTGAAGGAAATCGAAGTCAAGGGCCGCAACCTCGCCGAGGGGATTCCGCGCAGCTTCACGATTTCCAGCAATGAGATCCTGGAAGCGCTCACCGAGCCGCTTAACCAGATTGTTTCCTCCGTGAAGATCGCCCTGGAGCAGACGCCCCCCGAGCTGGGCGCTGACATCGCCGAGCGGGGGATGGTCCTCACGGGTGGCGGGGCGCATTTGCGGGATCTGGACCGTCTGCTGATGGAGGAAACCGGCCTGCCAGTGATCGTCGCCGAAGAGCCCCTGACCTGTGTGGCGCGGGGTTCTGGCATGGCGCTGGAAAAGATGGACCAGCTCGGTTCAATTTTCACCTCCGAATAATCGCGGCGGAGGCCCTGGCCTCTCCGCTTGTCCACGATGTCCGTCGGCGGTCATCAGGCTCCCCCCATCTTCCGACGCGGTCCGGCGCCGCTGGTTCGGCTGTTCGTGTATGTCACGGTGGCGCTCGCCATGCTGGTAATGGACCTGCGCTTCCGTTATCTGGAGGTGTTCCGCCAAGCTATGACGGTGGTCACCTATCCGCTCCAGATGGCGGCCAGCACGCCAGCGGACATGGTCCGCAATGCCTCCACCTACTTCGCTACGCTGCTCCAGGTGCAGCTCGAGAACCGCGATCTGCGGCGCAAGCAGCTGGAGGCGGCGGAGCATCTTCTGCGAAGCGCCCACCTGGAAGAGGAGAACGCCCAATTGCGGGGCCTCCTCGATATGGGGCAGCGGCTCAAGGTCAAATCCGTCGCGGCGGAAATCCTCTACAACGCGCGTGACCCCTTTTCCCGCAAGGTGATCCTGGACAAGGGGAGTCAGCAGGGCATCGAGGCGGGCCAGGCGGTGGTGGATGCCCGTGGTGTCGTGGGGCAAGTGACCCGGGTTTTCCCGATCCAGGCCGAAGTAACCTTGCTCACTGACAAGAACCAGGCCATTCCGGTGATGTTGCCGCGTAACGGCCTACGGGGCGTCGCCTTCGGTGCCGGTCAGGGCATCCTCGAGCTGCGTTTCGTGGAGGCCAATGCCGACATCAAAGCCGGCGACGCCCTGGTCACCTCCGGGCTCGATGGCGTGTTCGTCCCGGGGTTGCCGGTGGCCTCGGTGACTCGCATCGACCGGGAGGTTCAGGCTTTTGCCCGCATCCTGTGCGAACCGGCTGCGGGGGTGGAGCGCGCCGGGCAGGTTCTAGTGATCGGCCGGGAAGCGCCGCCGCCGGCTTTACCCCCGGAACCCCCGGCCCCGCCGAACAAATCCCCTCGGCGCAAGGGCGCCGCGAGCGAGTAGCGCCATGCAGCCCACCCACCGTTCGAGTCGCATTCTCCTGCCGGTCAAGCGCTGGTTCGTCTATTTCAGCCTCTTTATCGCTCTGGGGCTCGCTTACATTCCCACTGGACGTCTGATCGGCATTCCCGATCCGGTGGCTTTGGTCCTGGCCTTTTGGTGCATTCGCGAGCCGCTCCACGTCGGCATGGGGGTGGCGTTCTTGCTAGGCTTGCTGGTGGATGTGGGCCATGGTGCGGCCCTTGGCCAGCACGCCCTAAGCTACGTGATCCTGGCCTACCTTGCGGAAGCAGTTTCGCGGCGGGTCCTGTGGTTTCAGCCCTTCGAGCAGGCCCTCCATATCCTGCCGATCTTCCTGGTCACCCAGGTGATCATGACCGGGATCCGCCTGCTGGCGGGGGCGGAATTCCCTGGCTGGTGGATTTTCCTCGGCCCCTTCGTCTCGGCGGCTCTTTGGGTGCCCCTCCACTTTGTCCTCCTGTTCCCCCAGTTCCAGCCGGGGGAACGGGACGACAATCGACCGATCTGAGGCCCAGGGTCATGGGGCATGGGGCGCCGGGGAGGCTGGGCAAGCGGCGATGAGTGAGTTTCGCACTCCTGAGCAGGAAACCTCCCGATTTCGCGCCCGGCTCCTGGTGGCTGCGGCGTTCATCCTGGTTTGCTTCGGCCTGCTGGTCGCTCGCTTCGTCTATCTGCAGGTGGTGCGCTACGACTACTACCATACCCGGGCGGAGGACAACCGCATCGCGCTGGCGCCGGTGGTGCCCAACCGCGGCACCATCGTCGATCGCAACGGCGTGGTCCTGGCGCGAAATTACGCGGCCTACACCCTGGAAATCACTCCCTCCAAGGTGCCGGACCTGGAGGCGACCATCACCGCCCTGGGCGAGATCATCGACATCCAGGCGAAGGATCGCCGCCGCATGAAGAAGCTCCTGGAAGAGAGCAAGAACTTCGAGAGCGTGCCGATTCGCAACCGCCTGTCCGACGAAGAGGTGGCGCGCTTCGTGGCGCAACGCTATCGCTTTCCGGGCGTGGAGGTGCAGGCCCGATTGTTCCGGGATTACCCCCTGGGGGCGACCGGATCCCACATCCTTGGCTATCTCGGACGCATCAACGAGCGGGATCAGCAGAAAATCGAGGAGCGGGGCAACGAGGCGAACTACCGCGGCAGCAATTTCATTGGCAAGAGCGGCGTCGAGCAATCCTACGAAAATGAGCTCCACGGCGTGACCGGTTTCGAGCAGGTGGAGGTCGACGCCGGCGGACGGGCGGTTCGCCTGCTGAATCGCACCGCGGCCACCCCGGGGAACAACCTCACCCTCACCATTGATTCCGAACTTCAGCGGGTGGTGGAGGATGCATTTGGCGATCGGCGCGGGGCGCTGGTGGCCATCGAGCCGTCCACCGGGGGCATCCTCGCCCTGGTGTCGATGCCGACTTACGATCCCAATCTTTTCGTGGATGGCATCGCCTCGTCCGACTGGAAGGCCCTTAACGAATCCCTGGACCACCCCCTAATCAACCGCGCCATCTACAGCGCCTATCCTCCCGGTTCGACTTTTAAGCCCTTCATGGCCCTGGCCGCGTTGGAAGCCGGCAAGCGGACCGCTGGTCAGGCGATCGCCGATCCCGGATTCTTCAACTTCGGCGGGCACCAGTTCCGTGACGACAAGAAGGGCGGCCATGGCATGGTGGATATGTATAAATCCATCGTGCAGTCCTGCGACACCTATTACTACATGCTGGCCAACGACCTGGGAATCGAGGGCATTGCCCGCTTCATGGGACAGCTGGGGTTCGGCCACCGCACCGGCGTGGACATCGAGGGCGAGGCCGAGGGCATTCTCCCTTCGCCGGAGTGGAAGAAGCGCCGTTTCCGGCGCCCGGAACAGCAGAAGTGGTACGCGGGGGAGACCATCTCCATCGGCATTGGGCAGGGCTACAACGCTTACACTCCGATCCAGCTCGCCCAGGCCACCGCAGCAATCGCCAATGATGGGGTGATGTTCCGCCCCCACCTGGTCAAGTACGTGACGAGCAGCGTCACCGGCGCCCAGCGAGCCATCGAACCCCGGCCGATTCGCGAACTGGCCTTCAAGCCCGCCCATCTCCAGACGATCAAGCAGGCCATGCTGGGGGTGAATCGAGAAGGCACCGGCGCAAAGGCATTTCGCGGTGCTCCCTATGAGGCCGCCGGCAAGACCGGGACGGCCCAGGTCTTCAGCCTCAAGGGTGCCGAATACCGGGCCTCGGCAATCCACGAACGCCTACGGGACCATGCCCTCTTCATCGCCTTTGCGCCGATGGAAAAGCCGACCATCGCGCTGGCCGTCCTGGTCGAGAATGGGGGATTCGGCGCCACATCGGCCGCGCCCATCGCGCGCCTGGTGCTGGATTACTACCTGGCGGGCAAGCGTCCGGCCGGGCCGGCGGCGGACGACCCCGAAGCCGCAGAGGCCGAGTGATGGACGAGCGGCGATTCGATCCCCGCCTGATGGTGAAGCGCCTGTTAGCGCCCATCGATCCGCCGCTGTTCTTCATCCAGATGGGGCTGCTGGGCTTTGCCTTGGTGATGATGATGAGTGCCTCGCCGGAGCGGGTCGACTCCCAGCTCGTCAATAGCGGGGTGGCCATCCTGGTCACGTGGGTGGCGGCGCGCATGCCCAGTCAGCGCCTGCTGGCCCTTGCCGTTCCGCTTTATCTCCTTGGGGTCGCCTTGCTCGTCGGCGTGGCCCTGTTCGGCGAGGTTTCGAAGGGGGCCCGGCGTTGGCTGCACGTCGGGGTGACCCGCATCCAGCCGTCGGAACTGCTCAAGATTGCCATGCCGCTCATGCTGGCATGGTACTTCCAGCAACGGGAAGGGATGATTCGCCTGCGGGAATTCCTGGTCGCCGGAATGCTCCTCGCCGTCCCCCTGGGGCTGATCGCGGCCCAGCCGGATCTTGGCACCGCGGTCCTGGTGGCGGCAGCGGGGTTCTATGTGATCTTCTTCGCCGGCTTGTCGTGGAAACTCATCCTCCCCTTCGCCCTGGTGGGGGTGGCTGGTCTGGCCGCCATCGTTGCCTACGGGGACCAGTGGTGCCAGCCCGGTGTGGACTGGTATGGGCTACGGGAGTACCAGAAGCATCGGGTGTGCACCCTTCTCGATCCCACGTCAGACCCGCTGGGGAAGGGGTTCCACATCATCCAGTCCACCATTGCCATCGGGTCGGGAGGCATTTTCGGCAAGGGCTGGTTGAGCGGGACCCAGACCCACCTGGCCTTTATTCCCGAGCGACACACCGATTTCATCTTCGCGGTACTGGGGGAAGAATTCGGCCTGGCCGGGGCCATTGTCCTCCTGTGCCTTTACCTTGCGCTGATCGTGCGCGGCTTTGCCATTGCTGCTCGGGCCCCGACCCTGGCCACCCGATTGCTCGCAGGGGCGGTCACGATGATCTTCTTCACCTATGCTTTTGTGAATATGGGCATGGTGTCCGGGATCCTTCCGGTGGTGGGTGTACCCCTCCCTTTCATGAGCTACGGTGGCACGGCATTAGTGACGTTAAGCCTCGGTATCGGTATCCTCATGAGTATCCAACGTCATCGAGCGCCCTGAGGGGTGGTTGCCCATGAAGCGCCACAGCATTGATTCACAACATTTTGTTCGCCGACGAAACCCCGTTCGTCACGTCGGGGCGGGGTTTTCCGTCCTCGCGGCGGCCATGCTTGCGGCATGCAGTACGGCGCCCATGCAACAGTCTGCGGCTCCCTCCGGCGGCACCCAATCGCCGCGGATCGAGAGCTCCCCACCCCCGGTGGTGGCGGCGACCTCGCCGAAAAGACCGTTCGTGAGCAAGCGCGGTGGTGCCTTCTACAAGGACGACGGTCCGGGTGAAAGTCCCCCCGACAATCTGGCCGAGGTGCCGGATGCGGTGCCCCAGGCCGAACCCCTGCATCGCTTCGCCAATCGGCCCTACTCGGTCTTCGGACAGGCCTACGTGCCGGCCACGGCCCTGGCGCCCTACCGGGAGCAGGGCATGGCGAGTTGGTACGGGCGCAAGTTCCACGGCCTCAATACTTCCAGCGGCGAAGCCTACGACATGTATGGCATGACTGCCGCGCATCCCACCTTGCCGATTCCGAGCTATGCGCGGGTCACCAACCTCGCGAATGGCCGCTCAGTGGTGGTGCGGATCAACGACCGGGGTCCGTTCCACAAGGGACGCATCATTGACCTCTCGTACACCGCCGCCTACAAGTTGGGCTATGTCGATCTTGGAAGTACCCAGGTGGAAGTAATGTCGATCCTGGGTGATGAAGTGCCGCTCATCGTGGCCAAGCGGCCTGTCCCACCGGTACGCAACCGTGAAAAGCCGATGGTGGCCAAGGCACCGTATCCCGTCCCGGTGCCGGCTGCCGCTTTGGCCTCGGCTGCCAACCCGCAGGCGGAATCGGCGGTGTCGGCCGGATCCATTGCAGCAACGGCGTCCGTCTTGCCGGCTGAGGGCCCTCTGACGGTGGCCCTGGCGAGCCCGCCCCCGGCGGCGCCGGCCGATACCTCCATCGCCCCGGCGGTGGCCTCATCCGCGGCCAAGCCCGCCGCGCCGGTGGTCAAGGGCGCCTTTCTCCAGTTGGGTGCATTCACCACCCTGGCCAATGCCGAGGGATTCCGTAATCACGTGAAAGAGGAACTGGCGTGGCTCGGCAGCCGGCTGGTCCTGGCGGTGGAGAACGGTCGCTACCGTCTCCATGCCGGCCCCTACGCCTCGGCCGAGGAGGCCCAGTCGATTGCCTCCCGGATTGCTGACTCGCTCAAGCTCAGGCCCTTCCTGGTCTGGCGCTGACCGGCAGGCGACGGTTGGTGCCGCCTGCCGCTTGTAAGCAGCCGTTACGGGCAGGTTGGGTCGATCGCCCTGCCGGCCTATAATCGCAGCTCCCCCCTTCGTTTCCCCCTCGGTTTCTTCCCGTCATGCGCGTTTTCGCAGCCCTTTGCCTTTCCCTTTTCGCCCTCGTCGCCACCGCCCAGAATGTTCCACCTCCCACGGTGGCGGCCAAGGCTTGGCTATTGCTGGACCAGGATAGCGGTCAGATCCTCGCCGCCCAGGAGCCCGACACCCGGATCGAGCCGGCCTCCCTCACCAAACTGATGACGGCCTATCTCACCTTTGCCGCGCTGAAGCAGGGCACCCTCAAGCTCGACCAAGTGGTGCCGGTCTCCACCCGGGCCTGGAAGATGGAAGGCTCCCGGATGTTCATCGCGCCAGATATTCCGGTGACCGTGGATGAGCTGATCCACGGCATGATCATCCAGTCGGGCAACGACGCCTGCGTCGCCCTGGCCGAAGCCATCGCCGGCTCGGAGGAGACCTTCGCCGCGATGATGAACCGGGAGGCGCAGCGCCTCGGGATGACCGGAACCCAGTTCATGAATTCGAGCGGCATGCCCCATCCGCAGCACTACACCACCGCCCGGGATCTGGCGACCCTGGCCTCGGCGCTGATTCACGACTTTCCTGAAAACTACAAGGTGTATTCGACCAAGGAATACACCTACAACAAGATCACCCAGCCCAACCGCAACCGCTTGCTCTGGCTGGACACCACTGTGGATGGCGTGAAGACCGGCCACACCGCCAGCGCAGGCTATTGCCTGATCTCGTCGGCCAAGCGCGGGCCCCGCCGGCTGATCTCCGTCATGCTCGGCACGGCCTCGGATGATGCCCGGACCCAGGAATCCCTCAAGGTCCTCAATTACGGATTCCAGTTCTTCGACACCGCCAAGTTGTATTCCGCCAACCAGGCGGTCTCCCAGCTTCGGGTCTGGAAAGGCGAGGGGAAGCAAGTGGAGGCCGGTTTCCTGGAGGATTTGGTGCTATCGGTGCCCAAGGGCCAGGCGGAAAAGATCCAGGCCACCCTCACCACCCAGCAGCCCCTCATCGCCCCGATCCAGAAGGGTCAGAAGATCGGCACCATGGCGGTGACCCTCGAGGGCAAATCCCTGGGCGAATATCCCGTCGTCGCGCTGCAGGAAGTCGGCCCCGCGGGCTGGTTCGGCCGCCTGTGGGATGCCCTGGTGCTGTGGTTCAAGAGTCTCTGAACCCGGCCCCCGAGGGCCTCGCCTATCTCGACGGGGCTTATCTGCCTCTGGCCGAGGCCAGGGTGCCGGCCCTCGATCGGGGGTTCCTGTTTGGCGATGGGGCCTACGAAGTCATCCCCGTCTATTCCCGCCAGCCCTTCCGCCTCGCCCAGCATCTGGAGCGCCTGGGCCGGACGCTGGCGGCGCTAAGGATCGACAATCCCCATTCCCCGCAAGCCTGGGCGGACATCGTTGCGCAGGTGATTGCCGGGAATCCCTGGGAAGACCAGGGGGTTTATCTGCAGGTGACCCGCGGTGCGGATCGGCGGCGCAGCCAAGCCTTTCCGCCCGCCACGGTACGGCCCACGGTGTTCCTGTTCGCCGAGCCGCTGCCGGCCCCCGCCGCCGAGCAGGTGCGGGACGGGGTGGCCGCGGTGAGCGCGGTGGATTTCCGCTGGTTGCGCTGTGACCTCAAGACCACCTCTCTGTTGGCTAATTGCCTGCTGCGCCAGCACGCGGTGGATCACGGCGCGGTGGAAACCATCCTGTTCCGCGACGGCTTCCTCACCGAGGGTGCAGCCTCCAGCATCTTTGTCGTCCGGGATGGCCGGGTCGCCGTGCCGGCCAAGAGCCATCTGATGCTGCCGGGGGTCACCTACGATGTGGTTCTCGAGTTGGCTGCGGCCCACGGGCTGCCGGTGGACGTGCGGGACGTGCAGGAGGCGGAGGTGCGGGCGGCCGACGAAATCTGGATGACCTCGTCGCCGGTGGAAGTTCTCCCCATCGTGCGTCTGGATGGCCGCCCGGTGGGCGCGGGGCAGCCTGGCCCCCTTGGGCGTCGGATGATCGCCTGGTACCAGGAATTCAAGCGAACGGTGATGCGCAGTGCCTGATCAGCCCAGAAAGACCCTCCTCGAATTCCCCTGCGAGTTTCCCATCAAGGTCATGGGGCTTCGCGCGGAGGGTTTCGCCCAGGCGATCGTGGAGGTGGTGCTGAGCCACGCGCCGGACTTCGACCCGGCCACCGTCGCCATGCGCCCCTCGAGCAAGGGAAACTACCTCTCTGTGACGGTGACTATCCGCGCCACCTCCCAGGACCAGCTGGATGCCCTCTACCGGGCGCTCACTGCGCATCCCATGGTCAAGGTCGTGCTGTGAGGGGGGAAGAATCACTCCTCCAGATCAAACGGCTTGGCCTCGTCCCCTACGAGCCGACCTGGGCGGCCATGCGCCGCTTCACCGATGAGCGCGGGCCCGCCACCGCTGACGAACTGTGGCTTCTCCAGCATCCGCCGACTTACACCCTGGGCCAGGCCGGCAAGCCCGAGCACCTGCTGCGCGCCACCGAGATTCCCTTGGTGAAGATCGACCGGGGCGGCCAGATCACCTACCACGGTCCGGGCCAGGTGGTGATCTATCTCCTCATCGACCTCGCCCGCCGAGGCCTCAAGGTGCGGGAAATGGTGCATGACATGGAGCAGGCCCTCATCGACTGCCTGGCCGACTACGGCATCGCCGCAGAGCGGAAGGAAGGCGCGCCGGGCGTGTATGTCGCCGGGGACAAGATCGCGGCACTGGGCCTGCGCGTCCGCAATGGCTGCACCTACCATGGCTTGGCCCTCAATGTCGATATGGATCTTGCCCCATTTACCTGGATCAATCCCTGCGGCTATAGTGGGCTCAAGACTATCCAGATGGCGGATTTCGGCATTTCTGAAACCCCGGACGAGGTGGGTGAGCGGTTGCTGACCAAGCTGGCCGCCGGCCTGCCGCCCCCGCGCGCGGCTTTCGACGCGTTGACCCCAAACTAGACCGCCGTCACCCACGGCGACAGGACACCCCCAACGGCCATGGACACCACAGCCCGCAAGCAGCGCGGCGCCGACAAGACGGCGCGTATCCCCATCAAGATCGTTCCCGCCGAAAAGCTCAAAAAGCCCGAGTGGATCCGCATCAAGCTGGGGGCCGGCGAGGAGATCCAGCGCTTCAATGAGATCAAGGAGACCCTGCGGGAGCACCGGCTCCACACCGTGTGCGAGGAAGCCTCCTGCCCCAATATCCATGAATGCTTTGGCAAGGGCACGGCCACCTTCATGATCATGGGGGACATCTGCACCCGCCGCTGTCCGTTCTGCGACGTGGGCCACGGCAAGCCCGATCCCCTCAACGCGGACGAGCCCGCCGATCTCGCCAAGACCATCGCCGCCATGCGCCTGAACTACGTGGTCATCACCAGCGTGGATCGCGACGACCTGCGGGATGGTGGCGCCCAGCACTTCGTCGATTGCATCCGCCACACCCGCGAAGCCAGCCCCAAGACCACCATCGAGGTGCTGGTGCCCGACTTCCGTGGACGCATGGAAGTCGCCCTGGAAATCTTCGACGCGGCTCCGCCAGACGTCATGAACCACAACCTCGAAACCGTGCCCCGCCTCTACAAACAGGCACGGCCGGGTTCTGACTACCAGCACTCGCTGCAACTATTGAAAGCCTTCAAGGCGCGGCATCCGAACGTACCGACCAAATCCGGCCTGATGGTGGGACTGGTGGAAACCGACGAAGAAATCCTCGAAACGCTGCGCGACATGCGCGCCCACTACATCGAAATGCTGACCATCGGCCAGTACCTGCAACCCTCGACCGGACAC
>JAEUNX010000008.1 GCA_016791025.1 Zoogloeaceae bacterium | reverse complement strand
ATGTGGCCGAGTTGTTGCGCGAGCCGGTCTGGCTGCCCCTTTCGGTGTTAGGCCTCATGCTCATCAAGGGTCTCATCCTTCTGGGGGTATTGCGCCTGAGCGGGCTCACCTGGGGCCGTGCGGTGGAGGGGGCGGTACTGTTGTCGCAAGGCGGAGAGTTCGCCTTCATTGTGGTGGGTACAGCCCTTCAACTGAGTTTGCTGCCACGGGAAACGGGGCAGTTCATGCTACTGGTGGTCGGCTTTTCGATGCTCGCCACGCCGCTGGCGGCCAAGGCGGGGCAACGTCTCGGCGAGGCGCTGGATCGTCGGCTGGGTCGCCGGGAACGCGAACGGGGCGAGACCCTGGCGGCAGACATGACCGGCCATGTGGTGATCGCTGGCTATGGGCGCGTGGGACGCCTCGTGGGCCAGGTCCTGGCACGTCGCGGGATACCCATGGTGGTGGTGGAGCCGGACGCACGCCAAGTGGTGCGCCAGCGCCGGAAGGGGATGCCGATTATTTTTGGCGATGCCTCCCGCCCCGCGCTGTTGCGCCGCCTTCACCTCGAGCGGGCGGCTGCAGTGGTCCTCAGCATGGACGATCCAGACCCGGCGCGTTACGCCGTTTCGGCGGTGCGGGCGCTGGCGCCCCGGGTCCCCATCCTCGCCCGCGTCCAGGACGAGCGCCACGCCCTGGAGCTGAGGCGGGCCGGGGTTCAGGGGGTGATTCCCGATTCCTTGGAGGTGGGGCTTCAGCTGGCCGGTATGACCCTGGAAGTTCTGGGTGAGCCCGAGGAGTCGGTGCACGAGTTGCTGCAAAGCGAGCGTGATCGGCGGATCGCGGCTTACCGGGAGATGTGACCATCCCCCGACTTGGAGAGTGCTCACGCCCGGGAGGATCGTCGGGCGGTGAAATGGGGGCTAGAATGCTTAGGAGAGCGGGTTGTCGCGGATCCGCGCCTGTCAGGAGATTCGCCATGAAGATGTCTTCCGTGCTTGGGATGGCCCTGGCGGGCTGGTTGGTGGCGCAAGGGGCAGCGGCGGAGGACCTTTCCGGCACCCTCAAGAAGATCAAGGACTCCGGGACCTTGGTGATGGGGATTCGGGAATCGTCCTTCCCTCTCAGCTATCTGGATCAGAATCAAAAGCCGGTGGGTTATCACATCGATATCTGCCTAAAGCTCGTCGATGCGGTAAAGGCCAAGATCGGGCTTCCGGGGCTCAAGGTCGAAACGCAGCCGGTCACCTCGCAGAACCGCATTCCTCTAGTCACAAACGGCACCGTCGACCTGGAGTGCGGCTCCACCACCAACAATTCCGCGCGCCAGAATCAGGTGGCTTTCGCACCCACCACTTATGTGACCGCTGTGCGTATGGCGGTCAAGAAGGCGTCGGGCATCACCAGCCTCGCCCAGCTGGACGGCAAGCCGGTGGCAACCACTACTGGCACGACCAGCGTGCAGCTCATGCGGGCCAACGAAAAGGGCAAGAGCATCAATTTCAGGGAGGTGTATGGCAAGGACCACGCCGACTCCTTCCTGATGCTGGAGACGGACCGGGCGGTGGCCTTTGTGATGGACGACAACCTGTTGCTAGGCTTGATCGCAAGTGCCAAGGCGCCCGGCGACTACGCAATCGTCGGTGAGACCCTGTCGGTGGAGCCGATCGCCATCATGTTCCGGAAGGACGACCCCCAGTTCAAAGGGCTGGTCCATGCCACCGTCGCGAGCATGGCCAAGAGTGGCGAACTGGATAAGTTCTACACCAAATGGTTCATGTCGCCCATTCCGCCCAAGGGCGTGAATCTCAATTTCCCGATGAGCGAAGCGCTCAAGTCGGCGCTGAAAAACCCCAACGATCAGCCGGCTGAAGCCTACAACGCCAAATAGGCATTGGGGGCCACGAACCACAGCGCCGCCGGCCAGGGCTGGAGCCTAGCGTGAATTACCACTGGAACTGGGGCATCTACTTTCAAACCGTCCAGGCGGGGGAAGAGACCTACCTGGACTGGCTGATTTCCGGTCTGGGCTGGACCCTGGCAGTGGCCCTGGCGGCCTGGGTGATTGCTGTGGTGACGGGGGCAGTGATGGGCACCCTGCGGACTTTGCCGGGCCGTGTTGCGGTGGGTATCGGCAACGCCTGGGTCGAAGTGTTTCGTAATGTCCCCCTGCTGGTTCAGCTCTTTCTGTGGTTTTTCGTCGTTCCCGAGTTGTTGCCGAAAGAGCTGGCCCTGTGGGTGAAGCAGGATATGCCGGCCAAGGAGTTCTTCACCGCGGCGATCTGCCTGGGACTCTTTACGTCGGCACGGATCGCCGAGCAGGTGCGAGCGGGAATCCAAAGCCTGCCCCGGGGGCAGCGGATGGCCGCCCTGGCGCTGGGATTTACTTTGCCCCAGGCTTATCGTTACGTGATCCTGCCGATGGCTTTCCGCATCATTATTCCACCCCTCACGTCCGAGTTCATGAATGTCTTCAAGAACTCGTCGGTAGCCTTTGCCATCGGGGTACTGGAATTGACCTTCCAGGCCCGCCAGATGCAGGAGGATTCCGAACAGGGGATCGAAACCTATCTGGCGGTGACGGTGCTGTATTTCCTCTGCGCGTTCCTCGCCAATCGAGGCATGGCGTTCATCGAGCGGCGGACCCGGGTGCCGGGTTTCATCGCCACGGCGAAATAGGGGCCTGCGATGTTGGCCGGATTCGACTGGAGCGTGATCCCGGCGAGCCTGCCCTTCCTGGGCCAGGGCCTGCTCTACAGCCTGCAACTTACGGTGGTGGCAATGACCGGCGGGGTCATTTTTGGCACCCTGCTGGCGCTGGCGCGGTTGTCTGGCGGGCCCGTTCTCGCCGGCGCGGCAGCTGTTTACGTGAATACCATGCGCTCGATTCCCTTGCTCATGGTGATTCTGTGGTTCTTCCTGATCATCCCGCTCCTCACTGGTAAGCCGATGGGGGCGGAGCGTTCGGCGATGATTACCTTCACCGCTTTTGAGGCGGCGTATTACAGCGAGATCATGCGGGCCGGCATCCAAAGTGTGTCCCGCGGCCAGGTCAATGCTGGCTACGCGCTGGGCATGACCTACGCGCAGACGATGTTCCACATCGTGTTGCCCCAGGCCGTGCGCAACATGTTACCGGTGCTGCTGACCCAGACCATCGTGTTGTTCCAGGATACGTCCCTGGTTTATGCGATCGGAGCCAAGGATCTCCTCAAGGCGGCGGAAATTACCGGCCGCAATTACAACCGCCCGGTGGAGATGTATCTCTTCGTCGCCCTGATCTACTTCGCGATCTGCTTCAGCCTGTCACTTCTGGTG
>JAEUNX010000146.1 GCA_016791025.1 Zoogloeaceae bacterium | reverse complement strand
ACTGATTTCCATAACTTCACGGCCTTGAATACTCCGGAAAATCACCCCGCCCGGTCCATGCACGACACTTTCTACCTTGAGGGGAGTGACGCGGTTCTGTTGCGGACCCACACCAGTCCGGTCCAGATCCGCACCATGCAGGCCCATGTCTCCCAATATGGACATCTTCCCGTGATGCCGGAAATTCGGGTGGTGATCCCCGGCCGGGTCTATCGTGTGGATTCCGATGCCACCCATTCTCCGATGTTTCATCAGGTTGAAGGCCTGTGGGTTGGGCAGAACGTCAGCTTTGCCGATCTCAAGGGCGTGATCATTGATTTCCTCCGACGCTTCTTCGAAACCGATGACCTAAGGGTTCGTTTCCGCCCGTCCTTCTTCCCCTTCACCGAGCCGAGCGCAGAAATAGATGTGGCGTTCATGCATGGCGAATTGGAAGGCCGGTGGCTGGAGATTGCCGGGTGTGGGATGGTTCATCCAAACGTTCTGCGGCATGGTGGGATTGATCCGGAGCAGTACACGGGATTCGCCTTCGGTATGGGCCCTGATCGCCTCACCATGCTGCGCTACGGCGTCAATGACCTTCGTCTGTTCTTCGAAGGTGATGTTCGATTCCTAGCCCAATTCAGGTAATTCCCATGCAATTTTCAGAACACTGGCTTCGAATGCTGGTCAATCCCGACCTGACCAGCGATGAACTCGGGCATCTCCTGACCATGGCAGGATTGGAGGTGGAAGAGCAGGTTGCGGCCGCGCCGCCCTTCGAGAAGGTCGTGGTGGGCAGGATCCTGACTGCCGAGCCTCATCCAAATGCTGACAAGCTCCGCATCTGCCGGGTTGATGTCGGGCAAGCGGAACCCTTGCAGATCGTCTGTGGTGCGCCGAACGCCTCTGTGGGACTTCTGGTGCCCTGCGCCCTGGTGGGTGCGCGGCTGCCAGGATTCGAGATTAAGGCGGCCAAGCTTCGTGGCATTGAATCCTTCGGCATGCTCTGTTCTGGCCAGGAGTTGGGGATTCCTGGCGACGAGATGGGTTTGCTGGTCATGCCAGGAGACCCGGTGCCAGGATCTGATCTACGCGAAGTGCTGGGCCTTGATGACACGCTGTTCACCATCAAGCTCACCCCCAACCGCGCGGACTGCCTGAGTCTGGTCGGCATCGCGCGGGAGGTAGCTGCGCTGACTGGTGCGCCGCTTCGATTGCCGCATATCGACGCGGCTGAGGCCGCGACTCACCACCAGCGTGGCGTGGTTCTTGATGCGCCCGCGGCCTGCCCAAGGTACTGCGGGCGCGTGGTTGCCGGCGTCAATGCCCGGGCGGAAACGCCAGGCTGGATGAAGCAACGGCTGGCTCGTTCAGGGATCCGCTCGATTAGTGCCCTGGTGGACGTCACCAATTACGTGATGCTGGAACTCGGCCAGCCGCTCCATGCCTTCGATAACGCGCGTCTTGAAGGGGCAATCCATGTCCGCTTCCCGATACCGGGTGAAGCGCTCGAATTGCTAAACGGCCAGCGTATCACGCCTGACGGTGACACGCTGTTGATCGCCGACGAAGCGCGCCCCCTGGCCCTGGCCGGAATCATGGGGGGTGAGCAAAGCGGGGTGACCCTAGAATCGACGGAGATCTTCCTCGAAAGTGCCTTCTTCGCTCCCGCCGCGGTGTCGGGGCGGGCCCGTCGCTATGGATTCTCCTCCGACGCGTCCCATCGCTTCGAGCGCGGCGTGGACTTCGACTTACCCCGGCGGGCCTTGGAGCGCGCGACCCAACTGATTCGGGAACTCTGCGGTGGTCAGGCGGGCCCGATCGTCGAGGCCGCTTCGGTCCCGGACCTGCCGTCGCGGCCGTGGGTGCTTCTGCGCCCCGAACGAGTTCGGCGCTTGCTGGGCATCGATTTGGATGATGTCGCAATTCTCGGCCTCCTGCAGCGCATCCATCTGGACGTCCAACCTGATGGCTCGGACTACCGGGTCCAGGGGCCCTCTTACCGCTTCGACATAGAAATTGAAGAGGATCTGGTGGAGGAGGTTGCTCGCCTGCACGGCTACGACAACATGCCGGCGCCAGAGCCCCGAGGTCTGCTGGCTATGCTGCCTCAGACGGAAACGGCGCGAAGCGCCTGGAGCGTACGTCACCTCCTTGCTGAGCGGGATTACCTGGAGGTGGTGAGCTATGCCTTTGTCGAAGAGGCATGGGAGCGGGATTTCGCGGGCAATGCCGAGCCAATCCGTTTGGCAAACCCCATTGCCAGTCAGATGAGCGTCATGCGCAGCAGCTTGATCGGGGGTCTTGTGGCTACGCTCCTGACCAACCAGAAGCGTCAGGCCGAGCGGATTCGAGTTTTCGAACTCGGACGTTGCTTCCTGCGCGACGATAGCGGGGAAGGCGTCGTGCCGGGGTTTCATCAGCCGCTGCGCTTGGGCTTGCTGGCGGCTGGTACCGCGCTGCCGGAACAGTGGGGGAGCGACGGACGATTGGTCGATTTCTACGACCTGAAGGGGGACCTTGAGGCCCTGTTCCTGCCCGCAGGCCTCGAGTTTGCCCCTGTGGCACATCCGGGCTTGCACCCCGGTCGCTCGGCGACGTTGCACAAGGATGGCTGTCCTGTGGGGGTCTTAGGGGAACTGCATCCATTGTGGGTTCAGCGTTATGGCCTTTCGACTGCGCCGATCGTTGCCGAGCTGGAACTGGATGCGGTCCTGCGCGCCTCGCTGCCCAGTTACGAAGCGGTTTCCCGCCTTCCGGCGGTCAAGCGGGACCTGGCTTTCATCCTTGACGCAGAGATGCCCGCAGGAATGGTATTGGCTGGACTAAAGGCTGTGTCGCCGGCCATCGTGCGAAGCGTTTGGCTCTTCGATGAATACCACGGCAAGGGGGTCGAGGCGGGAAAAAAGAGCCTTGCTTTCAGGGTGTTGTTGCAAGATACTCAGCGGACGCTTGAGGAGCATGAAGTCGAAGGGGTCGTTGGCTTACTCATCAAGCATGCTGCCGAGGCGTACGGTGCAAAGCTGCGGGGATAGTGAAATCAAGATGGTGACCTTGACCAAGGCGGAATTGGCTGAGTTGCTGTTCGAGCGGGTCGGACTCAACAAGCGTGAAGCAAAGGACATGGTGGAAGGCTTCTTTGAAGAGATTCGACTTGCGCTGGAACGCGGTGAATCGGTGAAGCTTTCTGGATTTGGCAATTTCCAGTTGCGGGACAAGCCCCAGCGTCCGGGGCGTAATCCCAAGACAGGAGAGGAGATCCCGATTACCGCGCGCCGGGTGGTTACCTTTCACGCCAGTCAAAAACTCAAAGCTGCGGTCGAGCAACTGAGCGATGCAGAGCAGCCCGCCTGATTGCGCACCGGATCCCCTGCCGCCCATCCCGGCCAAACGGTATTTCACGATCGGCGAGGTGAGCGATCTCTGTGGCGTCAAGCCCCATGTGCTGCGGTATTGGGAGCAGGAGTTTACCCAATTGCGTCCCGCCAAGCGCCGGGGGAACCGCCGCTACTACCAGCACCACGAAGTCGTGTTGGTGAGGCGCATCCGAGACCTCCTCTATGCCCAAGGATTCACCATTTCTGGTGCTCGGCACCAGCTCGAGAGCCAGGCCATCCACGCCCAGGAAGAAGAGGTTGAAGCGACCCGCCTGCGGGCCGTGCTTCAGGAGGTGAGGGCGGAATTGCAGGACTTAATTGCTTCCCTCAATGCCTAAGGCTCTGTGGCAACAGTTATTTGTCGGCTTCATCAGGCCGGGCGGGCGGCAGAGCTGAGGCGTTGGTGGTCTCTGGTGACCTGGGTTGCCGCCGCAAAAGACCCTGGGCCATGGCGTCGTAGAGAGGCGTTGGAGTGACCGATCGCGAGATCGTGACCGACACCACCGATGCCGCCATCAGAGGCAGAAGCATCTGATGGTTGGCGGTCATTTCCATCACGATCACGAACGATGTGATTGGCGCTTGGGTGATCCCAGAGAGAAATGCCACCATGCCCAACAGCAGGATGGCTGCGCTTTGCTCATCGGGAAGCAAGGCCGCGATATTCGCCCCGAGTCCGGCGCCCACCGCCAGGGATGGAGCGAATATCCCACCGGGGATACCGCTTACAAAGGCCAGCAAGACTGCCATGGCCTTGGCGATGCCGTAATAGCCCGGCAGGTCTGCGGTGGCCTCAAGGGCCGCTTTCGACTCCGCATAACCGGTTCCATAGGTCGCACCCCCCGTGACCAGGCCGAGAAGGGCGGTGGCTAGGCCGCAGGCGGCGGCGAGACGGATTGGGTGCTCCCGGGCCAATGCGCCGAGCCGACCGGGTAGTCCCCTTGAGACTGAGATGAGCAAACGGGCGAAGAGCCCTCCTGCCAGGCCACCGACGCTGCCGGTGATCAGCACCGGCAAGATCCCGCTCGGCCAGCCCAATGAAGCCGCACTGCGACCGAAATATGTGTAGTTGCCGAGGATGGCAAGGGACATGAGGCCGGAGAAAATGACCGCTGCAAGGGTCGTACTATTGGCGCGAAAGACCCGATAGCGTGACATCTCCTCGATTGCAAACATGATTCCGCCCAAGGGCGTATTGAAAGCGGCCGCAATACCCGCCGCGCCTCCGGCGATGATGAGGTCACGCGGAGGAGCGATTCGGCCATGATGGCGGCTGGCGAGGCTGTGCAGCACCGCGGCGCCAATCTGAACTGAAGGTCCTTCCCGACCGATCGATGCGCCGGCCAGCAGCCCGCCGAGGGTGAGCACCACCTTGGCCAAGGCAATACGAAGGGAGAGCAGGCGTTGCCGGAACTGGCCATCATCGCTTACCGAGGCCGCAATGGCCTGCGGAATGCCACTGCCCTGGGTGCTGGGAAACCAGCGACGGGCAATCCATGCCATCAAGGCGAAGCCACCCGGGGCGACAACGAGGGTGAGCCAGGGAGACCACTCGACAATCTGGGCGTGGGCGTGGATGGCCACTTCAGCACCCACAGCAAACACGATGGCGATAAACCCGGCGAGGAGCGCGGCCCCCACGAGAAAAAATCGGCGGCGCCAGCGGCGAAAGGATAACCAGGGCATCGCGTACCGTCGGCCACCGCGGGCAAGGTGACGGAGTGCGCGATGCTGAGGCGTGTCGGGAGGGGCCGGCGATGGGGAGGGGACTTCCGGTTCCATAAGCAAAGATTGATGATCGCCAAAAGCGGGATTTGTCGGCCGGGGGGCAGTAGCTAGAAATGGGGCCCGAGACCCCCCTCGGATCCTGGCAAAATGAGCACTCCAATCAAAATCATAGGCGTAAGCACGCATTCATTGGGGCGAATATGTCGCAAAGTGACGAAGCTGCAACACCTCGGAGCACCAGAAACCTAGGGCCAACCCCACTTTCCGTCCTTCAGCGGTTTCGAGTCCTGATTCGAACCGCACAACGCCACTCCAACTGGATCGAGCGGCAAAGCGGAGTGACAGGTGCGCAGTTGTGGGCGATGTGGGAGTTGGAGGAAGCCCCGGGTCTGCGAGTGGGGGATCTGGCCAAGCGAATGGCCCTTCATCAGTCCACTGCCTCAAATTTGATCGACAAGCTCGAAACCAGTGGCTTTCTGAGAAAGGAGCGCTTGGCGACGGACCAACGTGTGGTACGGCTCTATCTCACTGGCGCGGGGTCGAGCCTTCTGGCATCGGCGCCGTCGCCTGCCCGCGGCATTCTGCCCGAGGCACTGCGGCGCCTCGATGCGGGGGCCTTGGCCAGCCTCCAAGCCGACCTGGATCGGCTGCTTGCCCAGATTCGTGACCTTGACGAGGGGTTCGGAATGCAGCCCCTCCCGTTCACCGAATAAACGACCGCGTCGGCCGGTCCCGCCTGGACCACCCCCTTAAGGCGTCGGGGTTCCCGACGTTAAGGCCTCATCCCGGTCTTCGGCGTCATATCCGGTCGGGGCCTAACCATTCTCCACGGGGGCGCTCCATGCCAGTCGAACTGTTCAACAATGGTCATCACGTCTGCCTGGCCTTTTACGATCTGGTGGACGACGAAGTGAACCACGCCGTCCAGGCAAACCAGTTTCTGGTCGTGGATGGGGGCCATGGCGCATTGATCGATCCCGGCGGCAATATGACCTACAACGAGCTGTTGATGGGCATGCAGCGGTATTTTCCCTCCCGCCAGTTGGATTACATCCTCGCCTCCCACGCCGATCCCGATATCATCGCCTCCCTCAACAAATGGATGATCGCCACACCTTGCCAGGTGATGATTTCCCAATTGTGGGCGCGATTTGTACCCCATTTCACCAGCGGTAAAGATTACTCTTCTCGGATTCATGGCATCCCTGATGCCGGAATGTCCGTTGCTCTCGGGCAGGCGGCGATTAAGGCGATTCCTGCCCACTTCCTCCATTCCGAGGGCAATTTCCAGTTTTATGACCCCGTTGCCAAGATTCTGTTTTCCGGGGATCTGGGGGCATCGCTGATGGATCACGATGTGGCGGCCAAGCCGGTGGAGGATTTCCAGGCCCACGTCCCGCTGATGGTCGGATTTCACCGGCGCTACATGATCTCCAACAAGATTGGCCGGTTCTGGGCCCGCATGGTTCGGCAACTCGACATCGAGATGATCGTGCCCCAGCACGGCGCCCGCTTTGTCGGTCGGGAAATGGTGAATCGCTTTATCGACTGGATCGAAGGGCTCGAATGCGGCGTCGATCTGATGACCGCCGCGCATTACGAGATTCCTTGAGGGGCCTACCCGCCTAGACGCGAGGCGCGTCGCCGCCCTTGCCGCGAGGCGGTCCACCGCGATTCAGGGTGCTGACATTCACCCCGGCGGTGAGTACGAAGCGCATGGCCGCCTCCTTGGGCATGTCGATCGCTTCAAGCTGGTCACGAGGCATGAAGACCGTATAGCCTCCGACCTGATAACTCATGGGCAGATACACCGCGACGTCACCGTCGGCGGCGATGCCCGCTGGCAAGCCAGTGAAGTCGCCCCGGGTGATGAATCCCAGAACCCGCATCCGGGTTCCCGGCAGGGTGACAGCGACGACTTGCAAGGTCCCGTCCTGGCCACTGTCGGCGAACAGGCGCATGAAATCCCGGATTGCCGAGTAAAGGGAATTCACTAGTGGAATTGAAAGGACCGCCCGCTCCACGCGCAGGATCAGTCGGCGGGTGTGGCGTGTGTTGAGGAGAAGGCCGAATCCAAAAATGATGCCGATGGCCACGAGCAGGCCCATCCCGGGCATCTGGAGATTTGATGGAAGCAGCCAGGACAGGAGCGAAGTGAAGAAGGCTTCTGCCGTGGTGAACGTCCAGTGCAGGAGATAGAGCGTCGCAAAGATCGGAATGAGGGCCAAAAGCCCGGAAATGAAGATCTTGCCCGCCCATTTCATGGCCGTGCTCCTAGTCGAGATCGTCTTCTGACTCGTCGGGCGGCTCCCGCCGGCTCAGCTCGGGAACCGTATCGCCGCCATACACGAGGTCGAATTCGACTTCCGGAACCACGGTCACGGCAATTTCCGGCTCATGGTCGCCGCCACCGAGAATGACCCCCCGCAGCGGAGAGACATCGGCGAAATCCCGTCCCCAGCCGACGGTGATGTGTTCCAGGTTCGGCTGCAGATTGTTTGTTGGATCGAAGTCCACCCAACCCTGCTGCGGACAGAAGACCGAAACCCAGGCGTGGGTCGCGTCGGCGCCGATCAATCTTGGCTTGCCGGGTGGTGGTCGGGTCAGTAGGTAGCCGCTGACATAGCGGGCGGCGACACCCACCGAGCGCAGACAGGAGATCATGAAGTGGCTGAAATCCTGGCAGACGCCACGCCGCTTGGCGAAGACCTCCGTGACCGGCGTGGCAACATCGGTGGCTTCCGGATCAAAGGTGAATTCCTCGTGGATACGCTCCATCAGGGCGTTTACAGCATCGAGCAGCGGGCGGCCCGGTCCGAAGACTTCCTGGGTGTATTGGGCGAACTCCCGTTTGACCCGGACGTGGGCGGATTCAAACTTGAAGCGTGTGGCTTGCAGGGCCTCGGGTTGGAAGCGCCGTTCAGCACGGTACGAAAGGGTCTCCCGTACGCCTTCCCAGGCCGGTGACTCCATCAGCGGCGAGAGGGTCCGCGGGTGCAACTCGATCCAGGACTCGGCACGGATCAGGAGTTGATCGTGGCCTGCCTCAAGATGGAGGGAGGTGACGTGATTGCCGAATCCGTCGATGAATTCCAGCAGCCGACTTGGCTCCGGCTGAACCTCGACCCGATGGGCCAAGCTGCGCTGCCATGGCAGGCTTCGGGGGGTCAGCCTCACCAGCTGACGGGATTCGCCCACCGGCTGATCATAGTGGTAGGCCGTATCGTGAAGGACGTGGTAGCGCAGCGGCGCATGGCTCATTGCCGCACCTCGCCAGTGTGGATGAAGAAGCGGCGATGAACTTCGTCCGACAAGGCAAAGGCCGTGGCACGGATCGTGCGCAGCAGAACCGCGAGATCGGCGCAGGCATCCTCGGCGTCCTCGGCCTCAAGGCGGGTGAGGTCGAAATCTTGCAATTGCTCCGCTACCGAATGCAGGGTATCGGGGCGTCCCAAGCCTAATTCCCGGGAGGTTCGTGCGAGATAGCGCTCTAGGGCAAAAATCTGGAATGCCACCGCATGGGGATTCGATTCGTCGAAAACCAATAGGTGCACCACCGGCAACACCTCAGGCGTTCGGCGGTAGCGGGCACGGTAGGTCACGATGGAGTTCGCCGTCTCAAGCAACCATTCGAGGCTGCGCTCACGCGATTCGCGCCGCGAGCCCAGTACTCCACCGATCAGGCCAGACAGTCCGGCCAGGCGCTCGATCCGCCGCCCGAGAATCAGGAACCGCCACCCCTCATCCCGCACCATGTCGTCCATTGCAAATCCTGCCAGGGAAATGCAATCGAGCATCACCCGGTCCAGGGCCGTAAGGGCGAAACTGGTCGATGCGGTAGGATTCTCGAACAGCCTGGCCAGGCGGGTGAGTGCGTGCCAATTATCCGATGAGAGGCGTTCCCGCACCTGATCAGCACTAAAGGTCAGGGCCTGAATGTTGGACGCGACCGACCCATTAATCTTGGGATTGCACACTGCGGCAATCACCAGCTTCTCAGTCTCGCCAGGGGTTAGGGGCTTCTCTGCCTTCGGCAGGATCTCGATGCGCCGGCAGGCGGCCAGGAGATCCGGCAAAACGTTCTCGTCATCGTCGTCCCGGCTGGACAGGCGCGATAGCACGGACCGAAGGAGCCGTGCGCTGGCCTCGCATCGCTCTGCGTAGCGGCCCATCCAGAAAAGGTTTTCCCCAACCCGGGAGGGAATCTCGCTTCCGGTGCAGACCAGATCGATGACACCCAGGCGGCTCTTGAGAAGGGTGGTTCGATGGACCGGACCCTCGGAGGGAATCCAGACGTCTTTGGATAGGCCACCCCGCTGCATCGAAATGACTTCAACGCCGTGTCTGGGCGCGACCCGCCCGAGGGCTCCTGGCATCACCACGAAGCCATTGGGCGTGGCGGTGGCAAAAAGGCGCATTCCGAACGAGCGGGGTACCGCCCGGTGGTCGTGACGGCTTCCCCAAACTGGGGCCTGGGAAAGTCGGACCCACTCTTGGGCGACGTAGGCATGGGGCTGCGCCTGGATGCGGGCCACCATCTCCTTGCGGGCTTCCCCTTTTAATTGGTGCCCGAATACGGGCTCCATCCGCATGCTCGGAAACGCCGCCTTGATGACCAGATCGTCCAGGTGGTCCAGGGCATAATCGAGGGCCGGGGCCTCTCCGCACCACCAGGAGGCAACCGACGGCATCTTGAGGGGCTCGCCGAGCATCCGTTGGCAAACTCCGGGCAGGAAACCGAACAGGGCGCCGGATTCGAGTACGCCGCTGCCAAGGGCATTGCCGATATACACGCGCCCCGCGCGCACGGCGTGCATCAATCCCGGCACGCCGAGGGCGGAATCGGCCCGGAGCTCCAGGGGATCGCAAAAATCGTCGTCCAGGCGCCGCAATATGCCATGGACCCGGCGCAAACCCTTCAGGGTCTTGAGATAGACCGTATCGTCGCGCACCGTGAGGTCTTGCCCCTCAACGAGGGGGAAACCCAAGTAGCGGGCGAGAAACGCGTGTTCGAAATAGGTCTCGTTGTATGGGCCGGGGGTCAGGAGTACCACCAGGGGTGATTCACCGTCATTGGGCGAAAAGCGGGCGAACCCGTCTTGCAGGGCGCGAAAAAAATTTGCCAGCGGTTCGACCTGGAGTTCGCGGAAGGCGTCCGGGAAGGCCCGTGACAGGATAATCCGATTTTGCAACGCATAGCCGGCGCCCGAGGGCCCTTGGGTTCGGTCAGCAATGACCCACCAATGGCCATCTGGGGCCCTCGCTACATCTACGGCGTACAGTTGAAGAAAATGTCCGGAGGGCGGGCGATGGCCGACGCAGGGCCATTTGAAAGCCCTTTGGCCGTAGACCAGCGCAGGGGGCAAAAATCCCTCGGCGACGAGTTGCTGCTCGCCGTAGAGGTCGCCGAGTACTGCGTCGAGCAAGGTGGCCCGTTGGGCCACCGCCTCAGATAAAGTCGCCCATTCCTGGGCCGGCATGAGGAGAGGAAGGGCGTCTAGCTCCCACAGCCGCTTGGTGCCCTGCTCGTCGCCGTAAATGTTGTACGAGACGCCATCGGTTTCGATGGCATCTTGAATGAACTGGATGCGACGATCCAGCACCTCGTCGTCCTGGGTGCCCAGATGCTCGAGGAGGGGCCGCCAATGGGAACGAGGCTGGCCGTCGAAAGCGACCATCTCGTCGTAACGGTCAGGCGAGATCAGGTAGGTCTTGAGCAGGCTGTCGGGCATGGGCGAAGCGGGGCAGTCTCAGCGCCGCATCTTGACACGAATCGTCCCGGAGCAGGACCTTCGAGTTCTCGAAGCCAGTATTACTTGGCGTGGTGCAGTGCAAAAATGCAACGGAGCCCCCTCGCCTGGAGGGGGCTCCCGACCGGAATTACTGCCGGCGCAGATCCAAGGTCATCGGGAATTCCGGATCGACTACCGGCTCGCCCACTTTCATCCGACCCGGGGTGTGCCCGATACGGAAGAAGCGCGCCAAGCGGCGGCTCTCGGCCTCGAAAGCGTTGACCGGGAAGACGTCGAAGCTGCGCCCACCAGGGTGGGAGACGTGATACTGGCAACCCCCAAGGCTTTTTTCCATCCAGGTGTCCACGATGTCGAAGGTCAGCGGTCCGTGCATGCCGATGGTCGGATGCAGGGCTGACGGAGGCGCCCAAGCCTTGTAGCGGACGCCCGCGACATATTCGCCGTGGGTTCCGGTGGGATGCATGGGAATCGCCACGCCGTTACAAGTGACACGGTAGCGGTCCGGAGCGACGCCCGTAGCCTTGACCTGGAGGCGTTCAACCGAAGAATCCACGTATCGCACGGTGCCGCCAATGGCCCCTTCTTCACCCATCACATGCCAAGGTTCCAGGGCAGCACGGACTTCCAGCTCCATGCCCTTGACGGCGTAGTCGCCATATTTCGGGAAACGGAACTCCAGGTGGGAGGCAAACCATTCGGCTTTCATCGGATAGCCGGCGAGCTGCATTTCTTCCATGACGTCCGCGAAGTCCTGCCACACGAAGTAGGGCAGGAGGAATCGGTCATGCAACTGAGTGTCCCAGCGGACGAGACGGCTGGGTTCGTAGGGGGTGTCCCAGAAACGGGCGATCAGGGCCCGCAGCAGCAACTGCTGGGTGAGACTCATCCGGGAGTGGGGTGGCATCTCGAAGGCTCGCAGTTCGAGCAGGCCCAATCGGCCGGCAGCACCGTCCGGGCTGTAGAGCTTATCGATACAGAACTCCGAGCGGTGCGTGTTGCCGGTGACGTCGATCAGCAGGTTGCGCAGGAGGCGGTCCACCATCCAGGGCGCGCAGCCCTCGGCCCACATCTTGCCTTGGCGTTCCAGTTCCTTGAACGCGATCTCAATCTCGTAGGTCGAGTCATTTCGTGCCTCGTCCGTCCGCGGCGCCTGGGACGTCGGGCCGATGAACATGCCGGAGAACAGGTAGGACAGGCTGGGGTGGTTGTTCCAGTAGCTCACCAGGCTGCGCAGGAGGTCCGGCCGACGGAGGAACGGCGAATCCGCCGGCGTGTCCCCGCCGAGGACGAAATGGTTGCCGCCGCCGGTGCCGGTATGGCGCCCGTCGAGCATGAATTTCTCGGTGGTGAGACGGGAGTAATGGGCCGACTCGTAGAGGTGGGTGGTCTGGTCCACCAACTCATCCCAGCCACTGGCGGGATGGATATTCACCTCGATTACGCCCGGGTCGGGGGTGATGCGGAAATGCTTGAGCCGCGGATCCCGGGGCGGTTCGTATCCTTCCAGAAGCACCGGATGGTTGAAGCTCGCCGCGGTGGCCTCCACGGCGGCTACGAGTTCCAGGTAGTCTTCAAGGCATGTGGTCGGCGGCATGAAGATATACAGGACGCCGCCGCGGGCTTCGGCACACATGGCAGTCCGGGTAATCCAGCCGGCGGACGTCTTGAATAGCGGCAGGGTGTCGGGAGACACAGTCGGGTCTTTGAGGAGCGTGTCTTCAGGGCTGCCTTCGCCGACTCCGTTCCCGTCCGCGCCGCCAGCGCCTGTACCCAATCCGGTCGAAAAGCCTGCACCGGCCTTTTTGCCAAGGGCGAGACCACGATCCTTCACCGAGGGAAGCGCGCCGTCGCCGGCCAGTCCATAGGCCGGGCTGAACTGTTGCCGAATCGCGGCATACATGGGCAGCGGCGCGAATTGCTCGTAGAGGTCCGTCGGATAGATCCACGGGTAATCGCCTTTGGTGACCCAGGGCTGGGAGTCCAGGGGCAGGCGATAGCCAAGGGGCGAATCTCCGGGGATCAGATAGCAACGTTCAGCGCGCAAGAACCACGGTCCAGTCTGCCAGGCGCCGGTGTAGGTGTTCTTGGCGATGGGCAACACGTGACCAATCACCTTGTCCAGGCCCTGAGTAAAGACCCGCATGAGGCGGTCCCGTTCTAGGGGGTCATCTACCCGGGAGTCAAAGGGATCCACATTGACGGGTAGGCGGCGTTCCCGCCACATGTAGTAGAAGATGTCCTCATAACCTGGGAAGACGTACTTCGGGTCCAGCGCAAGGCGTTCGGCCAGGCTGCGGAGGAACTCCCCCGCCAGCCCTTCGTCGGCATTGGCGGGGTTGCGTTCATCGGCAATCAGGGACGAGTCTTCCCAGATCGGCTGGCCATCCTTGCGCCAGTAGCAGTTGAGAGACCAGCGGGGGAGTTGCTCGCCGGGATACCACTTGCCCTGGCCGAAATGGACAAGCCCCTGGGCGCCATACTTATTACGCAATCGGTGGTAGAGGTCGCCAGCCAACAGGCGCTTCGTGGGGCCAAGGGCCGCCGTATTCCATTCGTCGCCGTCCGGGTCATCGACGGATACAAAGGTTGGCTCGCCCCCTTGGGTGAGACGCACATCCATGGCGTCGAGGCGCTCGTCCACCTGGCGACCGAGGTTTTCAATCTCGACCCACTGTTCTTCGGAGTAAGGCTTGGTGACCCGTGGGGCTTCCCAGATACGGGTGACCGACATTTCATGGGCAAACTCGACCTCGCACTCATCAAGGGCGCCAGTAATAGGTGCCGCGGAGGAAGGTTCAGGAGAGCAGGCCAAGGGGATATGACCTTCTCCAGCGAAGAGGCCGGAGGTCGGGTCGAGACCGATCCAACCGGCCCCGGGCAGATACACCTCGGCCCAGGCATGGAGGTCGGTGAAGTCCACCTCGGTTCCAGAGGGGCCGTCGAGAGATTTGACGTCCGCCTTGAGCTGGATGAGGTAGCCGGAAACGAACCGGGCGGCGAGGCCAAGGTGGCGAAGAAGCTGGACCAGGAGCCAGGCAGAGTCCCGGCAGGAACCCGAACGCTTTTCGAGGGTTTCCTCGGGCGTCTGGACGCCGGGCTCCATGCGGATCAAATACTGGGTGTGTTCAAACAGCTTCTGATTGATGTCGACGAGAAAATCCACGCTGCGGCGTTTTTCGAGGGACACCTTGGCGAGATAGTCGTTGAATAGAGGGGTTCCCGGCAGCTTGGCCAAGTAGGGGGCCAATTCGACTTTCTGCCAGTCTTCGTAATCGAAGGGAAAATGCTCTGCGCTGGGCTCGAGGAAGAAGTCGAAGGGGTTGATGACCGCCATCTCCGCCACCAGGTCCACCTCGACGCTGAAATGGGTGGTCTTCTCCGGGAAAACCAGACGCGCGAGGTAATTCGACTGGGGGTCCTGCTGCCAGTTGACGAAATGTTCGCTGGGCAGGACGCGCAGGGAGTAGCTCAGAATTCGGGTTCGGCTGTGGGGCGCCGGACGCAGGCGGACCACTTGTGGGCCGAGGTTGATGGGGCGGTCATATTTGTACTCTGTGCGGTGGTGCAGAGCCACGTGAATGGACATGGGGCTTTCCTCTCTCAGCGGGTCTTAGTCGTCAGCAATTCGCGGACCATGCCCGAAAGGGCGCAATTGTGCACCGCGTTGAAAATAAATGCACCTTTCGCAAACATG
>JAEUNX010000110.1 GCA_016791025.1 Zoogloeaceae bacterium | reverse complement strand
TCCACCAGGCGGGTGGCCTCGGCCCGGTTGTGGATCGAGACACCGACGAAGATATGGGCCTGGTCGGCATCGGCATAGCGGTAGTTGAACTCGGTCACGTTACGGTGGCCGATGAGGTGGCAAAACTTCTTGAAGCTGCCGGGCTTTTCCGGGATGGTAACGGCCAGCACCGCCTCCCGCTGCTCCCCCACCTCGGCCCGCTCGGCGACGAAGCGCAGGCGATCGAAATTCATATTGGCCCCGGAGGCCACTGCCACCAGGGTCTTGTCCCGCAGCTTGTGCCGGGCGGCGTAGGCCTTGGCCCCCGCCACGGCAAGCGCTCCGGCCGGCTCCAGAATCGAGCGGGTGTCCTCGAAGACGTCCTTGATGGCGGCGCAGATGGCATCATTGTCCACCAGGATCATCTCGTCCACGTATTGCTGGCACAGACGGAAGGTCTCGGTTCCCACCGTTTTCACGGCGGCCCCGTCGGCGAAGAGACCCACCTGGTCCAGGGTCACCACCCGCCCCGCCGCCAGGGACTGGATCATGGCGTCGGCGCCTTCGGCCTCGACGCCGATCACCTTGATGTCCGGCCGCAGGCGCTTGACATAGGCCGCCACGCCGGAAATCAGCCCCCCGCCGCCCACACAACAAAAGATCGCGTGTATCGGCTTGGGATGCTGGCGCAGGATCTCCATGGCGATGGTGCCCTGGCCGGCGATGACATCCGGGTCGTCGTAGGGATGGACGAAGGTGAGTTTCTCGGACTTCTCGAGTTCCAGGGCGTGGGCGTAGGCGTCGGAATAGGATTCCCCGGCCAGCACCACCTCGCCACCCCGGCTCTTCACCGCATCCACCTTGATCTGAGGAGTGGTGGTGGGCATCACGATCACGGCCCGCACCCCCATCTTCTGGGCCGACAGGGCCACCCCCTGAGCATGGTTGCCGGCGGAAGCGCAGATCACTCCCCGCTCCAGGGCCGCTGGCCGTAACTGGGCCATCTTGTTGTAGGCACCGCGGATCTTGAAGCTGAACACCGGCTGCATGTCCTCCCGCTTGAGGAGGAAACGATTATGCAGGCGGGAGGAAAGGTTGGTCGCCAGGTCCAGGGGCGTTTCGATGGCCGCGTCATACACCTGGGCGTTGAGGATGCGCTCAAGGTAGTCGTCGGAGTGCTGGGTGTTCATGCCTGGAAACCGGGAAGGAAAAGCGAGTGAGGGTATCAGGCTCGCAGCGATGGCGGCAAGGCGCCGCCCGTGCCTCAACGCCCCGGCAGGCGGGTCGCGATGTCCCGCGCCAGCGCGTCGGCGAGGCGGGCGTGGGCCGCCGCGACGCCGGCATAGTCGCCCCCGACCACCGGCTCGCTGGCGGCAAAGCGACCTTCGGCAAGCACCGCCGCACCCTGGCGGACGGACCACACGGCTTCCAGGGTCACCTTCTGGAAGCCGTGGGTCTCCAGGCCGGTAACATCGATGGGCACGCTGAACCGCGGTGCGACCAGACTCGCCTGGGGAGACGCGACCACCTGGCTCCAGCCGGCTTCCCGCGCCACGGCGCGGGCGACCCGGCTGGCCAGCTCCGCCTTGATCGGGGCGATCCAGCGGTGGCCGTCGGCTACGGTAACCTGGGACCGGTCTTCGATGCGCACCATGGCTGGCCGGTCGACCCGCTCGGGCACGCTCACCGGCCCGATCACCACCCCAGGGCCCGGCACGACGGCGGTCGTCGGCACGGCCGGCTCGCCGTCGGCCAGCGCGTAGTAGCGCACCGCCGGGGAGCCGCCACAGCCAACGAGCAACGCGACAAGGCCGAACAAGACCAAACCGGCAGGGATTTTTGGCAAGGCGGCCATCAGGGCTTCTCCTCCGGCTTGCCCCGCAGGAGGGCCTCGGGGTGGCGTTCCAGGGTGTCGGCCAGCTGGCGCAGGGCCTGGGCCGTGCGGGTGAGTTCCTGCAGGGCCGCCCGGGCATCCTGCTGCAGGGGGGCGTCGGTGGCGAGCAGGCGGCGCCCTTCCGCCAAGGCCCCCCGCGCCTCCGCCAAGGTGCTCTGGACTTCCCCGCTCAGGACCCCGTCGAGGCGGCGAATCACGCCCTCCGCCTCGGTGAGCGTGCGGGTCAGGGTCGCCACGGCTTCCCGGGTGTCGCGGCCAATCTCCTCGATGGGCACTTTGTCCAGCTTGGCAAGGAGGCGGTTAAGGGTGGCCTGGAGCTCTTCCAGGCTGGCCTTGGTGGTGGGCAACACCACCGGGGACTGGCTCCAATCCACCTGGGCCGGCTTGGCATTGGGAAAGAAATCGAGGGCCACGTAGAGCTGGCCGCTCACCAGGTTGCCACTGCGCAATTGTGCCCGCAGTCCCCGGGCCACCATGCGGTCGATCACCTGGCGGGCCGAGCCGGCCCCCGCCTTGGCTCCCTGGCCGGAGGCCAAGCGATCGGGATAGAGATCCACCACCACTCGCATCCCCAGTTCGGCGCTGCGCCCGTCGAAATCCACGTCGATGGCGGTGACCTCGCCGAGGGTGACGCCGCGGAAATCCACCGGCGCCCCCACCGACAGGCCCCGCACCGACTCTTCGAAGCGCATCACGTAGCTCACGCTGCCGTCGAGACCCTGCTTCATGGCGTCGTCCCGGGTGCGGAAGAGGCGGAACGCCTGCCCCTTCTGGGCCGGGGCCGCGCCCTCGTCCCGGGCCTGGAAGGCCAGGCCCCCGCCGAGCAGGGAGGCGACGGACTCGGCGTGCACCTGCACCCCGTCGGCATTGAACTTGAAATCCACCCCGCTGGCATGCCAGAAGCGGGTGTCGGCGGTCACGAAGCGGTCGTAGGGCGCCTTGATGAAGACCGGGATCTCGATCCGCTTGCCCCCCGGGTCGAGGCGAAACCCAGTGACCTGGCCCACCTCGATACGGCGATAGAAGATGGGCGCCCCCACATCCAGAGATCCGAGCGTTTCGGCATTGAGGACGTAGGCCGTGCCCGGCACGTCGAAGGCCACGGCCGGAGCTTCGGGCAGAGCCTCGAAGTCCCGCCGCGCCTCCGCGGCCTTGCCCACGTCCATGCCGACGTAGACCCCGGACAACAGGGTGTCGAGCCCTGTGATGGTCCGCCCCGACACTTGGGCCCGAACCGCCCAGAAACGGGTATCGCTGACCAGAAGATCGGCCACCTCCCGCACCATGCGGGCCGTCGCCACCACCCCCGATCCATCCCGCTTAAGGGCCACGCTCTCAATCTGGCCAACGTCCACATCCTTGTACTTGATCCGGGTTTTGCCCGCCTCCAGCCCCTTACCGGAGCTAAAGGCGATGGTGATGGTCGGGCCCTGGTCGAGGTAGGAGCGCACCGCGAGGAAGGCGCCGATCAGCGCCGCCACCACGGGGATGATCCACACCAGCGGGATGCGGAACCGCCGAGGGGGCTCGGTGACGGCGGTGGGAAGATCCTGCCCCGACTCAGTCATCCGGAGTCACCTCATCGCTGGTGAAGGCGTCCCAGATGAGGCGCGGGTCGAAGCTCAAGGCGGCGAACATGGTGAGCACCACCACCGCGCCGAAAGCCAGGGAGGCCGGCCCGGCTTCCACAGTCGCCAAACCCTGGAAGCGTACGAGGGCCACCAGCAGGGTCACCACGTAGATATCCAGCATCGACCATCGGCCGATGACTTCCACCATGCGGTAGAGCCGAGTGCGGGCCCGGGGCGCCACCCGGGAGCCCCGCTGGACCGAGGCGGCGAGGTAGAGCAGGGCCAGGATCTTCAGGAGCGGCACCAGGATGCTGGCGAAGAACACCACCAGCGCCAGGGGCCACGAGCCCGAGGTCCACAGAAAGACCACCCCGGACAGGATGGTGTCCTGCTGGCGCCCCCCGAAAGACGCCGTGGTCATCATTGGCAGGGTGTTGGCAGGGACGAAGAGGATCAGCGCCGCCAGGGTGAGGGCCCAGGTGGTGGCGAGGCTCGCCGGCTTGCGGTCATGCAGAGGGGCGTGGCAGCGGGGGCAGCGGGGCAGCGCCACCGGCGCGGAACGAGCGAGCTGGCCGCAGGCGTGGCAGCTCAACAACCCCAGGGCGCGGGCGGTCACGGCCCCCATCAGGGTGCGGCCTCCGCCGGCTCCCACAATAGGCGCGGGTCGAAGGCCCGGCTGGCAAAGGTCAGCACCACGATGAGCGCTGCCGTCGCCCAGAAGGCCACCCCGAGGATTACGCTGGCCAGGTGGGCCAGTTTCACCAGCGACACCAGCATACCGAGCAGGAACACTTCAATCATCCCCCAGGGCTTCACCGAGCGGACCAGGCGATAGAACCGCCCGTAACCCGGCACTTGGCGCCCCAGGCGCAACGGCACCAGCACGATGGCGATCATCGCCACCTCAAGGACCGGAAAGGCTATCGCGGTGAGAAACACCAGGGCCGCCACCGGCTCCATGCCGGCCTGCCACAGGCTCAGCACCGCAGCGAACTGGGTCACTTCCACCCGGCGGCCCTGCAATTCCAGCCCAACCAGCGGATAAACATTGGCCAGGACATAAAGAATGGCTGCAGTGACCACCAGAGCCAGGCTGCGATCGACGCTGTCGGCGGGGCTGCGGGCCAGGACGGCGCCGCACCGCACGCAGAAGGCGGTCTGCCCTGGGGCCAGGCAGGGCTCGTGCTGCAAAAGGTCGCAGTCATGACAGGCGATCACCGTGGCAGGCAGGCGCAGGTGATGCATGGCAGGCGGAGGTGGAGGCATGCGCAGGCGCTCAAGGCGGCAAGACGTCCGCATTCTGGCGCCCGAAGAGGCCGCCACGCAAGGAGGGGGATTGGGGCCACCCGGGCAACTGCTGCACAATGACAGCTGTTTCCGCGACCAGGAGATTTCATGCGCCACCCAGCCCTTACCGCCGCCCTGATTGCCACCGCCCTCGCCCTGGCGGCTTGTGCCCCCAAGGTGGGCACCCCGAAATGGTGCGGCAAGCTGCAGGAAAAACCCAAGGGCGACTGGAGCGCCAACGAAGCCGCCACCTTCCTCCAGCATTGCGTCGTCCCTGGCACCGAAGTCAAGGAGTGAGACCCCCACGCCCTTGAACCCGGCAGACGCACAATGAACGATGTCGTCCCCCTGGCCCCGGATCTTGCCGCCTTCCTCGCCAGCCGCATTTCGGTGCAGGTGGGGGCCTGCGATGACAACGGCTTCACCAGCGCCGTGCGGGCCCTGGGTGCTCGGGTGTCCCCCGACCGCTGCCGGGTGACGATCCTGCTGGGCCGCTCCCAGGCCGAGCCCGTGCTGGCCATGCTGCGAGCCAACGGCAAGATCGCCGTGGTGTTCAGCCATCCCGTCAGCCACCGCACCGTCCAGTTGAAGGGGCGGGACGCGGCTATCGAGGCGGCCACGCCGGCGGACGAGGCTACCCTGGGCCCCTACGCGGTGGCGATGGCGGGCCACCTGGCGGCCTACGACGTGCCGGAAGCTATGGCCCGCGCCCTGGTGAGCTGCGCCCCCGGGGATCTCATCGCGGTGGCCTTCACCCCGTGCGAAGCCTATGGTCAGACCCCCGGACCAGGGGCCGGTCAGCGCCTGACGTCCCCGGCGAACCCGTCATGAGCCGCCTCTTCACCGTCGACGACGTGCGCAACTGCCTGGAGGGCGTCATCCCCGCTGGGCTGACGACCTGCGGTGCCGACGGCATGCCCAACATCACCTACGTGTCCCAGCTCATCTACGTGGATCCGGACCACGTGGCGCTGTCCTTCCAGTTCTTCAACAAGACGCGGGAGAACATCCTGGTCAATCCCCACGCCACGGTGCTGATGGTGGATCACCTGACCGTGGAGCGCTTTCGCATGCGCCTACGCTACTTGCGCACCGAGACCTCGGGGCCGCTC
>JAEUNX010000102.1 GCA_016791025.1 Zoogloeaceae bacterium | reverse complement strand
AGGCGCTTCTGGGCGCTGGCGGAGGGTTTGGCGTGGGCGTCGGTGAGGAGGTAGGCGTAGGCCTGGTGGTGGCTGCGCCCGACGCGGCCCCGGAGCTGGTGGAGTTGGGCGAGGCCGAACTTGTCCGCCCGGTTGATGAGGATGGTGTTGGCGGTGGGAATGTTGATGCCGGTCTCGATGATGGTGGAACACAGCAGGAGGTTGGCGCGCTGCTGGGTGAAGTCCCGCATCACCCGCTCCAGCTCCCGCTCCGGCAACTGGCCGTGGCCGACCACGATCCGGGCCTCGGGCAGCAGCTCCGCCAGGGCCTGACGTTGGTTTTCGATGGTCTCCACCTCGTTGTGGAGGAAATACACCTGCCCGCCGCGCTTGAACTCCCGCAGCACCGCTTCCCGCACGATGCCTTTGGAAAAGCGCTGCACGAAAGTTTTGATGGCCAGCCGCTTTTGCGGCGCAGTGGCGATCACCGAGAACTCCCGTAGTCCCTCCATGGCCAGGCCCAGGGTGCGGGGGATGGGGGTGGCGGTCAGAGTGAGGATGTCCACTTCGCTGCGCAGGGCCTTTAGGGCCTCCTTCTGGCGCACGCCAAAGCGGTGCTCCTCGTCGATGATCACCAGGCCCAGCCGCTTGAAGGTCACGTCCTTCTGCAGCAGGCGGTGGGTGCCGATGAGGATGTCCACCTTGCCCTCGGCCAGGAGCTGGAGGGCTTCGGCTTGCTCCTTGGCGGATTTGAAGCGGGAGATCTCGGCCACCTTCACCGGCCAGTCGGCAAAGCGGTCGTTGAAAGTCTGCCAGTGCTGCTCGGCCAACAGGGTGGTGGGGCATAGCACCGCCACCTGCTTGCCATCGGCCACCGCGATGAAGGCGGCGCGCAGGGCCACTTCGGTCTTGCCAAAGCCCACGTCGCCGCATACCAGACGGTCCATCGGGCGGCCGGATTTCATGTCTTCCACCACGGCGTCGATGGCGGCCTGCTGGTCGGGGGTGGTCTCGAAGCCGAAGCCGTCGGCGAAGGCCTCCAGGTCGTGCTGCTGAAAGCTGAAGCGGTGGCCGGAGCGGGTGGCGCGCTGGGCGTAGAGGGCCAGCAACTCGGCGGCGGTGTCGCGCACCTCCTGGGCGGCCTTGCGCTTGGCTTTTTCCCACTGTCCGGAACCCAGCTTGTGCAGATCCACCGCCTCCGGGTCAGCGCCAGCGTAGCGAGTGATCACGTGCAGCTGGGACACCGGGACGTAGAGTTTGTCGGCGCCGGCGTACTCTAGGTGCAGGAACTCGGTGCTGCCTTCGCCCAGATCCATGTGCACCAGGCCGAGGTAGCGGCCGATGCCGTGGGAGACGTGGACCACCGGGTCGCCGACCCTCAGTTCGGAAAGATCCCGCAGCCACCCTTCCATGGTGGCGGCCTTGCGCGTGTCGCGGCGGGCGCGGGTGCGGGCGGTGGTGGCGTACAGCTCAGCCTCGGTGACGAGGGCCAGGGACGGATCAGCCAGCACAAAGCCGGCGGCGAGCGGCGCGGTGGCGATGCCCAGGGGTGCATCGCTGGCCAGGAAGGTGGCCAGATCCGCCACCGGCGCCGGCTTCAGGCCATATTCGGCCAGATATTCGGCCATGGTTTCCCGCCGCCCGGCGGATTCGGCGAGGATCAGCACCCGGCCAGAGAAGCTGGTCGTCCAGGTCTTGAGCCGATGGAGCGGATCGGCCGCCTTGCGCTCGACGGAGATGTCCGGCACGCCATGAGCCGGCCCGTCGCCGCCGGACCGCAGTACTAGGCGGGGCCGCTCCCGGAAGGCAAGGAAAAAGCGCTCTTCGTCGAGGAACAGGTCGGCGGGCGGCAGCACCGGCCGGGTGCGGTCACCGGCCAGGAGCTCATGGCGGCTCTTGGTGTCGCGCCAGAACTCGGCAATCGTGCCGGGCACGTCCTGGTGGAGCACCACGCTGGCGTCCTTGGGCAGGTAATCGAAGAGGGTGGCTGTTTCGTCGAAGAAAAGCGGCAGGTAGTACTCGATGCCCGCCGGTGCAATACCGTTGGAAACGTCCTTGTACAGGGCCACCCGGGAAGGGTCACCCTCGAAGGTTTCGCGAAAGCGGCTCCTGAAACGAGTGCGACCCTTGTCATCGATGGGGAACTCGCGCGCCGGCAGCAGGCGGATCTCCTTCACCGGGTAGACCGTGCGCTGGGTGTCCGGGTCGAAGGTCTTGATGCTCTCCACTTCGTCGTCGAAGAGGTCGATCCGGTAGGGCAGGGTGGCGCCCATGGGGAAGAGGTCGATCAGCCCGCCCCGTACGCTGTATTCACCTGGACTCACCACCTGGGTGACGTGGGCGTATCCGGCGGTGGTCATCTGGCCCCGGAGCTGGTCGACGTCGAGCTTCGCCCCTTGCTTGAGAAAGAAGGTGTAGGCGGCCAGGTAGGCGGCGGGGGCCATCCGGTACAGGGCCGTGGTGGCCGGTACCAGCAGCACATCGGTCTCGCCCCGGCCCACCGCGTAGAGCGTGGCCAGGCGTTCGGAGATCAGGTCCTGGTGAGGTGAGAAGCTGTCGTAGGGCAGAGTCTCCCAGTCCGGCAGAAGGTGCACCCGCAGGTCCGGCGCAAACCAGGTGATTTCCTCCTGCAAGCGCTGGGCGTCCAGGGGGTTGGCGGTGATCACCGCCAGCATCCGGCCTGCGCGGGCGAGGCGGGCCAGGGCCAGGGCGTCGGCAGAGCCGGCCAGGCCTTCCAGGTCGAGCCGTTGGCCAGGCTTGGGCTTGAGGGCGTCCAGGTGAGGCAGGAGGGGGAAACCGGGGTGAGACATGCTGAACAGGACTGCGGGAAATGCGGGAGAGGCGCAATTATACGGAGGGGGGCGAGCCCGGCACGGCCGGGGACACAAAGAAAAACGGACGGGCCAGGGCCCGTCCGTCCGCAGGGGGAGGAATGGCGCGCTATTTAGCGATCTTCACCATCAGCAACTGACCCATTTCCACCAGTTCCGGATCAGTCGCGGCGATGCTCTTGTGCACCTGGGCGTCCAGAAGGAAGTAGCGGTAGCCCTCGGTGTCGTAGCCTTCGACGCCGGTGAAGAGGTGGGAGACCTCGGTGATGCCGGAGGATTCCTCGTCCTGGGTGAGGAAGGCCGGGGCGCCGGAGACAAACTGGGCGGGATCGAAGGCGGCGAGCTGGGTGAGGGCGCCGCTCACCGGGTTGTAGGACCAGATCTTGGCCAGATAGGACTGGTTGCCCGGATCTTCCTGCATCAGCACGTTGCCCGCGGCATCGACGGTCATGTTGTCCAGCATTTTCTGGCCGGTCACGGCGCCATTGACCAGGATCTCGATGCTGCCGCCGAGTTCAGGTTGGGCAATGTCGAGGAAGGTCATGCGCCACAAGCGGGTGTTGCCGCTGAAGCTGTCGGTGGTGACGAAGTAGAACCGGTTGGGGTTCTGGGTATCCCAGGCGCCGTCTTCCACGCGGTTGAGGCCGCTGCCGCTGCCGTCGGTCACCAGGCTAAAGCTGGCATGGATGCTGTTGGGAATGGCAACGGAGCCATTGATGCTGCCCTCGGTGGGGTAGCCGTCAATCTTCACCTGGTAGGCCGTGCCATTGGTCAGTCCGGCCATTTCCACCGGGTTACCGGACTCCTGCTTGGTGCCCACGTAGAGGAAGACCTTGCTGGCGTTGGCGTTGCCGTCGTCCAGGCCCGCGACAATGGTCTTGTCCTGCTCGAAGGGGCTGGCCACCAGGTTCTCCCAGGAAGCCGTGGTGAGCGCGGGGAGCTGGTAGCTGGTCCCGTGCTGGCGACCGGAGGCCAGATGGGCAAAGGCCCGGCCCGTGGCGCCGGCTTCCTCGCCGCTCAGGAAAATGCGGCCTTCGCTGAAGCCCTTGCCGGTGTTGCTGTTGAAGTAGGCGGAGGGAGCGGCGAGATCCGCGGAGCACAGCCGGTTGATGGTGGTGGTGCCACTGGTCAGTACCACGTTCTGGATCAGGTCTTCGCCGTTGAGCACCTTCAAGTCGCTCTTGCGAATCTGCCACTTGGAGACGAAGGCCCCTTTGGCGCCATGGGAGCGCACGATGCCGGCGGTATCCCGCAATTCGTGATTCATCAGCACCGTGATCGTGCCGTCGCCGTTGTCGTAGGCACCCAGGCCATCGGGAATGCCTACCATACGGTAGGTTTCGTTGCCCTTGTGCTTCTTTTTGACGCTGTCCCCCACGGTCAGGATGGAAGTCAGTTCCACCCCGGGGGACGCTACCAGATACGGGGCAGTGTGGGTGCTGGGGCCCATGTCGCCGGCCTGGACGTTGAGGGTGAAGGCCCCGGCGAGGGCGATAAAAAGGGCGGAAAGCTTCATGCACGACTCCAGATGAGAGAGTGGGTGGGTGACGCGGGAATCCACGCAGCCCGGCACTCTCGCGGAGCCAGGTTTCACAGCCGTGACAGCAATATGAATATTTGTCGCTGGACCGGCGTGTTAATGATCAGCTGGCCTCAGCGTGGCGCCCAGCCGCCGCAGACCGGAAACACTTGCCCAACGAAGCAATTCGCCGCGTCGCTACACAAATAGGCAGCAAATTCGGCGTCCTCCCGGGCCGAGACCAGGCGACCCAGGGGTACCTCCCACTTCAGGCGTTCCTGGAAGCGGGGGTCGGCCTGGACTTCCGGTGGAAAGTAGGTCGGGTTTTCGACGAAATTCTGCGCGATGGCGTTGACCTGGATGTTGTGGGGGGCCATCTCGACGCCCAGCGCCTGGATGTAGGCGAGTTGAGCCCCACGGGCGGCACTGTATGTGCTGCGGCGCTTCATACCGCGCAGGGCGGAGGCGCTGCCCATCAGCAGAATCTTTCCGGACCTTCGCGTCATCATCCCGGGCAATACCGCGCGGCACAGGCGGGGGAGGGGATCCACCAGGGTGGCGAAGACGGACCGCCACTCGTCTTCCGTCACTTCCGGGGCCGCCGTTCCGGGCGCCGGCAACGCCAGATTCGCCACCAGGACGTCGATTTCGCCCGCTTCCCCGACGACGGTGGCGGGGCTGGATGGGTCATCGAGGGGCGACGTGCTGGCGATGACGGTGGCGCCGTGCCCGGCCAGCACCTCGCTCAGAACGGGTCCCATGAAGGCATCTGCCTGGGTGACGAGGATGCGCTTCCCCTGAAGGATGGGCAGCGGCGTGGACATGGCGATCTCCAGGGGAAAATGGTGGTCGGATTCCATCTTAGTCCGCTCTGAGGTCCGGCGTGCGCTCGCCATTGTTTGGGCACGACGGATTGACCGGCCAGGGGGAAGTCCCGATACTTTTTTCTCAGATGCGGGACGCGTTCCCGGGGAGGCCAGGTGGCGGAGAATCACCGGAAAAAAATCACGTGGGCATGACGGGTTCTCAACGCCTGCCAGCTCGCCTGGGCCGTTACCAGATCACCCGGGTGCTCGGTCAGGGCGCCATGGGGGTGGTCTATGAGGGGATGGATCCGGCCCTCAATCGCCGGGTTGCGATCAAGACCATCCTCCACAGCGCCCTTGCCGACGCCGGGACCCTCACCGACGCGTCGGCGCGTTTCGTTCGTGAAGCCCAGGCAGTCGCCCGGCTCAATCATCCCCACATCGTCACCGTGTTCGATTTTGGCGATGAAGGAGATTTGAGCTACCTGGTGATGGAGTTTGTTCAGGGGCGGGAGCTGAAGGCTTGCTTCGACCAAGGCGTCCGGTTTACGGCGACCGAGGCGGTGCGCATCGTGCGGGAACTCCTTGACGCCCTGGAGTTCGCCCATCGGCAAGGCGTTATCCATCGCGACGTCAAGCCCGCCAACGTCATGCTTGATGACGAGGGTCGGGTCAAGCTCACCGATTTCGGCGTCGCCCGCCTGATCGATGGCAGTACCGACCGCACGGTCGCCGGGACCATGGTCGGTACCCCCAGCCATATGTCGCCGGAGCAGATCCAGGGGCTGCCCGTCGGGTCCCGAACCGATATCTTCGCGGCGGGGATCGTGCTGTATGAATGTCTCACCGGCGCCCGACCCTTTGGGGGATCTGGTGTCTGGGCGGTGCAAAAGCAGATCATCCATGACGATCCGCCACCCCCGTCGGTCCGTCGGCCCGAGCTGGGTACGGGCTTCGATGCGATCATCATCCGGGCCCTGGCCAAGGATCCCGAAAACCGGTTCGCTTCGGCGGCGGAATTCTCCCGGGCTTTGGCCACGCTCCAAACGATGGCTGCGGTGCCGGGTTCCGGCATCACCGCGACGCTTCCGGCGTTCGGGCCAGGCGAGGCCGAGGAGGCCACCATCGTTCTGACGCCGTCCCAGGATAAGAGGGGGCAAGGGGGTGTGGGCATCACGGCGGCGACGCTCCAGGCTTCGGTGGCAGACCCCCCGGTACGGGGCATGGCACCGCGGATGCCCCACTCCATTGCGTCAGACACCCCGTCACCTCCGGTGCCGACCCAGGCGCCCGCCGTGTCCCGCTTCACCAGGCCGTGGTGGGTGGCCATTCTGGCGGTGGCGGTCGTTTTGGCGGCGGGCTTGCTCTGGTGGGGGGGGCGGAGTGGCATGGCGCCGGCGTCCCCCCCACTTCAATCGCCCCCAGTTCACCTCCCCGCGGCGGAATTGCCGGCACGCCCACTGGCCGCCCCGACTCCACTTCCTCCCGACACTGCGGTGGGTGAGCGCGGGTCGGCGACGCTGCCACCGACCCCTGCGCCCCCAGCACCGCTGGAGGCCGAGGCCCCGGTCAGCAAGCCGCCGGCGCCGAAGGCCCCTGCGGCGCCAGTGGTGAAACCGATGGGGCCTGCCCAGGTGCCCCGGCCGGCGCCGCGCAGGGAAGCGGCGGCCCCGGAGTCGCGAAGTGTTTCCCCCGCCCGTTGCGAAGCCCTGATGCAGCGGGTCCAATTGGGCGAAAGCTTGTCGCCCGAGTTACTTGCCGTGCTTCGAAAGGAGTGTCAAAAGTGAATGAGATGAACCTCGCTCGCCTGGCCCAGCGTTTGCTGCGCCAAGGTGTTGGCGCACTTTGCATTGTTTTGGTGACCGCCTGCGCCACCCCTTCCAAGATCGCCACCGCCCCGGCGGAGGTGGTCGCCCCGCCGCCCGCTCCAGCGGCAGCCCCGGCGCCACCACCGATCCTGGCCTACGACGAGGCGGTGCTGAGCGCCGCCAACAACCTGTTGGGCAAGGCCCAGCTACCGGCAGGAGAGGGTGGTTCTGCGGGCCGCTACCCAGTCGTCATCGACCCCCTCATCGACGGCATGACAGGGGCCCAGTCCCAGGCCACCCAGGCCATGGGCGCGCGCATCATTGCCCTCATCAAGGAGAAGTACCCGCAATATGAGGTCTTGCCCTTCAGTGCCGCGAATGTGGCGAAATCCCCGTTGGTACTGGTGGGCACTTTCACCGGGGTGAATCAGGAGCGCAAGACTGCCGGAATGCGGGAGGCTTTCCGCATCTGCCTTGCCCTGGCGGACCTCAAGTCGGGCAAGTTGGTGAGCAAGGGTCTGGCCTTTGCCAAGCCAGCGGGCGTCGACATCACCCCGACGCCCTTCTTCCAGGACAGCCCGACGTGGACCGAGGACCCTTCGACCCTGGGCTACATCCGGACCTGTCAGGGCACCAAGCCCGGCGACCCGATCAACCCGCTCTATGTGGATCGTATCCAGGCCGCCTCGCTCATCAGCGAAGCCACGGAGGCCTACGAGGCCGGGCGCTACGCCGATGCCCTGGCGCTTTATGAGAACGCCCTGCGGGTGCCATATGGCAACCAGTTCCGCGTGTTCTCGGGGCTGTACCTTACCAACTGGAAGCTCGGCCACCGGGAGACCGCGGCCGGCGCCTTTGGCCAGCTGGTGGACTTCGGTCTCGAGCACCAGCGCCTGGGGGTAAAATTTCTGTTCCGGCCGGGGACCGCGGCCTTCGTGAGCCAACGCAGCCTGAGTGAGGCCTACCCGCTGTGGGTGTCCCAGATCTCGACCCGTTCTGCCCGCCGGGATGCCTGCCTGGAGGTGGCTGGGCATTCCAGTCCCAGCGGTCCGGAACCGGTGAATGAGCGGCTATCTCAGCTGCGGGCCGACTACGTCAAGTCCCGCCTGGTTCAGCTTTCGCCAAGTCTCTCGAAGCGGGTGATCGCCCATGGCATGGGATCGCGGGAAACGTTGATCGGCAATGGCCGTGACGATCTCACCGACGCCCTCGACCGGCGGGTCGAGTTCAAGGTGATCCCCTGCCAGGCCAAGACGTGAGGGCAGCCTGCGCCTCTGAAGACCTGCCGACCCTCCCGGTCCGGGGCGGCAGGCGCTATGCTTGCGCCCCTCGGCATGCCGACGCGGAGGCGCCCCTGGATTTTCTGAACGATGGTTTCCACCGCTGGTGGGACGGCCCCTTGGTGGCCCCCGGTCCGGCCGGAGCGACGACATGGGCTCTCTGACGACGTCGCCCGCCTGGCGGGCCCTGGCCGCCCATGCCCGGGAACAGGAAGGCGTGCATCTGCGCGATGCCTTCGCCCGGGACCCGGGTCGCTTCGAGCAAATGTCATGTGAGGCGGCCGGGTTGTTCCTGGACTATTCGAAGAATCGCATCGATGGTCGCGGCGTCGGTCTCCTGATGGATCTGGCCCGCGACCGCGGCGTGGCGGCGGCTCGGGATGCGATGTTTTCCGGCCATCGCATCAACAATACTGAAGGTCGGGCGGTGTTCCACGTCGCGCTCCGTAATCGCAGTGATCGACCCATGGCCGTGGATGGCGATGACGTGATGCCGCGGGTGCGGGGCGTGTTGGCGAGGATGGGGCGTTTTGCCGAGGCGGTGCGCGAGGGCGCCTGGCTAGGCCATTCCGGCGAAGCTATCACCGACGTGGTGAATATTGGCATCGGTGGCTCGGACCTCGGTCCGGCGATGGTCTGCCAAGCGCTGGCAGCGGCGGGGCATCCGCGCCTTACCATGCACTTCGTGTCCAATGTCGATGGCGACCACTTGGCCGGTGTCCTTCAGCGGGTCCGCCCGGAAACGACCTTGTTCGTGATCGCCTCCAAGACCTTCACCACCATCGAGACCATGACCAATGCGGCGAGCGCGCGGGCATGGTTTCTCGGCCGGTTCGGCAATGAAAGCGCCATCGCTCGGCACTTCGTCGCGGTGTCCACCCATGCCGAGCGGGTGGCGGCCTTCGGGATCGACCCGGCCAACATGTTCGAGTTTTGGGATTGGGTCGGTGGGCGCTATTCCCTGTGGTCGGCGGTGGGCTTACCGATCGCCCTCTCCATCGGGCAGGCGGGTTTCGAAGCCCTGCTGGACGGGGCCTATGCTCTGGATCGCCACTTTGTCGATGCTCCCCTGGAGCGCAACCTTCCGGTCATTCTGGGATTGCTGGGGGTTTGGAACCGGAATTTCCTCGGCGCCGCGAGCCTTTGCGTTGCGCCCTACGCCCAGGCCCTGGCGCGACTGCCTGCCTACCTTCAGCAGCTGGAAATGGAAAGCACGGGCAAGTCGGTGGCTCGTGATGGAGGGGCCGTATCGGTCGGCAGCTGCCCGGTGATCTGGGGCGAGCCAGGCACCAATGGTCAGCATGCCTTTTTTCAACTGCTCCACCAGGGTACCGACCTGATACCGGTGGACTTCATCGTGGCCCGGCATTCTCCCAGCGGACTGGCGGACCATCACCGCCTGCTCCTCGCCAATTGCCTGGCCCAGAGCAAGGCCCTGATGGTGGGGAAGTCGGCGGAGGAAGTGCGGGCCGAGCTGGGCGCTTGCGGGGTGGAGGGTGTTGCGCGGGAAGCCTTGGTTCCCCACCGGGTATTTCCGGGTAACCGCCCCAGCAATACCCTGGTCCTGGAGGATCTCTCGCCGCGATCGATTGGCGCCCTGATTGCCCTTTACGAGCATAAGGTCTTCGTCCAGAGCGTGATCTGGGGGGTGAACGCCTTTGATCAATGGGGCGTCGAGTTGGGCAAGGAGATCGCTACGGGACTGGCGGCGGAGCTTGGCGGGGGACCCCCCGGAGACCACGATGCCTCTACCCGGGGTCTTATCGAGCGGCTGCGGCCGGAGCCCTCATGACCGACGCCGACTTCATGACCCTGGCGCTGGACCAGGCTCGGGAGGCGGGGGCGGCTGGCGAGGTGCCGGTCGGGGCCCTGGTGGTGCTGGACGGCACGATCGTCGGTCGCGGATTCAATCAGCCCATCCTGCGCGCCGACCCGACCGCCCATGCCGAGGTCGTGGCCCTGCGGGCGGCGGCCGCCACCCTTGGCAATTACCGCCTGCCGGGCAGCACCCTTTACGTGACCCTGGAGCCCTGTGCGATGTGCGCCGGAGCGATCATGCACGCCCGGGTGACGCGGGTGGTTTTTGGTGCCAGAGACCCCAAAACCGGGGTGGCAGGGAGCGTGATCGATCTGTTTGCCGAGGGGCGTTTGAACCACCACGCGGTGGTCGAAGGGGGGGTCCTCGGCGAGGCCTGTGGCGGTTTGTTGTCGAGCTTTTTCGCGGCCCGGCGCAGCCGACGGGATGTGGCCTGATGCGGATCCAGATCCGGCTCGATCACCAGACCCTGGCACTTTTTGGTGACGACGGAGCGCTGATCCGACAGTACGCCGTGTCCACCGCCCGCAATGGCCCCGGCGAGCAATCCGGTTCCGGGTGCACCCCCCGGGGCTTGCACACGGTGCGGGCCATCATCGGGCGCGGCAGGCCGATCGGCACGGCCTTCAAGGGACGTCGCCCCACCGGTGAAATCTGGACGCCGGAACGGGCGGCCGCGCAGCCAGGCAAGGATTGGATTCTCTCCCGCATCCTGTGGCTGTCCGGCGCAGAGCCGGGCCGCAACCGGCTGGGGAATGTGGATTCCATGCGCCGCTACATCTACATCCATGGCACGGGCGATGATCAGCCCATGGGCGAGCCGCGCTCCATCGGCTGTGTGCGCATGCGCAATCGGGACGTGATCGAACTGGCGGACCTCGTGCGGCCAGGGATTTCAGTGGAGATATTCGAAGGCGCGCCGCCTGTCCTGACGCTGCTGCCGTGGCGGGCGGCCCGCCCCCTCGTGTTGCCCCTGCGGCTGGCGGTGTTCGTCGCCGAGCAGGGGGTCCCGACGGAGATGGAGGAGGACGCGGACGACCCGCTGTCACTCCACGTGGCCCTGCGGGATCCACGGGGCGAGGTGATGGCCACCGCGCGGTTGCTGCCGGATGGTCACCTGGGGCGAATGGCGGTGCGGCGGGGCAACCGGGGGCAGGGAATCGGCAGGAGGGTCCTCGAAGCCTTGATCAGCGAGGCTCGCCGGCGTGGGTTTCCGCGGCTGGTCCTGCATGCCCAATGTCGTGCGGTGGAATTCTACCGCCGCGAAGGCTTCGCCCCTGAAGGCGAAGTATTCGAGGAAGCCGGTATCGCCCATCAGCGCATGGCGCGCAGCCTCCTGGCCTGACGGCCGGGGTCAGTCGCCGGCCATGGCTTGGAGCATCATGCCATTGAGGTCCTGAGGAATCGGGGCCTCTCGCGTGCGCAATACTCTAAGCATCTCTCGCTGGTCTTCGGCTGACAGGGCTTGGTAGGCGCTGGCAGCGGCCTGGGCGATTTCGCGTTTTTCGCGGGTGCTGAGGCGGTCCAGGAGCCGCTGCGCTTCGCCCACAGCGATCGCGGTCTGGGTGAAGGCTGCAATGATCTCTTCGCGCTGGGATACATTGGCCGGATCATCGACGGCCACGATCAGGGCGTCGTAAACGCGGTCGCGCTCGCCGGCTGACAGATAGGTGAAGTTCCGATCGACCAGAAATCGCAGACGCTCCCGTTCCGGCATGGTCGCCGGGGGAATTCCGGGTAGGGCCGGCGGGCTCTGGAGGGTGGTGGTTGCTTCGGCAGGCCGCAGCGCGCGCTCCATGGCCGCGTCTGCCAGGCGAAGCACCACCTTGTCGCGCAGCATGCGCAGCAGGATGAGGGTGACGGGGTCGATGGCGGCAGCGGTTCCCGACCAGGCGAGGCCCAGGGCCAGTACGGCGGCGGCGAAGCGGCGGCGAACGGTCGGGGCAGGAGAGGCCATGGGCGAAACCTCGCGCGGGAGTGGCCAGGGTGAACGGCGCAGGGCGCAGGGACTTGAGTCAGCCCCCGGAGCTCTTCGCCACCTGAAACTCGTGTTGAATCAGGCCTTCCCGTTCTCCGCCCGGGTTCCAGGTCCATTCATTAAAAGTGGTCCGGCCCAGCCGGTCCCGGACCACGACGGACGAGCAGCGGGTTCCATACCCGGGGGCGCGGATGAAGGCGCTCGACAGCAGGCGCTCCCATTCCAGGCTGACTCCGGTGCGGGGCAAGGTTTCGTCATCCGCCGGAAGGTCGTCCCGCAGCAGGGCCAGCAGCGAATCCGTTTCAGGTAGGCGGTCCAGCGCGGCATGCAGGCGCGACTTGGCCCGGGCGACCTTGGGCCAGGGGGTGTCCAGCAAGTGGTTGGACAGGCCATAGACGCCGGGGCTGAGCAGCCTTCCTTGTCCGGACATGCTCTCGAACACCGCCAGGGTGTCATCTCGACTGAAGATGAGGTTGAAATCGTTGTAGGCCGGCGCCTTGGCGGCAAGCCGGGCCAGGTGGTCGCTCACGTCTGGGGCGGCGAGGGCGTCTGGCACCAGACTCCCCCGACTGGGGGTGCCGGATCGTTGACGGGTGGGGTCGCGATAGTTGGTCAGGGCGGCAAATCCGCCGTCTCGGGTCATCCCAAGCCAGGTACCCCCGCCCTCCAGGTCCTGCCCGGCCAGAAGGTCCGGTTGCTCGGGCCACCAGCTCGCGGCACGGGCAGGTCGGGCGAAAAATTCGTCGCGGTTGGCCGCCACCACGAGCGGGAACTCCGGGTGCGCTTGCCAGGCCACCAGGATCAGACACATGGGACAAAGCACTCCACGTGGCGGCGTGATTGGGGTGCGAGGTAGGCTTCGAAGCCCGCGCGCTGCGCCTCGGCTTCCAATCGTGCGGCGAATTCCGGCCCCACGTTTTCATAGACCTCCATCCAGGTGGCGGAGTCTTCCTGGCGTCGCAATAGGGACGCCGGTTGGCCAAGTCGGTCCTGAATCGCCTGGATCGCCGCACGGCACGGGACTTCTTGGCCGGGCTGGACGGCGTAATAGACGTAGAGATTCACGGCCCGCTGTCAGGTGAGGGCATAGGGAAGGGGCAGGAGGGCGGCCTGGGGCCCCTCCGGTGTGCCCAGGCGGATGTCTCCGCCCTCCGCGCTGCTGGTTTGGAGGACGGCCAGGGCTTCATAGCCTCCGGCAGGCCCCGGAACCACATTGACCAGCTTGCCTACTGATTGCCCGGGAAAATCCGGCGCGTAGAGGTCCTGGCCCGGGGCGGGAGGCGATGCGAAGCCGTCGCCCAGGTGAAGGCGGTACATCCGTTTCTTGAGTTTTCCCAGGTACTGGGTGCGCGCAACGATCTCCTGGCCGGGGTAGCAGCCTTTTGTGAAGCTGACGCCACCGATCAGCTCATAGTTGAGCATCTGGGCAACGAATTCCTCTTGGGTCGGCAGGGTGATCAAGGGGAGCCCGGCCGCCACCATCGCCGCCTGCCAGACGCCGGTTCCGGCTGGGGTGGCACCGGCGTCCACCAGCCGATCGAAGAGGGCCGGGGCGCTTGCCGTGGGAACGGAAAGCAGCCAGGACTTCTCGGCAATCCCCACCCAATGAATACCGCCGGATTCCGCGATGGCCAGGGCAGTGGGCGGATGGGCGATGCCCACGGCGGCGAGGACCTTGTCCGCGCCGGCGCCCGTGATGCCCAGGAGGACACTCTCTTCGGCGGCGTTTGTGATTTTGACCTTCGCCCGCAGCACGTACATCGAGAGCTTCTTAAGGAAAGCAGGCTGAAGATCTGCCGCCGGCGCCAGGATGAAATCCGCGCCTTCGCGCCAGACGAGAAAGCTTGCCAGCATTCGGCCCTTGGGGCTGCTGAAGCTGTTCCAGCGGGCCCGTTCGACCCCCTGGGTCTTGACGTCATTAGAGAATAGGTTGTGGAGGAACGGGGCGGCTTCTTCGCCCTGGGCTCTCAAGGGCGCGAGGTGGGTCAGCGGAACGATGGCCGGCCCCTGGCCGGCGCGGGCGATCTCCACGCGGGGGTTACCAAAATGGATCTCGATGCCGTCGCGCTGTGCGCCGCGGCTGACGAGAAAGTCGGACCAAGATGCTGGCATGCTGGTTTACTCCGGATGCAATGGTGAGACTTGGGGGCAGGGGACGATGCAGTATTATAAGCGCCCCCGACGTGGCTCCGCGGTGGTGCAGCCCCCGGGACTGGCGCCATCATGACCTGTGGAAGATGAAGCGATTTCTGACCGTTTGCGCATTGGTCCTGGTGTCCCTGGCGGTCCTGGCGGGGTGCCTCGCTTGGTACGCCCAGCATCCGCTGACGCTGGCCCGGCCGGTGGTGGATTTCAACCTCCCGCTGGGCACCCCGATGAAGCAGGCCGCCCGGCGGATCGAAGCGGCGGGGGTCGAGGTCCATCCCGTGATCCTCGAATGGCTTGCCCGCATCGCGCGCATCGACCGGACCGTCAAGGCGGGTAGCTACGAGGTGGCGGCTGGACTCACGCCGTGGCAACTGCTGCTCAAGATCACCCGGGGCGATGTCAGCCAGGGGGAGCTGACGCTGGTGGAAGGCTGGACCTTTCGTCAGTTTCGAGCCGCCCTTGATGCGCACCCTGATCTCCGCCATGACAGCGCTGGACTTGACGAAGCGCAGTTGATGGCCCGCCTTGGCGCTGTGGAGTCCTCCCCGGAGGGGCTGTTCTTTCCGGATACCTATCTCTTCGACAAGCAAAGCAGCGATCTGCGGGTGCTGGAGCGGGCCTACCAGGCTATGAAGGATCGCCTTGCGGGGGCCTGGGCGGCCCGGGCGCCTGACCTACCCCTGGCGGGCGCCTACGAGGCGCTGATTCTCGCGTCGATCGTGGAAAAGGAAACCGGCCTGGCGGCAGATCGACCCCTTGTGGCCTCGGTGTTTCTCAATCGGTTGCGGGTCGGGATGCGGCTGCAGACCGATCCCACCGTGATTTACGGCCTGGGCGGCAGCTTCGACGGCAACCTGACCCGACGCCACCTGGCGACCGATGGGCCCTACAACACCTACCAGCGCCAGGGATTGCCCCCGACGCCCATTGCCATGCCCGGGGCGGAGGCTTTGCGGGCGGTGCTGCAACCCCCGGCCAGCGATTTCTATTATTTCGTCGCCCGCGGGGACGGAAGCAGCGAATTTACCCGCTCCCTGGAGGACCATAACCGGGCTGTGGCCCGTTATCAGAAGCGAGGACGAGGATGAGGGCCGGCGGGGCGAAGTTCATCACCTTCGAAGGCATCGATGGCGCGGGCAAGAGCAGTCAGATCGAGGGACTCGTCCGCTACCTGGCCGGAAGGGGCTGCGAGGTGGTGCAGACTCGGGAGCCGGGAGGCACGCCCCTGGGCGAGCGGCTGCGGGAGCTGGTGTTGCACGAAGCCATGGATCTCGAAACTGAGGCCTTGTTGATGTTCGCCGCCCGGCGGGAGCATCTTGCCCAGCGTATTCTGCCCGCCTTGGCGGCGGGAAAGTGGGTGGTGTGCGATCGATTTTCCGATGCCACCTATGCCTACCAAGTGGGTGGCCGGGGCTTGGCGGAGGAAAAATTCCGTACGCTGGAGGCCTGGGTCCACCCCGGATTCCAGCCTGACCGGACATTCCTGTTCGACCTGCCCGCCAAGGTGGCGGCTTCCCGGGTTGCCCGGGCCACCGATCGGCCAGATCGTTTCGAGCGGGAGCAGGCCGAGTTCTTCGAACGGGTGCGGGCGGCCTATCTGGGCCGGGCTGATGCCGACCCCGGGCGCTTTTGCGTCATCGCGGCCGACCGGAGCCGGGAGACGATCGCATCCGCCATTGAGGCCGACGCGGCGACATGGTTTCGATGATTTTGCCTTGGCAGCAAGCCACCTGGCGGCGCTTGGTCGATGGGCTGCCGACCCTGCACCATGCTTTGCTTCTGGCTGGGCCGGCAGGCCAGGGAAAGCGTCAGTTCGCCGAAGCCGCGGCCGCGCGCCTATTGTGTGAGGCACCAGGGGTGAGGGACTTTGCCTGTGGCAAATGTGAGGCTTGCCAATGGGTGCAGGCGGACAGTCACCCAGATCTCCTGCGACTGGTGCCGGACCTGGATGGCGACACCGGTGAAGACCCCGAAGGCAAGGACGGGGGCAAGGCCAAGTCGGCCCAAATCCGCATCGAGCAGGTGCGGGCGCTGACTCCGATCCTGACCGTGACCGCCCATCGGGGTGGACGGCGGGTGGTGATCGTGGACCCGGCCGAAGCGATGAACCCGTTTACCGCCAATGCTCTCCTCAAGCTTCTGGAGGAGCCGCCGGCCGGGGTGGTCTTCCTGCTGGTGAGCGCGCGGCCCATGCGCCTGCTGCCGACCCTGCGGAGCCGATGCCAGCGGTGGGACTTTCCCATGCCCTCGGCCGAGGCGGTGGCGGGCTGGTTGCGGGATAGCCATCCGGGAACGCCCCAGGAGCTGGTCGATCTCGTTGGCGGGGCGCCATTGGCGGCCGCCGACTTGTCCGGCCGGGGGGGACAAGGCCTGCGGTCGCGGCTCGTGGCGGATCTGACCGCGCGGCCGGGCGTGGACCCCGTGCGGTTGGCCGGGCAGTGGGAGGCCTGGCTGCGGGGCAAGGAGGCCCAGGCAGCGGGGCTCGACCTGGCGATGCTGGTGGGCTGGGTGCAGCGCTGGGTGACGGACCTGGCAGCACTCCGGCTCGGTGGCATCCCTCGCTATTTTCCCGACCAGGGGCGGGCTCTGGCGGCTATCGCCGGCACGATGACCGTGGCCGATGCCCTCGCCTGCTACAATGACTTCATCGCCTTGCGGCGAGTCTCCCAGCATCCGCTCAATTCCCGGTTGATGATGGAAGATATGTTGATCCGCTATTGTCGCGCCGTCGGAGGAGGTGGCCCATGAGCGATCGTGCCGGACCGGTGGCCCGTCCCAGCGTGCTGTCCCTCAATATCTCGTCGAAGTCAGCGCTCTATGCCGCCTACATGCCCTTTCTCAAGAATGGCGGGATCTTCGTGCCAACGCCGAGGGCCTACAAGATTGGCGATGAGGTATTCATGCTGCTGCAACTTCTCGAGGACCCGACCAAGCACCCAGTGGCCGGCACGGTGGCTTGGGTGACCCCCCAGGGCGCCCAGGGGAACAAGACGCAGGGTGTCGGTGTCCATTTTTCCGATGACGAAGCGGGCAAAGGCCTGCGCCATCGCATTGAACAGATCCTTGCTGGCCATCTGGGCTCGAACCGGCCGACCCACACTCTCTAGACCAATCCCCGCCACTGTCTCTGCCAGATGCTCATTGATTCACACTGCCACCTGGATTTCCCCGATCTCCACTCTCGCCAGGACGCCGTGCTCGCCCATATGTCCCAGGCTGGCGTGGCGGGCGCGTTGTGCGTCGGGGTCGATATCGAAAGATTCCCGGCCGTGCGGGACCTTGCTGATTCTTCCCCCAGGCTGTGGGCCTCGGTCGGGGTCCATCCGGAACATTCCGAAGGTGTTGAGCCGGATCTGGGTCTGCTATGCCAATTGGCGGACCACCCCAAAGTGGTCGCGATCGGCGAGACTGGCCTGGATTACCACTGGCACAAAGACCAGCCGGAGTGGCAGCGGGAGCGATTTCGGGTCCATATTCGTGCTGCCAGGGCCTGCGGCAAACCCCTGATCGTACACACTCGCGATGCTGCGGCCGACACCCTGCGCATCATGGCGGAGGAGGGCGCGGGGGTTGCGGGGGGAGTTATGCATTGCTTCACCGAATCGATCGAGGTCGCTGCCGCCGCCCTGGATCAGGGTTTTTATATTTCCCTGTCCGGAATCGTCACCTTCCGCAATGCGGGCCAGGTTAAGGACGTGGCGCGCTTCGTCCCGCTCGATCGCCTTCTGGTTGAGACCGATGCGCCGTATCTGGCGCCGGTTCCCCACCGGGGAAAGACCAATGAACCGGCCTACGTGATCCACGTCGCCGAGGAGATCGCCCGACTGCGCGGCCTCCCCGTCGAGGCGGTGGCCGAGGCCACCACCGCCAATTTTTTTCGCCTCTTTTCCCATGCTGATCAAGACTCTTGCCGCTAGGCACGCCGCGCGCGCCCTCCTTCTGCTGGCTTTGGCGGGCCCCGCCTGGGCCGATACGTATGACGATGCCCTGTCGGCTGCAGCACTTGGCCACGATGGCGACCTCGCAGCCCTGCTCAAGCGCGGACTGGATCCGGAGACCGTCGATGCCAGTGGGAATACCCTCCTCATCCTCGCGGCCCGGGATGGTCATCTTTCCACCGTTGACTTGCTGCTGGGCTATCGGGCCAAGGTCGCGGCCCGCAATGCCGCCGGGGATTCGGCGCTGATGATGGCCGTCCTCAAGGGCAACAAGCCAGTGGTGTCGCGGCTACTCGATGCGGGTGCGCCGTTCAACCACGGGGGTTGGACGCCCCTGATGTACGCGGCCTTTGAAGGCCAAGCCGACCTGGTGTCCCTCCTGCTGGCCCGGGGCGCGGAGGTGGACGCCCGGGCACCGAACCAAGCCACACCGCTGATGTTGGCCGCTCGCAACGGACACCTGGACGCGGTACGGTTGCTCCTCAAGGCTGGGGCGGATCCCACGGTCCGCAACGACCAGGGCTTCACCGCTGATGCGTGGGCGGCTGCCAATGGCAACACGGATGCGGCGGACCTCGTCAAGGCTGCCCGCGCCGGCCGCTGACCAGGTGGCCGTCGTTCGATGACGATTCAGTGGTTTCCCGGTCATATGGCCGCGGCCCGCAAGAAGGCCGCCGAGACCATGGCTCACACCGACCTGGTGATCGAGGTGGTGGATGCGCGCCTGCCGGAGGCCAGCGCCAATCCGATGGTCGCGGAACTGCGCGCCTTTCGTCAGCGTCCCTGCCTGAAAATCCTCAATAAGGCGGATTTGGCCGATCCTGAGGCGACCCGAGCCTGGCTCGATTGGTTCAATGGCCAAGCCGACGTGATGGCGGTGGCAATCTCCTGCAAACGGCCCAGCGATGTCGCGCGGGTACCGGGCCTGTGCCGCAAGCTGGCACCCCATCGGAATGACGGCACCAAACCCCTGCGCATGATGATCATGGGCATTCCCAACGTCGGGAAATCGACCTTGATGAACGCCCTGGCCCGGCGTCGGGTGGCGGCGGTGGGCGACGAACCGGCGGTCACCAAGAATCAGCAGCGTCTCGATCTCGGCGCCGACATGTCCCTCACCGATACGCCCGGCCTGCTCTGGCCCAAGATTGAGCACGACAGCGATGGGTATATGTTGGCGGCGAGCCACGCGGTGGGGGTCAATGCTGTGGCCGAGGAAGAGGTGGCGGCATTTCTCGCCGACACCCTCATGGCCCGCTACCCCGGCGTCCTGGCCGCGCGGTATGGCTTCGCTAAAAATGACCTGGATGGCCCTGGGGTCGTGGAGGCGATTGCGCGGCGGCGAGGTTGCCTGCGACGGTCCCGCTACGGCACCCACCCGGATCTGGAAAAGGCGGCCATCATCCTGCTCACGGATTTCCGCGGCGGCGCCCTCGGTCGTCTCAGTCTGGAGACGCCCGACAGCCGGGCCGCCATGCTCGCTGAGGCGGTCAATCCCTTGCCACCCGAATCACCCGACCCGGCTTGAGTCGGGCTCAGGTTTCGCGTCAAACGCCGCCAACCAATGAATGAGATCGCCGATGGGCATTGGTCGGGCGACCAAGTAGCCCTGAATCAGATGGCAGCCCCGGTCGGCGAGGTATTCGCGCTGCGCTGCGGTCTCCACCCCTTCGGCCACCACCCTGAGTCCCAGGTCCCGGGCAAGGGACAGGGTAGCGGTGGCAATGGCCTCGTCTTCCGGGTCTCCCGGCAGATCCTGCACGAAAGAGCGATCGATCTTCAGGCACTGGATGGGCAGGCGGCGCAGATAGGCGAGGCTTGAGTAGCCGGTACCAAAGTCGTCCAGGGCCAGCGTGATGCCTTGTTCCCGCAGGATGGCCAGGCGTTCCAGCATCGCTTCGTCGGGCTCCATGAGCGCGCTTTCGGTGATCTCGAGTTCTATCCTTGCGGGGTCTGCACCGGTCTGGGCCAGAATCCGTTTGACCCGATCGGCGAAATCCGGTCTGCGGAACTGAAGGGCAGAAATGTTGATGGCGATGGAAAGGTCGACGCCCTGCCGGGCAAGCTCGGCCTGTTGGCGGCAGGCTTCGGTCAGAACCCACTCACCGATCGGCAGAATAAGGCCGGTATCCTCGGCAATCGGGATGAAGTGGGCGGGGGGAATCATGCCCCGCTCCGGGTGCTGCCAGCGGACAAGGGCTTCGCAGCCGGTCGCCCGCCCTTTGACAAGATCCAGCTTGGGCTGGTAGTGGAGGACCAGCTCCTTGCGCTCCAGCGCTCGGCGCAGGGCGTGGTCGATCTGCAGGCGTTCGAGGGCCACGTCGTTCATGTGGACCTCGAAGAAATGATAGGCATTGCGCCCGGCCTGCTTTGCGCCATACATGGCGACATCGGCATGTTTGAGCAGGGTATCCACGTCATTGCCGTCGTCAGGGTAAAGGGCGATGCCGATGCTCACGCCAACCGAAAGTTCATGCATGTCGATGGCCACCGGTCGACGTAGCGAATCAATCAGCTTGGCGGCGACCCGGGCCACATCTTCGCGTTGGTGAAAGCGGGAAATCAGCACCACGAATTCGTCGCCGCCGAGGCGGGCGAGGAGGTCGGTGGCGCGCAGGCACGACGCAAACCGCGCCACGACTGCTGTGAGGAGGCGGTCGCCGACTGGATGGCCCAGCGAATCATTGACCGTCTTGAAGTTATCAAGGTCGAGGAAGAGCACCGCCACCGGGTCGCCGTGGCGCTGGGCGTCCGCCACCACGGTGCGAGCGTGTTCTTGCCAGTGGGTGCGGTTGGGCAATCCGGTGAGAGCGTCATAGCGCGCGAGGAAGTGAATATGGGCCTCTGCCTGGCGCGCCGCTGTCACATTCTGCACCGTTCCCCGGACGCGCAATGCCTGGTCCACATAGCCACTCTCGATCTGGAAATGGAGGACTTCTGGTGTTCCGTCGGCCGTGGGGAGCGTGCAATCAATGGCCTCGGTCAGTGGCTGGTGCTGGGCCTCAATGACCAGGGAGTCCAGGCGATCCCGGTCATCTGGCGGGAGCGGAAGGAGAAAGCGGGCGAGGGGCAAGGGTTGCCCTGCGGGCAGTCCCATCATCCGCACCAGTTCCGCGGAACACTCGACCATCTGATTGTCGGCCAGGATCCAGCTGCCCATGCGCGCCATGCGCTGGGCCTCGGCCAGCGCCGCCCTCTGGTGGCGCAGACGCTGGGTTGCAGAAGCCAGCTCTGCGGTGCGCTCAGCGACCAGTTCTTGGGTTCGACGGGAGCGGCTGGAATTGATGAGAAGGAATGCTCCAAGCATCCCGGCACAGGACAGGCCCACCGCAAGGGTAACCCACACCGCCCAGCTGAGATTGGCGGTCCGGTAGGATTCAGTGGCCTGCACTCGAATCTGCCAGACCCGGCCGGCGAATCGGGTTTCACGGCTCAGGCTTGGCAGCGGTTTGATCCGTGAGTCATCGACGCAGGTGAGCGGGCCTGCGAGGGGGGAAGGGTTGGCTGAGTCCGTGCGGTCCACCAGGCAGACATCCAGGGTGGTTACCGGCGCATCGGCCAGGGCGCTGGTGAGGGCATCAGTAAGGCGAAGCGCGCTGGAGACGACGCCCCGCAATGGCCGCTTAGAGGCGTCCGCATCGTGGTGGAAGACGGCTTGATAGATCACCACACCGTTGCCCGTGCCACCATCCTGAACCAAGGCTAGGCTGGGTGTGGCGATGGGTGCGGCTTCGTCCCGAGATCGTTCGATAGCCGAACGCGCCGCCGGCAGCGACAGCGGATTGAGTCCGACGACCAATTCGTTGCCCCGAATTGGCTCGATCAGGTGATAGGGCAGGTACTCCGGGGCCGGTCGGGCGGAATAGAGTGCGCCTTCGGGGGTCCGATCCATGATTCCGTGGCGGTGATCCTTGTCTCGCCTCAATTCGAGTTCGAAGGCACGTCGCTCGGCAGCGCCAATCCGGGGTGCCCAGGCAAGATTCAAAATTCCGGGATAGCGATCCAACCAAAGGCCGGCGAACTCGTGCCACTCGGCCGCGGTGACCTCCGTGCTCGCGCGGACGAAGCGCTCGAGCGCCAGGAGGATCTCTTCCTGAACCTCCAGACGCCGCTGTACCAGGCCGAAAATGCCTTCGGCGTCCCGGGCGAACTGGATGTCCAAGCGCCGTCCTTCCCACTGTCGCACTTGCATGAATACGCCGCCCACGAGAACGAGGGCAGCAATAAGGGGTAGGGCTACGTTGATCAGTCTGGGTGCCCAGATGCTTCTAGGTTTGCCGAAAAGCGCCAGCGCAAGGGGTGTGGCGGTAATGACGCCCAGTGTGTCGCCAATCCACCAGTTCCACCACGAAAAAAGGGCGTCATTGGCGGATATCACCCCCGCATGGACCAGTTGCGGGACGGCCAGGCTGGGGGCGAGCAAGCTGGTGATCGGCGCTACCAGACAATAGAAGATCAGGACATTGCGGGAGCTTTCGAAGCAATGTCCGGGTGGGTTGCCCAGAAATCGCAGGCACTTCATGGCCAGAAGCGCCTGGATGGGCGGACCAATCGAGGCCATGAGGGCCGGAAAGATCGCTGTCGTGAGCGACTCGGTGCCGACGTTCTGGCCGGCAAGGAGGTTCACCAGGAACGACCCGACAAAGATCGAGGGCAGTACCCATCGGCCAAACGTGAGTAGGGCCGCTACTGCGATTCCAGCGGGCGGAAAGATGGGTGCGGCATAGCCGGGGGGCACCGCCACCATGAGCGCAAGCCACCCCACGACGCTGTAGCCGGCGGCGATCAGGACGTTCTGGGCAAGGAGCTTGCGCATCAGGATGGAGTCCTGGTCACGAGGCGGCGGTGTCAATGAATGCAAATGGCTTTGAGCGCGATGGTGCCATTGATTTTGCATTGTCGGAAGGGACCTGGCGGATCTGCCCCCAGCGGGGCTGACGCGCGTGATGGGGCGTACAATCGACCCCGGAATTGACCACTCGACACCAACCATGACCGCACGCGAAACCTTGTTGTCCGAACGATATGGGGTCGGGCGATCCTTTCTTGACCCCGATTGGAATCCGGTGATCGAACACTTGGTGAGCCACCGCTCGGTGCGGGCGTTTTTGCCCGATCCGGTCAGCGAAGCCCAGCTCGAGGCGATGGTGGCCGCAGCCCAGTCCGCCTCCAGTTCCTCGAATCTCCATGCCTGGAGCGTGGTGGCCGTACGCGACCCAGAGCGGCGGGCGGCTTTGGCCGATCTCGCAGGGGGGCAGGCCCATATCCGCCAGGCTCCCCTGCAACTCGTCTGGCTCGCGGACCTTGCCCGTCTGGAAGGTGTGGCAACCCAGGTTGCCCGGCCCTCGGCGGCCCTCGATTACCTCGAGATGTTTCTTGTGGCGGCCATCGATGCCGCGCTGGCCGCCCAGAACGCCGCTGTGGCAGCGGAATCCCTCGGCCTGGGCACGGTGTATATCGGCGCCATGCGCAATCGACCCGAAGAGGTGGCCCGGCTTCTCGGGCTGCCGCCAAAGGTTATGGCTGTCTTTGGCATGTGCGTCGGCCATCCAGACCCAGCCGCGCCGGCGGCTATCAAGCCGCGCCCGGCCCAGCCGGTGGTGCTTCACCGTGAAACCTACTCCGCCGATCAGGCGATGGCGGGCATTGCTTCCTACGATGAGGCCATGGCGGCTTTTTACACCGCCCAGGGGATGAACGTGCGCGGAACCTGGTCGGTTCATTCCGCCAAGCGGATTTCCGGTCCGGAATCCCTTTCAGGGCGCGATCGCCTGGTCGAGGCGCTCAACAATCTGGGCTTCGTGTTGCGTTGACGGGCTGACGGGATCGCCAGAGCCGCGAACTCAGGCGGGCTTGCGGCCGTCCCAGGCCAAAAGAGCGCCGGCAAGGATGATGACCGTCATCCCCAGGAAGCTGGTGACGTCCGGCAGCTGGCCGAAGAATAGCCATCCGACGCCGGCGGCCGCCAGGATCTGCAGATAGCTCACTGGGCTGAGCAGTGATGCCGGCGCTTCGCGAAAGGCACGGATCAGCAGGAAATGACCCAGCCCGGCGGACAATCCCAGGCCCAGGACCTGGCCCATCGTCCCCAGATTTATCGGATCTGGGGTGCCAACCCAGGGCAGTACGGGTGTCAGCAGCGCGGTACCGACCAGGGCGTTCCAGAAAAGCATCACGAAGGGATCCTCCTGATGGCTTAGCTGGCGGGTCATGACCTGGTAGAGCGCGAGGCTCAGGGCGCCGAACCCAGCGAGGAGCACGCCATCCGCCGTCAGGCCCCCGCCGGGACGGGTGACCACCAGGGCGCCGGCGAACCCCAGCGCCGTGGCGATCCAGCGCCGTACTCCTACTGTCTCGCCCAAGATCCGCCGTGAGAGGAGCACCACAAAGAGGGGCGCGGTGAAGACCACGGCCGTGGTCTCTGCCAGGGGCATGCGCTGGAGCGCAGTCACAACGGCCAGGGTCGTCAACAAAAGGAAAAGGGCCCGCACCCCCTGGCGGCCAGGGCTGCGGGTGTGCCAGAGGCGGCGGCCCCGCAGGGGGCCGAGGACCACGGCCATCAGCAGACCCTGGGCGGTATATCTGGCCCAGGCGACCCAGATCACCGGCCACATCGCCGCCAGGCTCTTGGCGGTGCCGTCGAGCAGGGCAAAGCAGGCCGTGGCCATGACGATCAGAGCTACCCCGACAATTGGCCGCCCGGCGGGTGGGGCGCTCATTTCGGCTGCTGGGGAAACGACGGTCTCAAAGGCATCGGGCCTGCTGGATCCAGGCGTTGAAGACCTGGCGGGCGGCATCCACCAACTCGCCTGCTGTGAGGCCCACCGGCCCGACCTCTCGCTGGGCCAGCCATTCGGCCGATCGCCCGTGGAGGTGCACTGCCGCCAGTGCCGCATCCAGGGGAGGCCAGTGTTGGGCGAGCAGGCTGACCAGGATGCCAGTAAGCACGTCGCCGGAGCCGGCGGTGGCCAGACCGCCATGACCGGTGCCGTTGATGTACCAGTCGCCCTGGGGGCCGGCGATCACCGTGCCGCAGCCCTTGAGCACCACCACGGCATGAAGTTCCTTGGCGAGGCGGGTGGCCGTTCCCACGCGGTCAGCCTGAACGTCGGCAGTACTGCAGCCGAGCATGCGACCGGCCTCCGCTGGGTGGGGCGTCAGGACGGCAGGTTGCTCGCGGCTGGCTAGCGCCGCCTTGAGATGCGCAAAGCGTCCCAGCAGATTCAAGCCATCGGCGTCGATCACCAAAGGTGAGTTTTGGAGAATGGCGATGCCCAGCAGGCCGGAGGCGGACTCCGACTGGCCGAGACCGGGGCCGATCGCCACGCACGACGCGCATTCCAGCAGGCTCTCCGGCGCCCGCAGCATCAATTCCGGGGCAAAGAAATCCACCGCCGGCCCGTGTCGATCGAGGAGGCCGACAAAGACCCGACCACCGCCGAGCTTGATGGCCGCCCGGCCAGCCAGCAGGGCGGCCCCCACCATGCCCGGAGCACCGCCGATGATGGCCACGTCGCCGAAGAGACCTTTATGGCAATTGCGGGGGCGAGGACGCAGGCAATGGCGGAACAGGCCGGGAATCACGGTCTGCCCTTTGGGTTGGAGGAAGCTGCGCGGGTCGATCTCCAGCCGCTGGACCAAGACCTCGCCGGCGTAGTCGGGGCCGTCGAGCGTGAGCAGGCCGGGCTTGAGGGCGATGAAGGTGCTGGTGTGGGTGGCCTGAAAGGCGATCCCGAGGACCCGCCCATTGTCGGCGTCGATGCCGCTCGGGACATCGAGGGCGAGCCGGCGACACTTTTGGGCGTTGAGCGTCTGGATCCAGGTCCGGTAGCGGCCTTCGATGGGTCGCTGCAGTCCAATGCCAAACAGGGCGTCCACCACCAGGCTCCAGCCCTCCGCCGGGGGCGCGGGGAGGTCCGAGGTGGTGACGCCGCCGCTGGCCCGCCAGGCCCGGTGGGCCGCGGCGGCATCGTCGGGCAGTTCTGCCGGGTTGCCCGCAAAGGCCACGACCACTGGTCGTCCGGAGAGATGAAGATGGCGTGCCATCACGAAGCCATCTCCCCCATTGTTGCCGGGCCCACAGGCGATCAGGATCGGGCCGGGGCGGTCGAGGGTCAGGCGGACGGCGTCTTCGGCCACCGCCCGACCGGCTCGTTCCATCAGACTTGGCCGGGCACTTGGCAGCACGATGGCTTCGATACTGCGGATGTCGGCGACCGAATAAATGGGCGGGGCGGAAGTGTGCATGGGGGCGGTCGCGGTGGAGGTTGGGAAAAGTTGGGCAACGGCCCCCGGCGGCTATCTGGCTCCGGCCAGGTCAGAAGGACCTGGGTCGGCGGAGCTTGCCCTGCCAGTACCGCCACGCCACATAGCCGAAACTGGCGGCGACGATGATCCAAAAGCCCACGCCTTGCCAAAATGCGATGGGGTCAGTGGCCAGGAAATAGTCCCGTGGCGGGCGGGAGAAATGGATCCGACCGGTGACCAAGGCCATGGCGCCGGCGCCGAGGGCGGCCAGGCAGGGGCTGAACCAGACCAGCATCCCCCCAGCGACGATGAGATTGTCCAGGGTTGGCGTCGGATGGGAGCGCGGCAGGAACACGCTTTCGACCCCGTGCCAGACGCAGAGGAGAAGGCTTGCCGCGGCCGTTAGCGGCGCAATCGCCAGTGCGCCGCCCAACAGCGTCGCTGAAGAGAGGAAGGCCAGGCCCTCGAGGGGCTCGATTTCCCGCCAAAGCTGGGCGAGATCGCGAAACAGCAGGATTGCAAGGATGGTTGCCAGAAGGCAGGCCATGGCCCACCGCCCGGCAAGTCGTCGGGGTCGATCGCCAGGAAAGGAAGGGAGGATGGGGGCAATGATCGGGGTCATGGGTCGGTTGCAAGCCAGGGCGACCGGAGTGTACGGGGCCCCTGGCAAGTTGGCTAGCCGCGCGGGCTCCCTGACACCAGGGCAGGGTTCGCCGCAAGCTCAGGGAATCAGGACCGCCGCCCCCTGAAGCTTGCCGTCCCGCAGGCGGGAGAGCGCCTCGTTGGCTTGCGCGAGGGGAAAGCGATGGATGTCGCTTTTGACGGGCACCTGGTCTGCGAGGGCCAAAAAGTCCTCGCCATCCCGGCGGGTCAGGTTCGCTACCGAGACGATGCGCCGCTCCCCCCACAGGATGGCGTAGGGGAAGGCCGGGATGTCCGACATGTGGATGCCGGCACAGACCACGATGCCCCCCTTGCGCACGGCCCGCAATGCGGCGGGAACCAGGGCGCCGACCGGCGCGAAGAGTAGCGCTGCGTCGAGGGCGACGGGGGGGATCGCGGTGGATGCACCGGTCCAGACCGCGCCGAGGGAGCGGGCGAAGGTCTGGCTCTCTGTGTCGTCGGCCCGGGTGAAGGCATACACCTCGCGGCCCTGCCAGCGCGCCACCTGGGTGATCAGATGGGCGGCAGCGCCGAATCCATAGATGCCTAGCCGTCTGGCGTCTCCTGCCATACTGAGGGCCCGATAGCCGATCAGTCCTGCGCAGAGTAAGGGCGCCAAGTGACTGGCATCCGGCGCATCCGAAAGGGGGAAGCAGTATCGGGCGTCCGCCACCGTGTATTCAGCGTAGCCGCCGGGGATCTGGTACCCGGTAAAGCGGGCGTGGTCGCACAGGTTTTCCTGGTGGGCGCTGCAAAAAGTGCAATCCCCGCAGGTCCAGCCTAGCCAAGGGACACCGACGCGTTGCCCTGGCGCGAGCCCCGCCACCCCGAGGCCCGGGGTCATGACCCGGCCGACGATCTCGTGGCCAGGAATCAGTGGCATGCCCACGTCCGGGAGATCGCCGTCCACCAAATGCAGATCGGTCCGGCATACGCCACAAGCTTCGACCCGGATCAGGACCTGACCCGGGCCCGGGGCCGGCACTGGCAACTCGACGGGGGACAGGGGCTGTCCCGGTCCCAGCAAGGCCATGGCCTTCATGCGATTAGCCAGGGGCGGTACTGGGGTGGTCATGGAAGCGGAAGACATCACGACGTTCCTTGGAATGATGGGCGGGCCGCGCAATGGAGCTTGTGGCTGTCACGATACTAGTCTATTCGTAGTAGAGACCCCTGGAGGTGCCGGGAGGTTGGTTTTCCGAACAACTTGGAAAAAAGGACTTCCTTTCATGTACAGTCAAACCCACCACGCGCGGCGCTCCGGCGCCAAGAAATCGCCCCACCTTGAATCGCCTGAATTGACGGGAGAGCCCATGCTGGAGAGCGGAGACCTGGCCCCATCGTTTTCCTTGCCTGATGCTGACATGGAGATGTTCGACCTGGCATCCCTGCGGGGTAATCAGCACGCGGTAATCTACTTCTATCCCCGGGACAACACGCCCGGATGCACGCTTCAGGCGGCAGATTTCAGCGATCGGGAGGGGGATTTTGCTGCCCACGACTGCGTGATCCTCGGCATCAGTCCGGACGACTGTCTGACCCATGCACAGTTTCGCGATGACCATGGGCTTTCCATCCGCCTGCTGTCCGACACCGAGACCGAGGTCTGTCGCCTGTATCACGTCTGGCGTCCCCGCGAGGTCGACGGCATTCAGAAGATGGGAGTGCTGCGATCGACCTTCATCATCGACAAGGACGGTGTGATCCGCCATGTCCTATACAATGTCACCCCCCGGGGCCATGCGGCCGCGGTCTTCAATCTGGTGAAGCAACTCAATTCAAGGAATGGACATGCAAATCGTCAAGAATACCGTCGTAACTCTCAAATATGAGGTGCGGGATCCGGACGGCAACATGATTGACGATGGTCAGCACCCCCTGATCTATCTGCACGGCGGTTATGACGGAATTTTTTCCAAGCTCGAAGAGACCCTCCAGGGTAAGAGTCAGGGCGATCAGTTCAAGATCAAGCTCCAGCCTGATGAGGCCTTTGGCGACTATGACGAGGAACTCGTCCTTGTCGAGGACGCCACGCTGTTCCCCGACAACATCGAGGTGGGCATGTCCTTCGAGCGCGTGACCGACGATGGCGAGGACGAAATCCTCTATCGCATCACCGACATCGCAGATGGCAAGGTTGTGGTGGATGGCAACCATCCCCTGGCCGGAACCTCTTTGGTGTTCGACATCACCATCTCCGAGGTGCGCCAGGCCAGTGCGGAGGAAATTGCCCACCGCCATGTTCACGGTCCCGGTGGCCATCATCACCACTGACGATCGCGCGCGTCGCTCCATGGCGCCGGATGGCCGGCGCCCGTTCGGCAGGGTTTCGGGCGACTCGAACCTGCCAGAGATTCCCCATCTTCCGTTTTCCCTGATTGCCCCGTGTCTCAGCTGGAGTCTCGCTCGGCCTCTCTCGATCTGGACGTGCCCCCGGCGCTGCTGGAGGTAATCGGCCTCACGGTGGCCCTGGCGGGTCCCCAAGGGCCCCTGGAACCGGTGGTTGACGCGAGCTTTGCCATAGGCCCAGGGGAAACTTTTGCCCTGGTGGGCGAATCCGGATGCGGTAAATCGATGACGGCCCTTGCCCTGACGCGGCTTTTGCCGCCAGGGGGACACATTGCGGCGGGGGACGTCCGCTTTTATGGCGAGTCTCTGGCCGATCTGCCGGAGGGGCGAATGCGGGGCTTGCGTGGCCCGGGGATCGGGATGATCTTCCAGGAGCCGGCCACAAGCCTCAATCCCGTGCTGACAATCCGCACCCAGATTGTGGAGAGCTTGCGCCTTCATCGCGCGCTGGCGTCGGCCGACGCGGAAGAGGAGGCGATCCGCCTGCTTCGCACTGTCGGCATCCCCGACCCCGATGGGCGCCTTGCGGCCTATCCGTTCCAGTTGTCCGGCGGGATGAAGCAGCGCGTCATGATCGCCATGGCGCTCGCGCCACAGCCTAAGCTGCTGATTGCCGACGAGCCCACCACGGCACTGGATGTCACCATCCAGGCCCAGGTTCTGGATCTCCTGGCCAGGTTGCAGGCCGAAAACCGGATGGGCATGTTGCTCATCACCCACGACCTTGGCGTGGTGGCCCGCATGGCCGACCGGGTGGGGGTGATGTATGCCGGCCAGATTATCGAGACTGGCCCGCGAGAGTCGTTCTTCGCCCAGCCTCTCCATCCCTATTCCCGAGCCCTGTTCGGCGCCTTGCCCAGGCGCCAGGGCCGGGGTGCGCCCCTGCTAGCCCTTGGCGGGCGGGTGCCGGGCCTCGAGCAGGTTCCGCCGGGCTGTCGCTTTGCCGATCGATGCCCACAGGTAATGGCACGTTGCCACGTCGAGGCACCGCCCTGGTCCTGGCGGGACGGCGGGCAAGCGGTGCGGTGCCACCTATACAGCGACGGGCAGCCGCGCCCGCCATTGGCGGCAAGCTCGATTCCGGCCACGGGAGCGCCGGATCGCCCGCCCGCCCGCCACCCGGTCCTCGACGTACGGGCACTTGCGGTGCATTTTCCCGTCCGGCGCGGGTTCCTCCAGCGGACCGTAGGCGCCGTTCGGGCGGTGGATGGCGTCGATCTGGAGATCCTGCCTGGGCGCACGCTGGCACTGGTCGGGGAGTCGGGCTGTGGTAAAACCACGGTCGGCAAGGCGATCCTCCAATTGGTGACGCCCACCGAGGGCGAAGTGTATTTTGAAGGGGATGACCTGACCCAAGCGTCGGCGGCCATCCTTCGCCAGGCCCGGCGTGGGATGCAGATGATCTTTCAGGATCCTTTTGCCTCCCTGAACCCCCGCCTTACCATTGGAGAGACGCTCCTCGAAGGCATGACTGCCCTAGGGGTCGCCGCCGATCCCGCTGAGCGGGAGGTGACTGTGGCGGCCCTCCTGGAGCGGGTGGGCCTGTCGGCGGGGATGATGGCGCGCTACCCCCACGAATTCTCCGGCGGTCAACGGCAGCGCATCGCCATCGCCCGGGCGCTTGCGGTTTCACCACGACTGGTGATCTGCGACGAACCCACCAGCGCGCTGGATGTTTCGGTCCAGGCCCAGATTTTGAATCTAATGGCCGAATTGCAGCGTGAACTCGGGCTGGCCTACCTCTTCATCACCCACAACCTCGCCGTGGTGGACTACCTGGCCCACGATGTGGCGGTCATGTATTTGGGCCGTATCGTCGAGCGGGGCCCCGCCCGGGCAGTCCTCGACGATCCGCGCCACCCCTACACCCTGGCCCTGGCGGCGGCGGTGCCACGATTGCCTGGAGAATCCGGGCCTTCCGCCGTGGCGTCTGACCCGATGGCGGTGGACATGCCCTCGGCTGCGGCGGCGCCCCGCGGCTGTCATTACCAAAGCCGCTGCCCGCGTGCCACAGACATCTGCCGTCAGCAGTATCCGACTTTGCAGAAAGCCGGGGCTGGGCGCAGCGTGGCCTGTCATTGGCCATTGCCACCCCAGCCCTAGCGCGACCGCGCTTGGCGAGTGCGGGTTATTTTGCGGGCTTTCCCTTGCCGGGAGGAGGGGGCTTCTTCACCGCCGGCCGGGGCGCAGACGTCTTCGCTTTGGCCCGTGGGGCCAGCGCGGCGGATGTCTTCTGCGTGGCTGCCTTGACGGCTGGGCGGACCGGGGATTTTCCGGTGCTACGGGGCTCCCGTGCGGCTTTCCGATGCCGGACGGTGGGTTCCGGCGCAGGGTCGGTGGCCGGGGGGGCGAGCGCCGGCCCCAGTCGTGGCATGGGTGAATCCAGCTCCGGTGTCGCCGGGACGAGGAGAGTCTGGCCTTCGGAAAGCCGGGCGCCGGCCGACAGACTGTTCAATTCGCGCAGGCGCTGAGGACTCAAGCCCAGGCGAGATGCAATGGCATCGACCCGTTCGCCGGCGGCCACTTCGTAAGCCTTCCAGCGCGGTGCGCCGGGGTTGAAGTCCGCCAGATTGGCCCGGAAGACCGCCTCCTTGTCCGCCGGAATCACAAGTGACTGACTACCCTTGGGGATCACCGGTTTGCGGTAGCTGGGATTCAAGGCCATGAATTCGTCCAGCGGCGTGTCGGCCAAGCGGGCGGCGGTGGTGAGATCCAGGGATGCCGGCATCTCCACGGTGACGAAATACGGTCGGTTCGGCACGTAGGGCAGGACGAAGTTGAATAATTCCGGCTGGGCAACGATGTTCTTCAGCGCCTGGAGTTTTGGCACGTAGTTGCGGGTCTCATTGGGCATCGACAGGTGGGCGTACTCGCCGGGCAGCCCCGCGGCCTGGTTCTTCTGGATCGCACGCCCGACGGAGCCCTCTCCCCAGTTGTAGGAAGCCAGCGCCAAATGCCAGTCGCCGTGCATTTCGTAGATGGTCTGGAGATAGTCCAGGGCAGCGTTGGTGGAAGCAATGACGTCCCGCCGCTCGTCCACCCAGGCGTTCTGGGTCAGGTTGTAGCTGCGTCCCGTCGATGGGATGAATTGCCACAGGCCCGACGCGTGGGCCCGGGAATAGGCCATCGGGTTGTAGGCGGATTCCACCATGGGCAGCAAGGCGAGTTCCGTAGGCATCCCACGGCGCTCCAACTCGCTGACGATGTAGAAAAGGTAGCGCCGACCTCGCTCGAACACCCGCTTCAGAAAGCCTGGGCGGTTGAGATAGAAAATCTGTTGTTCGGTGACAGGCTCGGTGTCCAGGTCCGGCATGGCGAAACCGCGCCGGATGCGATCCCAGAGGTCTTCCGCATCCTCGGTGAGATCGATGGTGGGCATGCGGTGGAGGGGGTCCCCCACCTCCAGCACGCCGATGGCCGGAGCACTGAGCCCTTCCGCGCCCCGGCCTGGGCGGGGCTTTTCAAGGAACATCGGGCGGCTCTCGGGTTCCGGCCAGCGAAAGCCGGAGCTTGGACGCAGGGCGGGCTCCAGTCCTTCCTGGGTATGGCCTGGCACTGCGAGGGAAAGGCCCAGGCCCAGGAGGAGGATGCGGAGGTGTGGAGTCGCCATCGGCCGCTGCGGAGGGTCGCGCCGGGAAAGCGGCGAATGCTAGCGCCGACCCTTGGCCAGCGTCAAACCCGATCTTGAGCGGGTCCAACAGGCCATGATGGGGTCTCGCGGTGAGAAAAGCCGGGGCTTTTTCCGCTCTTTCGTTGCTGCACGGGCGTTTCGGCGGGATACACTTCTTCCCGTTAAGCGCCACAGGTGGTGGATCCGGCCCGGCTATGAAAGTCCTCCTCATTGAAGACACGATGACGAGCGCGACGCTGGTGCGCCACCAACTGGCGAAGATCGGGTTGACGTCGCTCTATGCTCCCAACGGTCCGACGGGGATCGACATCTTTCTGCGCGAGAAGCCCGACCTGGTCTTGCTTGACGTGATCATGCCGGGCATGGACGGGTTCGAGGTCGCCCGGAAGCTCCGGCAACTGGAACAGGCCGGCGAATGGACACCCATCATTTTCCTCACGGCCCGCACCAGTGACGAGGACCTTCGCCGTGGCATCGAAGTTGGCGGCGACGACTACCTGGTCAAGCCAATTTCGGAGGTGGTCCTCGGGGCAAAGATCCGCGCGATGCAGCGGATTGCCCAGATGCGTTATTCCCTGTTGGTCCTCACCCGCAAGCTTGACGAGGCGAATCAGGAGCTTACGCGGCTCAGCGGTGTCGATGGCCTGACGGGGATCCCGAACCGGCGCCGGTTCGACGACACCTTGATGCGCGAGTGGAAGCGGGCGGCGCGGTCGGAATCCGAGATCGCTTTGCTGGCCGCCGATGTGGATTGCTTCAAGCAGTACAACGACAGCCTGGGTCATCAGGCGGGGGACGACTGTCTCAAAGCGGTGGCGCGCTGCCTTCAGGGACAGCTCAGGCGGCCTACGGACCTGGTAGCTCGTTACGGCGGCGAGGAATTCTTCGTCATCTTGCCGGAGACCTGCCGGTCCGGGGCCCTCCAGGTCGCTGAGGGCTTGCGCCAGGGGGTGGAGGGACTGCAAATGCCCCATGGCCGCTCAACGGCGGGACCGGTGGTGACGATCAGTATCGGCGTGGCCGTGCAGCGGGCCTCGCCGGCCCTTGAGGGCGGGGTGTTTGCCCTCCTCAAGGCGGCAGATCAGGCCCTCTACCAAGCCAAGCGTGGCGGGCGAAATCGGGTGGCTCTGGCAAGCTGATCCGCCTCAAGCTTGGTTCTTCCATTCTCTGAGGGCTGCAAAGCAGGCAGCGTCGTCTTCTGGCGGGCGACCTTGCCACGTCGTCACTGCGGCAATGATTGCCGGCTCGGTGGTACGCAGAAATGGATTGACCGCGCGCTCGCGGCCGATAGTGCTGGGGAGTGTCGGGGCGCCGATCGCCCGCCTGCCTTCGCAGTCTCTGCGATAGTCCTCTCGACCGGGGTTGTCGGGTTCAACCTGCCTGGCGAACCGGAGGTTGGCGAGGGTGTATTCGTGGGTGCAATAGACCAGCGTCTCCGGCGGCAGGGCTGCCAATCTTGCGAGAGAAGCCTGGAGTTGGGCCGCCGTTCCCTCGAACAGGCGACCGCAGCCGGCGCTGAACAGGGTGTCGCCGCAGAACACGAATCCGGCGCCCAGGTAGGCGATGTGCCCCAGGGTGTGGCCGGGAACCTCGAGAACTTCCAATTCAAGAGATGGGATCGCGAGGCGCACCCTGTCCCCCTCGGCCAGGGGGTGGCTGCAGGCCGGAATGGCTTCCCGGGCGGGACCGAAGACCGGGACCGGCCATCGCCGGCGCAGGGTGCCGATGCCACCCACGTGATCGGCGTGATGGTGGGTCACCAGGATCGCGGTCAGGTCGAGGCCCTGATCTTCAAGGTAATGAAGGACCGGATCGGCGTCGCCGGGGTCCACCACGACCGCGGATCGGTGGTGCCGAAGCGTCCAAATGTAGTTATCGCGAAATGCGGGAAGGGGGATAATCTCCATCCTTGAAGAATGGCGCGAAAGTGGTTCATGTCAATGCCTGGGCTCGCCGACTGGCTTGCGACGCCCCAGGGGCGATACGTCGTCGCTTGGGAGGAAGAGCAGTTCGATGCCATCGTGGCCGATATCTTCGGCTACAACGCGCTCCAGGTCTCCTTGTGCGAGTTGGATCTGTTGCGGGCGAATCGCATGCCTTTTCGCTTTCGCTGCGGCCGGGAGGCCGGGGTGGCGGTCCTTGCGGCGGGGGATGCGCTTCCCTTTGCCAGTTCTAGCCTGGATCTGGTGTTGCTGCCCCATGGGCTGGAGTTTTCCCCGCATCCCCATCAAGTGCTGCGGGAAGTCGAGCGGGTGCTCGTACCGGAGGGTAGCGTCGTGGTCAGCGGTTTCAATCCCTACAGCCTTTGGGGGTTGCGGCGGCGACTGGCGGGGGCCGTCGGTGACTTTCCGTGGCAGGGGCAGTATCTGTCGGTCGGCCGGATCAAGGACTGGTTTGCGCTGCTCGGATTCGAGGCGGGAGCGGCGCGCTTTGGCGTCCATCGTCCGCCGGCGCGCCTCGCCCAATCCCTGGAGCGCTGCCGTTTTCTCGAATTCATCGGAGCGCGTTGGTGGCCGGTTTTGGGCGGCGCCTACGTGCTGCATGGCATTAAGAGGGTTAGTGGAATGCGGTTGATCCAGCCCCAGTGGCGGCGGGGGCGCGCGACCGCCAAGGCCCTGGCCCCGGTTGCCCAACGCGAGGGCAAGGTGGCGCAACGCAGGGATGGGCGCGCCCATGGATGAGGTCGAGATCTTCACCGACGGCGCCTGTAGCGGAAACCCCGGCCCGGGGGGGTGGGGTGCCCTCTTGCGCACGGGTCCGGCCGAGAAGGAGATCTGGGGCGGCGAGCCAGCCACCACCAATAACCGGATGGAACTGCTGGCTGTGATTCGCGCCTTGAACGCCTTGAAGCGGCCGGTGCGGGTGCGGCTCCATACCGACAGCCAGTATGTCCAGAAGGGCATTTCGGAGTGGATCCACGGCTGGAAAGCGCGGGGCTGGAAGACCGCCGCCAAGGCGCCCGTGAAGAACGTGGATCTTTGGCAGGCGTTGGATGAGGCGGCCCGCCGTCACGAGGTGGAGTGGATCTGGGTGCGAGGGCACGCAGGTCATGTGGAAAATGAACGGGCTGATGCCCTGGCCCGCCGCGGGGTGGACGCGGTGCGCCGCCAAGGCCGGGCCGTGGAGGGAGGGGAATGAAACGGCAGATCGTGCTCGACACGGAAACCACGGGTCTGGAATGGCGCAATGGCCATCGGGTGATCGAGATCGGCTGTGTCGAACTGATGAATCGCGCCCTGACCGGGCGGCACTTTCACGTTTATCTCAACCCCGAACGGGACATCGACGCGGCGGCCGAAGCCGTCCATGGACTGAGCCGTGATTTTCTTGCTGACAAGCCAAGGTTCCGCGAGGTGGTCGGTGAGTTCGAGGCTTTTGTCGCTGAGGCCGAACTGGTAATCCACAACGCCAACTTTGACGTTGGATTCCTTGATCATGAGCTGGGCCTGCTCGGCCGGCCGCGGATTGGTGAAGTCTGCGCGGGGGTTGTCGATACTCTTCGTTTGGCCAAAGAACAGCATCCGGGCAAGAAGGCTTCGCTGGACGCCCTCTGTGATCGCTACGAGATCAACAATGCCCACCGCACCCTCCATGGGGCGCTACTGGATGCAGAGTTGCTGGCGGAGGTTTACCTGGCCATGACCCGGGGCCAGGAGAGCCTCATGATGGCCCTGGACGATGGTCCGGGAGGGGCCGATGCCGCGGCGACGGGGGGCAGCCTGGTGGCCGAGCGAGGACCGTTGGGGGTGCGCCGGGCTACCACGGCAGAATTGGCGGTCCACGATGCGGTGCTGGCCGAGATTGCCAAGGGTAACAAAGGCGCCTGCCTGTGGCTGACCCTGGACGCACCTACCCCGACGGTGACGTGATGCGCAGGGTTCAATCCCGTAGTGAAAGGATATCCCAACCAGCGCCGAGGGCGTGACGGCGGAGAATGTCATCCGGGTCCACCGCCACAGGACGGCGGACCTTCTCCATCAGTGGCAGGTCGTTATGGGAGTCGCTGTAGAACACCGTGTCGGCGAAGCTGCCAAAGTAGAGCCCAAGTGATTCTAGCCAGTCGTCCACCCGTTGGATCTTGCCCGCCTTGAAGGAAGGCATCCCCCGTGGTTTTCCGGTGAATCGGCCTGCTTCCTGCGCGGGGATCGTGGCGACCAAATGGGGAATGGCAAATTCCCGCGCAATCGGGCCGGTGACGAAGCTGTTGGTTGCCGTGACGACCGCCACCAGATCACCCGCGGCAAGATGGTGCCGCACTAAGATCCGGGCGGCTTGGGTGATCATTGGACGGATACACTCCGCCATGAACTCCCGATGCCACGCATCCAGGAGGGCGCGGGGATGACGGGCCAACGGGGCGAGTTGGAAATCGAGAAATTCGAAGATGTCGAGGGTTCCTGCCTTGTACTGCTCAAAGAAGGTCAGGTTCCTGGCTTCGTAGATTTCCCGGTCGAGCACGCCGCGGGAGATCAGGAACTGGGCCCAGGCAAAGTCCGAATCCCCGGACAGCAAGGTGTTATCGAGGTCGAACAGCACGAGATTCATAGGGGGCTTTCCAAGGCTTCATCAAATATCGAGACCGGCCTGCATGATCTGGCGTAGCAGGGGCAGGGTGATCGGGCGCTTGTGTTCGAGGGACGCTGCATCCAGGGCGTCAAGAACCGAGAGGAGGCTGGGCAGGTCCCGCCGACCATAACGGAGCAAATAGCTCACGACGCTTTCCTCCAGGCGCAGGCCGCGCCGCGTGGCCTGGCTGGCGATGATGGCCGCCCGCGCGACATCGTCCAGGGGCTGGAGATGAAAGATCAGACACTGACCGATACGAGTGCGCAGGTCTTCGCGCAATTGCAAACCCAAGGGAGCCGCGGATCCGCTCAGAATCAGGGTGTGCCCCGCCACTCCGGCGCGATTGAAGGCATTGAAGAGCCCTACCTGGCCTGATTCCGTCAGGTTCTGCACGTCGTCGACAGTCTGGACCGCGCCGGGCGGGGCGGTAAACTCCTCGCTGTCGGCGGCGCGCAGGTACTGGGCGGGGCGCCCAGAAGCTTCGGCCGCGGAGGCGGTGGCGCGCAGGAGATGGGTCTTGCCGCTGCCCGTGGAGCCCCAGAGGTACACGTGGAGACCGGAGCGGACGGCCGCCTCGCCGAGGGCGGTCACCGCGGGGCGATTGGCTTCCGCAATGAAATTGTCCAGGCTGGGCGGGGCATCGAGACGGATATCGAGGACCAGTTGTTTCAAGAGGCGCCCCCACCGGTAGGGGACACGGCGTTGGCCATACCCCGGTGACGGGGCCGGGCGGTCCGGGCTGAGCTCATTTCAAGTAAAATCGCAAACGATCGCGGTGGCCCCGGATGGGGCTTCAGGGCGCGGCGAGACGCCATACTCTAGCCAGTCGCGCCGGCGGGCTCAAGCCGGCCCTACCGCGAATTCCCGGACTTTCCCCTCCAAGAGGACCCATCTTGACCTCCCACAATCCCTCTCTTTCCTATCGCGACGCCGGTGTTGACATCGAAGCGGGCGATGCCCTGGTGGATCGCATCAAGCCCCTGGCCAGGAGGACGCTCCGTCCGGAGGTCCTCGGGGGTATCGGTGGCTTCGGTGCCCTCTTCGAACTGACCGGCAAGTACCGCGAGCCAGTCCTCGTATCGGGCACTGATGGGGTGGGCACTAAGCTCAAGCTGGCTTTTCAGCTCAACAAGCACGACACCGTCGGCCAGGATCTCGTTGCCATGAGCGTGAACGACATCCTCGTTCAAGGGGCCGAGCCCCTGTTCTTTCTCGATTATTTTGCCTGCGGCAAGCTCGAGGTGGAGACGGCGGCGGACGTGGTGGGCGGCATTGCCCGGGGGTGCGAATTGGCAGGCTGTGCCCTCATCGGCGGTGAAACGGCGGAAATGCCCGGGATGTATCCGCCGGGGGAATACGACCTCGCGGGTTTTGCCGTGGGGGCCGTTGAAAAGGCAGAAATCATCGACGGCAGCCGGATCGTGCCGGGCGACGTGGTGCTGGGTTTGGCGTCGAGTGGCGCCCATTCCAACGGCTATTCCCTGATCCGCAAGATCATCGACCTGGCCCAGCCCGACCTTGCAGCGGACTTCCAGGGCCGGCCGATGAGGGACGTGATCCTTGAGCCCACGCGGATCTACGTCAAACCACTGTTGGCCATGTTCAAAGCGCATCCCGGCATGGTCAAGGGTCTGGCGCACATTACAGGGGGCGGTCTGACCGAAAATGTACCGCGCATTCTCGCCGACGGTCTGGCGGCGGAGATCGACGCCGGTGCCTGGCCGCTCCCGCCCCTGTTCCAATGGCTGCGGGAGGCGGGCAATGTTGACGCCCAGGAAATGTATCGGGTCTTCAATTGCGGCATCGGCATGGTAGTGGTGGTGTCGGCCGACGATGCCGCCGCCGCTGCTGCGCATCTCAAAGCCAGTGGCGAGACCGTGTTTTCCATCGGACGGATTGTCCCCCGCCAGCCCGGCCAAGCCCCGACGGTAGTGGCCTGACGCGGATCAGTCCCCAAGGAGTCGCCGCGCCAGGGCAAGGGCTGCGGCCGGCAGGTCACGGCGCAATGCATCGAGTTCTTGCCAGTCTGGCCAAGTCTCCCGGAACTGGCGCATCCAGGTGATCTGGCGCTTGGCCAACTGGCGGGTGGCGGCGATTCCGGCCTCGCGCAGCCCGGTTGCATCGGTCCGACCGTCCAGGTGGTCCCAGGCCTGTCGGTAGCCAACGCATCGCATCGATGGCAGATCCGGCCCGAGGCGATAGCCGCGGCGCAGTTGCTCGAGTTCCTCCACCAGCCCGTCAACCAGCATCTGGTCAAATCGCAGCGCAATCCGCTGGTGGAGCTCGGCCCGGAAGGCCGGAGCCAATGCGATGGGCAACAGCCTGTATGGCGGAGGGGCCATCTCCCGGCGAGCGTAGCTTGCCGCCAGCGGGGCCCCGGTCAGCCTGACGATTTCCAAGGCGCGCTGGATACGCTGCGCGTCGGTGGGGTGGAGGCGGCGGGCGGCTTCGGGGTCGATGCTGGCCAATTCAGCGTGGAGCGCCGGCCAGCCGCGGGCCGCTGCGTCAGCGGTGATGGCCGCCCGCAGGGCGGCGTCGGCCTGGGGAAGGTCCGACAAACCTTCGCGCAGCGCCTTGAAATACAGCATCGTGCCTCCGGCGAGGAGCGGAATCCGGCCCCGACGGGTGATGTCGGTCATGCGTGCCAGGGCGTCCTCGCGAAAGCGCGCCGCAGAGTACGATTCTTCTGGACTCACCACGTCGATGAGGTGATGGGGGCAGGCGGTCCGCTCGGCGAGGGTCGGCTTGGCTGTGCCAATGTCCATGTCGCGGAACACCTGGGCGGAATCCACGCTGATGATCTCCAGTGGCAGCGCGGTGGCCAACGCCAGGGCGCAGGCCGTCTTTCCACTCGCGGTTGGACCAAGAAGGAGGAGGGCGGGGGGCAGATGGGCCGGGTCCATGGGTCGGATTCTACCGTCCCGGGCGTGTTTCCCCCGGAGTCGCCTAGGGGCCCATCGCGAGTTCATTGCGCCGTCCGGACGGTCGGCAAGGGTGAGGCATGCTAGACTCCGCCGGTTTTTTTCAGTTGTGTGACGCCATGTTCGGTCGATTCATGCCCCGCGAAGGGCGTTTTTTCGAGTTGTTTGATGCCCACGCCGTGCAACTGGTTGAAGGTGCCAAGGCTCTCAAGGCCCTGATGGAAGCGCTTGGGACCGATGCCCAGCAGGTGAAAGCCATGAGTGAAGCGGTGTCGGTGGCGGAAACCCGGGCCGACCGGATCACCCACGAGACCGTCACCTTGCTCCACACGACCTTCATCACCCCCCTGGACCGGGACGAGATCCACGATCTCATCAATGGCCTGGACGACATCCTTGATCTGATGCAGGACGCCGCCCACTCCGTCAATCTCTACGATCTGCGGCGCAGCACCCCCGAGGCGCGGCAACTGTGTGACCTCATTCTGGCCTGCGTCGAGCGGGTCAAGACTGCGGTGGCCCTGATCGACGACGCCGACGCCATCGCGGCCATGCGCAAGACCTGCGAGGAGATTGATGCTCTGGAGTCCGAGGCGGATCGGGTGATGCGCAACGCCATCGGGCGGCTCTTCCGGGACGAGCAGGACATGCGAGAGTTGTTCCGGCTCAAATCCATTTACGAGCTCCTCGAAACCGTGACCGATCGTTGCGAGGAAGTGGCCAAGCGCCTGGAAGCCATCGCCCTGGAAAATTCCTGAGATCGGCCATGACTGCCTTTGAAACCAGTCTGGGCGTGGTGGTGCTGCTCGTGGTCCTGGCCCTGGCCTTTGACTTCATGAACGGCTTCCACGACGCGGCCAATTCCATCGCCACGATCGTGTCGACCGGGGTACTCAAACCCCACCAGGCGGTGGCCTGGGCGGCGGCTTTCAACGTGATCGCGGTCTTTGTCTTCCAGCTCAAGGTGGCAACGACCATTGGCAAGGGAACCATCGATCCCGGGATCGTCGATCACCATCTAATCTTCGGGGCGCTGGTCGGGGCGATCACGTGGAACGTGGTCACGTGGTTCTACGGCATCCCCTCGTCGTCGTCGCATGCCTTGATCGGCGGTCTGGTCGGGGCGGCGGTGGCCAAGGCGGGTTTTGGCGCGCTCATCATGGCGGGGCTGTTGAAAACGGTGGCTTTCATCGTCGTGTCTCCGGTGCTCGGTTTCCTGCTGGGATCCCTGATGATGCTGGCAGTGTCCCACCTGTTCTTCCGTTCCACGCCGGGGCGAGTGGACCGCTGGTTTCGCCGCCTGCAACTGGTGTCGGCGGGGCTCTACAGCCTGGGTCACGGTGGCAATGACGCGCAGAAGACGATTGGGATCATCTGGATGCTGCTCCTGGCGTCTGGAATGGCGCAGGCGTCAGAACCGGTGCCGGTCTGGGTGATCGTGGCCTGTTACCTCGCCATCGGGCTAGGGACACTCTTCGGCGGCTGGCGGATCGTCAAGACCATGGGTCAGAAGCTCACCAAGCTCAAGCCGGTCGGGGGCTTCTGCGCTGAAACCGGCGGTGCCATGACGCTGTTCCTTGCAACCGCGCTGGGCATTCCGGTATCCACCACCCATACCATCACCGGAGCCATCGTGGGGGTGGGGGCGACTCAGCGGGTCAAGGGTGTTCGCTGGGGACTCGCCTCCGGCATCGTCTGGGCCTGGGTTCTCACCATCCCCGCCAGCGCGATTGTTGCCGCTGGCGCCTACGCCTTGAGCGATTTCTTGTTTTGACGGGGCTGACCGGAGTCAGTCTGAGCGCGGCGCCCGCCGTTTTTTTTGCGCAGTGCGGAAACGCCGGACGGCCGCGCTTGTCTCATCCCGATTGCATTCCCAGCTGACACCCGGGCCGGTCCCGGGAATGGTCGGTGGTTGCCGCGGCGGCCAGAGCCCATCCCCACCCGAACCGGTGTGACGCCCCCCTGTCATGGAAAGAAATCTGGAAACCGTCATTTCCGGCTTCCTGGATCCTCATCGGGATCCAGTAGCCCTGTTGGGCGAATTGGTGATTCACATACGGCCCAAGGGCCGCGGAAGTCGCCCCGGTGATGCCGAAGATGCGCTCCGGGCCCTGACCCGGCTGCTCCAGGCCCATCCCGACGGCCGGGAGGCGATGGCCGCAGCAGTCTTGGGGCTGCTGAACCGGACCCGGCATGTTTCGCTTTATGTGAGTGCCGGCATTTTCCCGCCGACGGGGTTCTTCTCCGAAACCGCGCACCGCCTTGGTTGCACGCTGCTGCCGGAGGTGGTGGATCGGGATAGCTTGAAGGACATCCTGGGCCTCGTCTTCAGTGATCGCACCGACCACCAGTGGGTCAGCGCCATCGACGAGGGCATCTGGCAGGACTTGGCCGACACCCTCTTTCCACCCCCGCTTCCCTTTGGGAGCACGCTTCCGCGGGTGCTGGAGGAGTTGGTGGATGCGTTGAGGGTCCTCTCCTACCACGTTTCCGCGATCGGGCTCGATCCAGAGTTGGTGCGGGTACTGGCCAGCCTGGAGGATTATGACTCGCCGTTCATCGCACAGAACGTCGAGATGATTGCTCACCTGACCCGCTATTTGGACGCCTGGAGCAACGACGAAGCGCCGGAGGAGGACGACCGCCATTTGCGGGTCCTGCTCGACCAATGTCGGGACGTCATGCGAAAGATTCGCCGCCGGGCATCGCAGCAGGGCACCAGCCTTTCACTCACTTTCAAGCTCGAACGCCTCGATCAGAACTTGCGCAGGATTGACGACCTCCTCGCCATTCTTGCCGCTGATCCGCGCCAATTGTCGGTACAAGGGCTTCCCCCAGGCTGGGTGCCTTTGTTCAAGAACTTGGTGGAGGGGCAGTGTCGCAAGAACGACCTGGGGTTCTACCTTCGACGCAACATCGAATTGCTCTCACTGCGTGTGACGGAGAATGCGAGTCGCACAGGGGAGCACTACATCACCGAGAGCCGGTGGGAGTACTTTGCCTTGGTGCGCTCCGCGATGGGGGCCGGGGCCATCATCGCGTTTATGGCGGGCATCAAGCTCGCCATCGGGCACCAGGGGATGGCGCCTCTCAATGAGGCCCTGGCATCCAGCCTGAACTACGGCCTTGGCTTTGTCCTTATCCATTTGCTGCATTTCACGGTCGCAACCAAACAGCCCGCGATGACTGCCAATGCCATTGCCGCCTCCATCGATGAAGTGGGGGAGCGGACGCGGAATCTCGAACGGCTGGTGGATCTCATCGTCAGGACCATCCGCAGCCAGCTTGGCGCTATTTTCGGCAACGTGGTGGTGGCGGTACCCTTGGCCATGTTCTTTGCGCTCGCCCTCGCAAGTATGAACGGCCAACACTTCATCACGCCGGAGAAGGCCGCCGCCTTGCTCGGCGGGGTGGATCCCTTGAGCGGGGCCCCGTTCTATGCGGCGACGGCAGGCGTCTGCCTGTTTCTGTCCGGTCTGGTAGCCGGTTACTACGACAACCTTGCGGCCTACGAGCGCATCCCGGAACGCCTGCGCCAGGTGCGCTGGGCTAGGCGCCTGTTCGGGGCGCGCCGATTGCAATCGATGGCCGCTTACGTCGGTGACAATTTGGGGGCACTGGCCGGGAATCTGCTATTTGGCTTCATGCTGGGCGGCGTGACTGCCCTTGGCGTTCTTTTCGGCCTGCCTCTGGATATCCGCCATATCGCATTTGCGGCCGCCCACAGTGGCTACGCCGTCGTCGCCCTCGACTTCAAGCTGGCCGCTCCTTTGGTGGGGATGACTGCCGCAGGGGTGGCGACGATCGGCCTTGTGAATCTGGCGGTTAGTTTCTCGCTAGCCCTGCTCGTGGCCCTTCGGGCGCGTCGGGTGAGCTTTGCCCAGGGGTGGACCCTGGGTTGGTTGGTCCTGCGGCGATTCTTCCGCCGTCCGTGGAGCTTCCTGTGGCCCCCGGCCGATGAGACAGTGCCGCCCCACCGCCCCGGCGATACCGGCGGGCG
>JAEUNX010000101.1 GCA_016791025.1 Zoogloeaceae bacterium | reverse complement strand
CAGGCTCAGGGCGTTTGGGAGGAGGCCCCCCTGGGCGCCGACGAAGTCGGAGTGGGGTTCTGCGTACCGGTGAGCCTGGTATTGCCCGCGCAGCCGCCGCCGCCGGTATCGCCGGCGCAGGTGGCGATCGTCACCGGGCATGCCTATTTGGGTGAAGCCTTGGGGCTCTTCCTGGCCCGCCTGGGCTTTTCGGTGGCGAGGTTCCTCCATGCGGAGACCCTTCGGGCCGCTGTCCATTCCGATGGGGTTGCGCCGCGGACGGTCTGCCTGGACGAGGACTTTGCCCACGATGCCGAGCTTGTGACCTTCTTAAGGGGGCGTGGAGTGCAGGTCATCGCCCTCGTTTCCCGCGGCGGGTCGGCACCGGAATTTGCGGCCCGGAAAGCCGGAGTGACCGCGGTGGTGGGTAAGCCGGTATTGTTCGGCGAACTGAGCGCGGCACTCATCGAATCGACGGCCCCGGCGCCGCCCAGTATCGTGGCCGCCACCCCCGACAGGAAGCGGATCCTGGTGGCCGAAGACCACGCGCTCAACCGGGAGATCGTACTCGCCATGTTGGCACGGCTGGGGCGGGTTGGCGTGGCGGCGAGCGATGGCCATGATGCCGTTGACCAGTGCGCGCGGGAGGTCTTCGATCTGGTGTTGATGGATATCCAGATGCCGGGCCTCGACGGCCTGGAGGCGACGCGTTCCATTCGGCGGGCGGAGCAGGCGACGGGGCGCGCGCCGGTTCCCATTGTGGCCCTCACCGCAAATGTCCTGGAGGACGATCGCCCTGCAGCCATGGCCTCTGGGATGAACGATTACCTGGCTAAACCGATTACGGTCTTGCGCCTGCACGAAGTGCTGGAGCGGTGGTGCTCGCCCCGGACGCCGGGGCGCCCTGTGTCTCCAGAGGATCTGGATCTGGCCGCCCTGAAAGCTTTGCCCGGGGTGCGGGGGGACCTGGCTTCCCCCCAGGCCGGGCGTTATGTGGCCCTTTTCGTGGGAGAATCCCGCGGCCAGAGTGAGCGGCTGCTCCAGGCGGCCAGCCAGGGTGACCTGCAGGGGGTGGCGGCGGGATGTCATCGGCTCAAGTCCGCCGCCGCCGGGGTGGGCGCGGTCGAGGTGGCGCGTTTGGCCCGGGCCCTGGAGGCGTCTATCAAGTCCGCTGCCAGCCAGGCCGATGTCATTGTGGCCCTCGACGCAATCTGTGTTGCCTTGCAGCGCTACCGAGACGCGGCGGTGGCCGCCGGGGTCAAATGGCCCGATGCCGACTGCTATGCCCAGGACCCGCCATGACATTTTCCACCGACGACACCCACATCCTGATCGTGGATGACGACCCCCTCACCCGGACTCTGGCGGGCGAGGCCCTCCGGGAATCGGGTTATGCGGTCTCCGAGGCCGAGGATGGCCCCGCGGGTCTGCAGGCCTTCGAGACCTTGCGTCCCGACCTGGTGCTTCTCGATGTTCTGATGCCCGGGCTGGACGGCTTCTCGGTGTGCCGCCGCCTGCGCGCCCACCCTCGGCGGGGCCATGTTCCCGTGATCATGATGACCGGGCTCGAAGATACCGAGTCCATCGAAGAGGCCTACGAGAGCGGCGCCACCGACTTCATCTCCAAGCCTATCAACTGGGCCCTCCTGAAATACCGGATCGGCTATGTGATGCGGGCTGCCTCGGTCCTCGACGAACTCCGGCGGAGCGAGCGGATCCTCTCCACCGCCCAGGAGATCGCCCACATGGGGAGCTGGGAGTGGTCCCTGGAGAAAGGGGCGATGTCGTACTCGCGCAGCTTCTACCAGATTTTCGGCGAGGATCCGCTGACCTTCGGCGAAGGGGTCGCGGCCGTTTTGTCGCGGGTGTATCCGCCGGACCGCCCCATGGTCGAGGAGGGGCTCGCAGGGACCCGGAAGGGGCGCGGATACCGGCTCGAGTATCGCATCGTGCGTCCGGATGGTTTTGTTCGCACGGTGAGCGAAATGACGATCGTGATCCGGGACTCCAAGGGCGACCCGATCGTTGTTCAGGGCACTCTCCAGGATGTGACCGAGCGGGTTGAGGCAGAAAAGCGGATCCGCTACCTGGCCTATTTCGACGATCTTACCGGCCTGCCCAATCGCGCATGTTTCGCCGAGATGGTTCATGGCGCGGTGCTGCGCGCCGGACGTCGAAGCGGACGCTGTGCCGTGGTCCTGCTGGACGTGGAACGCTTCGGACGGGTCAATCAGACCCTCGGAGCGGATGCGGGGGACCAGGCGCTGCAGCTCATTTCAGCACGTCTAAGGGACTTCCAGCGGACGGTTTTCGACACCTATTCCTGTGCCAAGGGCGACCCGGAAATGCCCCGCCTGGCTCGGCTGGGGAGCGATGAGTTCGCCATGATGGTGGAGGATGCGCCGGACCCGCCGGAACTGGAGGCCCAGGTGTATCGTCTCCTCGCTACTTTCAGCCGACCATTCAAGGTGGGCGGCGAGGAGTTGTCCCTGTCGGCTCGAGCTGGCCTGGCCATTTCGCCGGACCACGCCGGTGACAGTGATGCCCTCCTCAAGGCAGCCGATACCGCCCTCGCCGAAGTGCGCCGGGGCAGCTTCGGGGGCGCCCAGGTGGTCGTGTTTTCGGAATCCATGCGCCTGGCGGCCTTTGAGCGGATCGGCCTGGAGGGGGCGCTGCGCCGCGCCATCGGCACGGATGAAATGAGTCTGCATTTCCAGCCCAAGATCGATTTGCGAAGCCGACATATCGTGGGGGCCGAGGCTCTGCTGCGGTGGAATCGTCCAGGAAGAGGGCCGGTCTCGCCGGGAGAATTCATCCCGCTGGCGGAGGAAACGGGCTTGATCGCGCCCCTGAGCGACTGGGTATTGGAAGCCGCGCTTGCGGCCATCGCGCGGTGGACCGCGGCAGGCGTGCCGGCGGTGCCGGTCAGCATCAATCTGTGTGCCGCCCAATTTCGCAGTGGCCGATTGGTGGACGAGGTCCGTAATGCCCTTGACCGTCATCACGTCGAGGCCCATCGCCTTGAAATCGAGGTGACCGAGTCAGTTCTCATGCACGACTTGGAATTGGCGACCCGTATCTTTGCCGAGCTATCCGCGCTGGGCGTACGTACGGCCATCGACGACTTCGGTACCGGCTATTCCTCGCTGGCCTACCTCCAACGGTTCCACCTGGATTCGCTCAAGATCGACCGATCCTTTGTCTCCGACCTGGGCCTGCGCAATGGCGCCGACGCGATTGTCGGGGCCATCATCGCGTTGGCCAAGAACCTGAACATCGGGGTGGTGGCCGAAGGGGTGGATGAACCGGGCCAGGCCCGGGTTCTGCAAGACCGCGGGTGCCATCTGATCCAGGGGCATTTGTTTTCGCCGCCGGTGGCCGAGGCCGAGTTCGTGCAGATGCTGGAATCGCGCCAGCCGCTGGACAGCGATTTCTTGACGGCCTTCGATCCCGCGATTTGATCGACGATCGGAGCAATTCGGCGGGCGGGGTGCTCCTCAATACGCGATGAGCAACGTGGCGACGGGATCCGTGGCCGAGTGGGTGGTGCAGGTGGACAGCGGGGCCCCCGCCGCATCCAGACCCCGCACCTGTCCGGCTGCCAGAGGAGTATTAGCCGCACTCGCTGCATCGAGCTTGAGATCGAGTTCCAGGGCCATTTCGCAGGCCAGGCCCGTGATACGGATCGCGTTGGTGTGGCTCTGGGCATCGTGCCAGAGGGAGATCGGGGCGCCGCCCGGCCCGGAGATGCCGTAGGCGCCACCAAGGGAATCGAGCTTGGTCAGCAGGCCGGCCCGTTGCAGATGTTCGAGGGCGCAGTCGCTTTCGGTCGTGGTATCCACCATGCCGTTCCCAATCTGCCCGCCCAGTGCGTACGAACACGCCGGGCTGACACCGCCGTCGGCGGTCAGGTAAGTGGCTGCGTTGGGGAGGTCGCCGGGGTAGTAGCCATAGCGTCCCTTGAATTGCCGGGCTGCTGCTGCAAGATCCTGAACTTTGGCGACCAGGTCGGCCATTTCGCCACGCTGGATCATCGATCGGGCGCCAAGCAGGATGCCCCCCGTCAAGAGCGCGATGATCACCAACACCATCCCCAATTCAACCAGTGAAAAACCCCTTTCGCGGATCGTCATGGGCAGGGCTCCAGGCCGGCTTTCAGAAGGTAGGCATTGAGCTCCGTTTTTGTGACTGACCGGGTGGTCGCGGCGACGGGAGGCGTGCAGGTCGTGCAGCCGCTGCTGGTGATCTGAAAGACGGTGGCGCCAGACAAGCTGATGGTCGTGGAATAGGCATGACCCCAGGGGTCCAGGCCACTTGGGGCGCTGGGGGTCAGGGTGCACCCGGCCGCCGCGAAGGCGCCAACAAACTGATCGACCGCCGCCTGGAGGTCGGCCCCGAGGCGTGCCGTAGGCGATTGCAACACCCCGTCCCGGGCCAGGCGCTGAATGGCTTCGCCCGCGAGCAGCGTACTGGCGAGGTCGTCCACGTCCGTACGTTCGCCGCGGAAGAATACTTGGGCGGCCAGGGTGCAGCTCGGGATGGCCTGCTGGGTATTCTGGGCTTCCTCGCAGCTTACCGGCGCGGCGTTGCGACTCCCTTGCCGGGTCCAAGCGCCCAGACCGTTGGGGCCATGGGAAATGATGACCGCGATGGCCTGGGTTGTGAGGGGGATCGGTGCCGCCACCGTGCCATCGTTCAGCGTGATACCGCCAACCTTACCTTCGCCGAAGCAGGTTGCGGATTTCCAGTCGATGCCGCTGCCGGGGCAGGTGGGTGCGGTGTTGGCGAACACGCCATAAGACATCAGGTTTCCCCAGCCATCCTCGGACGTTTCACGCGCCAGTCCCAAGGTGACGAAGGGGATGGTGCCGAAGGTGTTGGGGCATTCCTCCAGCCCAGTCACCCCGCCTGCCGATACGTCTTCCGCGCAGGGGAGACGGTGCGTCGCCCCCAGGTGGGCGAGCAGGGCCTCCCGAACCAGATCCATTCTTTGGCGAGTGACACTAGTATTGGCCGATTGGAATCGGGCGTTCAGGGCGCCAAGGCCGAGGCCCAGGATGATCGTGAGGAGGACCAGGACCACCGAAAGCTCGATCAGGCTGAACCCGGCCGGACTAGGGCGATGAAGGCGGGGACCTGCGCGACGCAGCGATGGAGGCCGGGTGTGCATGGGCGGCATCATAGCGGATGGTGGTTTCCGCCCGCTGGTGGTCATTAGGCGCTGACTTGGAAGTTCTAAAAAATGGAAGTTTGTGTTAGATATAAATCGGTTTTTATGTTCCTGGCGCCGGCGTAGGATGGCTTCGTGTTCCATCGCCATCGGAGGCAGTGATGAAGATTGAAGTCAGATTCCAGGGTCTGGCCGTTCCCGCGTCCCTCAAGGCCCACATCGCGCGGCGCCTGCAGCATGCCCTGACGAGTTTCCGCGATCGCATACAATGGGTAAGGGTCGCGCTGCGGGATGTTAATGGTCCGAGGGGCGGCGCTGACAAGGAATGCCAAGTTCAACTACGCTTGCGGGGCACCTCCGACGTTATCGTCCGAGACCGTGAGACCGATGCCCATGCGGCCTTCGACCGGGCTGCCGGTCGGGTCGTTTTTGCCCTGCAGCGCCAGATCGGTCGTCGTCGACAGGTTCAGCGGGGCCTGCGAGGGCTGGAACTCTTGCCGGCGTGACCCTTCAAAATGTCATGAATGTTGTTTTCAGGAGGCAGTAACCAAATGGATAACCGTAGCTTGACCATGACGACCCACAGCGAGGGGTCGTTGTTGGGGACCCATCGGGTCCTGCGTAACACCTACACGCTGTTGGCCCTGACGCTGGCCTTTTCGGCGCTAACGGCAGGGACATCGATGGCCCTGGGGCTCCCCCATCCTGGTGTGATCCTGACGTTGGTGGGCTATTTCGGCCTGCTCTTTCTCACAACCAAATTCCGTAACAGCGGGGCGGGCATTCTTTGCGTCTTTGCGCTGACCGGCTTCATGGGCTACACCCTCGGCCCGATCCTGACCCATTATCTGTCCCTCGCCAACGGGGGGCAGATCGTGATGATGGCGATGGGAGGCACCGCGGCAATCTTCCTGGCCCTGTCGGGTTATGTTCTCGCGACCCGCAAGGATTTCTCATTCATGGGCGGATTCCTGCTGGTCGGGGTGCTGGTGGCCTTTCTCGCGGGGCTGGGGGCAATCTTCTTCCAGGTTCCGGGCCTGGCCTTGGCCGTGTCTGCAATGTTCGTCCTGCTGATGTCCGGGATGATCCTGTATGAGACGAGCAACATCATTCATGGCGGTGAAACCAACTACGTCATGGCCACGGTGAGTCTCTACGTGACCCTGTTCAACCTCTTCACCAGCCTGCTTCAGTTGCTGGGGGTGATGAACGACGACTGACCTTGACGACCGGGTCAGGCCAGGGCGGGCACCATTCGGTGCCCGTTGCATTTTCAGGCCGTCGGAACGGGTACAATGCGGCCAGTTTTTCCAACCAGGACGGCCTAGATGAAGACGACTTTCCTCGATTTCGAGCAGCCCATCGCCGACCTGGAGGCCAAAATCGAGGAGCTTCGGTTCGTTCAGGACGATTCGGCCGTGGATATTTCGGAGGAGATTTCCCGCCTCGAGGTCAAGAGTCTGGCCTTAACCAAGGAACTCTACGGCAAGCTCACTCCTTGGCAGATCGCCTTGGTGGCCCGCCACCCGCAGCGCCCCTACACCCTGGATTACGTGGAACACGTCTTCACCGATTTCCAGGAACTTCACGGTGACCGCAGCTTCGCTGACGATCACGCCATCGTCGGCGGCCTTGCCCGCTTCAACGGCCAATCCTGCGTCGTGATTGGCCATCAAAAAGGCCGCGACACCAAGGAAAAGATCTTCCGCAACTTCGGCATGCCCCGGCCTGAGGGGTATCGCAAAGCCCTGCGGTTGATGAAGCTCGCGGAGAAGTTTGGCATACCGGTGTTTACCTTCATCGATACCCCAGGGGCGTATCCGGGGATTGGCGCCGAGGAGCGCGGCCAGTCAGAGGCCATTGGCCACAATCTCTACGTCATGGCTGAATTGAAGGTGCCCATTGTCAGCACCGTGATCGGCGAGGGCGGCTCCGGTGGCGCGCTGGCCATCGCGGTGGGAGACCAGCTATTGATGCTTCAGTACTCGACCTATTCGGTCATCTCGCCGGAGGGCTGCGCATCCATCCTGTGGAAAAGCGCTGAACGTGCCTCGGATGCGGCCGAAACCATGGGGATCACAGCTGCTCGCCTCAAGTCCCTCGGGCTCGTCGACAAGGTGGTGGGCGAGCCCGTCGGGGGCGCGCATCGGGATCACAGAGCCATGGCCCAGAGCCTCAAGCGTGCGTTGCAGGAGGCCGTCCGCCAACTTGGTGACCTCTCCCCCGCCCAACTCGTTGATCGCCGCTTCGAGCGGCTGATGGAGTATGGCCGGTTTAAGGAACAAGCCATCGCCTGAGGCGCCCGCTGATCTCCTGGGGCGGGTCCGATCGGTCCTGGGAGGCGCTGGCATCCAGCCAGGCGAACGCCTGGGGGTGGCCCTCAGCGGCGGGGTGGATTCCGTGGCGCTGCTTCACCTCCTTCACCGCCTTGCCGGGGAATTCGGCTACGCCCTCTCGGCGATTCACATCCACCATGGGCTAAGCCCCCACGCGGACGATTGGCTGGCCCACTGCGCGGTCCATTGCAAAAAACTCGCCGTCCCGTTTTCCGCCCATCGCGTCACCGTTAATCGGGAGGGGAAGGAAGGTCTGGAGGCGGCGGCGCGACGAGCCCGCTTTGCCGTCCTCGATGCCTATCCCGCGGAATGGCTGGCCCTCGGCCATCACCTGGACGACCAGGCCGAAACCGTACTGTTCCGCCTCCTCCGCGGGACAGGGGTGCGCGGCGCGGCGGCCATGGTGCCGCTGGAGCGGATTCCGGGGCTCCCTGCACGATTGCGTCCGCTTCTGGGCGTTCGCCGGGGTGAAATCGAGGCCTGGGCCAGCGGTGAATCCCTGACCTGGGTGGAGGATGAGAGCAATCGGGATCTCCGCTTTGCCCGCAATGCCATCCGCCATCGTTGGCTGCCAGCCGTGAGCGTCGATGTCCCAGGGGCGGTTCCGGCCTTGGCCCGGGCCGCTGATTATTTCCGGGAGGCCGACGAACTGCTCGACGAGCTTGCCGCGCTCGATGCCAAAGCCTGCGCCACGGCCGGAGCGGCGGGGTGGGATCTGGCTCGTTTTCTGGGTTTGTCGCCGCCACGACAGCGCAATTTCCTGCGCGGTGCCCTTCATCGTCGAGGTGTTCTCGCGCCTTCCTCGGCGCGGCTCGCGGAAAGTCTGCGCCAACTGACCTCCGCAGGAGCGGGCGCCGACCTCCGTCTGCCTCTTGGCGAGTTGGCCCTCGGCGCTTATCGCGGGCGGATGTGGTTGGAGCCGGCGCGGTTCGAGGAGGCGGATCTGGAGCGGGTGTCCTTCTCCTCGGGTGATGGCGCCCGCATCGGCATCACGGTGCCGTGGCCCGAGGGAAGGGTCGAATTCTTGCCGGTGATCGGCGAGGGCATTGCCGCCGGGTTACTGGAAGAGCGCGTCTGTGACCTGACGTGCCGTTGGCCGGGAATGGTCGTGCGCTGCCAGGCCAATCGGCCGCGCCACAGCTTCAAGAACCTTTGCCAAGAGGCGGGGATCCCCGATTGGTGGCGGGATCGGCTGCCCGTCCTGCGGGTGGGGGACGAAGCCGCCTGGGTCGGGGGCTTCGGGGTTGCGGCGCAATTCGCCTGTCCGACCGGCGAACCGGGCTGGCTGCCTATTTGGCACGGCGCAGGGTGGCCCCAAGGGTGAGCGGTGCCGTTTCGTCTTAGAGTTGGGTGAGAAGTTGGGCCAGCTCAACGGCTGAGCGCACACCCATCTTCTCGAAAACCCGGGCCCGATGGACCTCCACGGTCCGCATGGAGATATTGAGGGCGTCGGCAATCACCTTGTTGAACTTGCCGGCAAGGATCAGCTCCATCACTTCCCGTTCTCGGGGGGTAAGATGGGCCAGGCGGGTGGCTACCGACTCCCGCGATTCGGCGGCGACATGGGACTGGGCGTCGGCGGCTAAGGCCTTGATCACCACGTCCACCAGGGCATTGTCGTCAAAGGGCTTCTCCAGGAAATCGAAGGCGCCCTTCTTCAAGGCCGCTACGGCCATCGGGACGTCGCCATGGCCGGTCATGAAGATCACCGGCAGCTGCGATTCCCGCGCGAGCAGGGCTTCGAAGCATTCGAGGCCGCTCATGCCAGACATGCGGATGTCCAGAACCACGCAGCCCCGGCATCCCGGCGTCCACGCCTCGAGAAAGGCTTCGGCGGACGGCCAGGCGGTGGAGGCTACCCCCCGGCTCTTGAATAGCCAGGCCAGGGCGTCACGGATCGCTTCGTCGTCATCGACGATGTGGGCAAGGGGAACGGGCGCGGGTTTCATGGGGCCTCGGCGGGGAGCGAGAACGTGAAGATCGTACCACCGCCAGGGCGGGGCTCGAACCCGAGCTTGCCCCGGTGAAGTTCGGCGATGGAGCGGCAGATGTTGAGACCCATCCCCATCCCCTCGGCCTTGGTCGTGAAGAAAGGCTGGAAGAGGCGCTGGGCTGCTTCGGGCGGAATGCCGCAGCCCCGGTCGGCCACTTCGATGGCCACCTGCTCGCCGATCAATCGGGTCGTCACCTGTAGATGGCGCTGGCTGGCCGGGGTATCGCGCATGGCGTCCATGCCATTCCGGATCAGGTTGACCAACACCTGCTCGACCATCCCTCGGTCAGCGGCGACGGGAGGCAGGCCGTCGGGCAGGTCGGCTTCAATTCGGACCAGATGTTTGCGGGCGTCGGGCTCGACGAGGGCCACCGCCTCGCGCAGTAGCGCATTGATGTCGATCCGCTCGCGCTTGGGTTCGCTGCGGCGGACGAAGTCGTGGATCCCCTTGATGATCTGCCCGGCGCGCTGGGCCTGCTTGGAGAGTTTGGCAAGGATGCCCTTCAACTCTGCCGGATCGGCGTCCTGGCGCTCAAGATGGTTGAGGCAGCCAGCGCTGTAGCTGGAAATGGCAGCCAGCGGTTGGTTGAGTTCGTGGGCCAGGGTCGAGGCCATCTCGCCCATGGTCACCAGCCGCGCGGTGGCTTGCAGACGTTCCTCCTGCTGGCGGGCGAAATCGCGCATGCGCTTCTCCTCCGTGATGTCGAGGACTGATCCCATCCAGCCGGTGTGCCGGCCTTCGGCGTCAATGAGGGGGGCGTCGAGCACCAGGGCGTCAATATGGTCGCCGTTCTTGCGAATCAGGCGCCGTTCCACGCCGCTGGTGGCGATCTCGCCGGAGAGGATCTGCTGCTCGCGCTCCTCCAGGGATGGTGGGTCCTCCGGGTCCCAGTAGGGCATCGGCGGGTCCCTGCCCACCAGTTCCTCGGCCTCGTAGCCGGTCATTCGGCAGAAGGCGGGATTCACGTAGGTGATGCGGCCCTCGAGATCCCGGGCACGCAGGCCGGTGACCAGGGAATCCTCCATGGCCTTGCGAAAGGCCATGGCATCCCGCAGGGCTTGTTCCGTCGCCTGGCGGCGGGCGACATGGCGACGCAACTGCAGCAGGCTCCAGATGATGATGCCGGCCAGTACCACCATCGAGGCCATGAGCAGGATTGGAATCCAGCGCGTCTCACCCCGATAAGCGGTGACCTGGAGACGCAAACCATGGCCCGGAGGGTCGAAGGGGATCTGGTATTCAAGCTGGCTGGCCAGGGGGGCCACCTTGGACTTAGCGGCAATCTCCTGACCATCCTGGCCAAGGGCGCGGACACGATAGCGCTCGGAAAACCACCAGGGGATCTCCCGGGCGAGGAGATCTTCGAAGTCGTAATAGCCCACTGCCACGCCACGGAATCCCGAGTCGCCGAAGTAGGGGACCTGGACCTCGAATCCTGCTTTGCCGTCGCGGAAGGTAGTCGGGGGGCCATAAACGGGCCTCCCAGTGCTGCGTGCCAGCAGGAAGGCAGTGTCGGAAGGGCGTGGGCTGGCCCCCGGAGTCCTGTCGTCCGTAGGGGGGTGCATGCCCTGGACCACCCCTTCGGCGTCGAGCCAATACACCCGTCGCAAGGCGCTTTCGGGGCTCAGGATCTGGCGCAGACGGGCGTCGACTTGCGCCGCGGGTCTTTGCCCCTTGAACAGGTCGTCGGCCAGGAGGGCAAGTTGCGACTCAACTCGTTCGAGGTGGAAATGGAGGTTCTGCTCCATCCACAGCACATCGCTCACCAAGGTGGCCTGCTGCTCTTCCTGGTCGTAGTGACGGGTCAGTCCGACCAAGGTGGCGATCAGGACCAGAAACAGCCCGATGGTCAGGGCCGGCAGGCGCCAGTAGCGGGCCGTGCTGGGCATTGGGACGGTGGTCATGGGTAATTGCGGTTATTACTTATGTGATATCCACAATGGTGATCCCTCGCGGCCTGGAGGACACTGATGTCACGCTCGCATCGATCGGGCGACTGCAGGTTACCGGATTGGCGGTGCTCCGTCAGCGTCCGGCCCTGCCTGTAACCAACAGTCCACGAAATTGGAGGAGGAATCATGAAACTGCGCGCATTGCTGGTCGGACTGGCAACGGTGGGTCTGGTGGCGGCTGCCCAGGCGGCGGATCCCATCGTGATCAAGTTCAGCCACGTGGTGGCTAACGACACTCCCAAGGGGCATGCCGCCGAATTCTTCGCCAAGCGGGCGGCAGAGCTGACCAAGGGGGCGGTGAAGGTGGAGGTCTATCCCAATAGCACCCTCTACAAAGACAAGGAGGAGATGGAGGCCCTGCAGTTGGGCGCAGTGCACATGCTGGCCCCTTCCTTGGCCAAGTTCGGCCCCCTCGGCGTGAAGGAGTTCGAGGTTTTCGACCTGCCCTACCTGTTTGACAACTATGCCGAGCTGCACAAGGTCACCCAGGGGGCAGTCGGCAAGCAATTGCTCGCCAAACTCGAGCCCAAGGGGATCCGCGGCCTCTCCTACTGGGACAACGGCTTTAAGGATTTTTCCGCCAACACCCCAATCAACGTGCCGGAAGACCTGAAAGGCAAGAAGATGCGCATCCAGTCGTCCAAGGTGCTGGAGGAGCAAATGCGCGCCCTGGGGTCGTTACCCCAGTCGATGGCGTTCTCCGAGGTGTATCAGGCGCTCCAGACGGGCGTGGTGGATGGGACCGAGAACCCGCCCTCGAACCTCTACACCCAGAAGATGCATGAGGTGCAGAAGTACCTCGCCGTCACCGACCATGGCTACCTGGGCTACGCTGTGATCGTGAACAAGAAGTTTTGGGATGGTCTGCCCGCCGATGTCCGTGGCCAACTCGAGCAGGCGATGAAAGACGCCACCGATGTCGCCAACAAGATCGCCAAGGAAGACAACGAGAAGGCCCTGGCGGCGGTGAAGGCCTCCGGCAAGACCCAAATCAAGGTGCTCACCGATGCCGAAAAGCTGGCGTGGAAAAAGGCCCTGGTGCCGGTGCATAAGAAGATGGAATCCCGCTTCGGCGCCGACATCCTCCAAGCCATCTATAAGGAAACAGAGTTCGATCCGACCAAGTTCTAAATCGAAGTCGTAGCTTGCCGGAGGGCGATTTATCGCCCAGGCCACTCAAATCTGCCCGCCACAAGGTGGCGCACGGATGGTGTTATCCATCGGTGCTGCCGCTGGCGGGCTTTTTCATGGAGCGCGCTCATGAAATTTCTCGACCATCTGGAGGAGTGGATCATCACCTTCCTGATGGGCGCCGCGACCGTCGTCATCTTTGTCGCGGTGGTCCATCGCTACGCCTCGGGATATGCGATTCCCGGCGTGCAGGATTGGCTGCTGTCCCTCAATCTGTCCTGGGCCCAGGAACTGACCATCATCATGTTCGTGTGGATGGCCAAATTCGGTGCGGCCTACGGCGTGCGCACCGGCATCCACGTGGGTGTTGATGTGCTCATCAATCGACTGTCGGAGGCCAATCGCGGCAAATTCGTAGTATTCGGCCTGCTCGCCGGAGCCCTCTTCACCGGCATCGTCGCGACCCTTGGCGGTACCTTCGTGTGGGAAAACGGCGCCCATTACCAGATCTTCACCTGGCTGGGGATGGAGACCGGGGATCTGTTTGAAGGGCCCACGACGCCGGACCTGGAATGGCCGACGTGGATCGTCTATAGCGCCATTCCCCTCGGCTCCAGCCTGATGTGCTTCCGCTTCCTGCAGGTGACCCTGAGCTTCCTACGCACAGGGGAGCTGCCCCACCACGACCACGGCCATGTGGAAGGCATCGAAGAAGAAGCCATGCCGGTGGATGTGAATCCCTACGAGATGTCGGACAACCTTCATCCCCAAGATCGCAAGCACAAGAACCTTGGCGATGGCTCGGATCAGGGAGGCAAGCAATGAGCACGCTCATCATTTTTGGGTTGCTGGTGATTCTCATGCTCACCGGCATGCCCATCTCGATTTCCCTCGGCCTTACGGTGTTGACCTTCCTCTTCACCATGACTCAGGTCCCCATTGAGTCGGTCGCCCTCAAGCTTTTCACCGGGATCGAGAAGTTCGAGATCATGGCCATCCCGTTCTTCATCCTGGCGGGTAATTTCCTTACCCATGGCGGCGTGGCGCGGCGGATGATCAACTTTGCCTCCAGCATGGTGGGCCACTGGTATGGCGGCCTTGGGCTGGCGGGGGTGGTCGCCTGCGCACTGTTTGCCGCAGTGTCGGGGTCCAGCCCGGCCACGGTGGTCGCTATCGGCTCCATCCTCCTGCCGGCGATGGTTCGGGCGGGCTTCCCGAACAAGTTTGGGGCGGGAGTGATCACCACCTCGGGCGGTCTGGGCATTCTGATCCCGCCTTCCATCGTGATGGTGATGTATTCGGTCTCCACCAACACTTCTGTCGGCGCCCTGTTCATGGCCGGTGTGGTTCCAGGCCTGGTGTTGGCAGCGTTTCTGGGCTTCACGACCTGGTATCGCGCCAAGAAGTTCGACTACCCACGTCAGCCCAAGGCAAGCTGGGGCGAGCGCCTGAGCGCGCTGAGGGAGTCGATCTGGGGTTTGCTGTTGATCGTCATCGTAATGGGCGGGATCTATACCGGGATCTTCACCCCCACCGAAGCGGCGGCCATGAGCGCGGTGTACTCGTTCTTCGTGGCGGTCTTCGTCTATAAGGACCTCACCCTCAAGGATGTGCCGCGGGTGCTGCTGAACTCCGCCAACATGAGCGCGATGCTGCTCTACATCATCACCAACGCGGTGCTGTTCTCCTTCCTCATGACCCACGAGAACATTCCGCAAGAGATGGCGGATTGGATGCTCGGCACGGGTGTCGGGGTGATCGGCTTCCTGCTGATGGCCAACATCCTCCTGCTGATCGCCGGCAACTTCATGGAGCCTTCGTCCATCGTCCTGATCCTGGCGCCGATCCTCTTTCCCATCGCGGTGAAGCTGGGCATCCACCCGGTACATTTCGGAATCATGATGGTGGTGAACATGGAGGTCGGGCTGTGCCATCCGCCGGTGGGTCTCAATCTCTA
>JAEUNX010000096.1 GCA_016791025.1 Zoogloeaceae bacterium | reverse complement strand
CCTGCAATACGTCGTTGAGGGGCAGGAGACCCGGTATCTGGCTGCCAGCGTCGATCTCAACGGCGACCAGCGCCCAGAATGGGTGGTGCATGTGGTGGGGCCGATGGCTTGCGGCACCGGGGGCTGCCCGACCCTCGTTTTTACGCCCCAGGGCGCGGGCTACCGGCTCATCAATACGATCAACGTCAGCCGTCCGCCCGTGCGTGTGGCCGCCCAATCCAGCCATGGCTGGCGCGACCTCATCGTGCACATCGGCGGTGGCGGCGGTAAGGCGGGGGACGTTGCCCTGGCCTTCGATGGTCGTGCCTACCCGGGCAACCCCACCGTGCCGGGGCCTCGGGTCACGCCGGCGGCACTGGCCGGGGCCGAAGTGTTGATCGCGGATTTTCAGTCTTTCACCGATGCCCTGCCGCTCCCCCCGGCGGATGGCCCGGCGCTGGTCTCAGCCGCCACGGGTGGCGTAGGCCCGTCCTTTGACTGCAAAAAAGCCGCTGGGCCGGTGGAGAAGCGGGTCTGCGCCGACCCCGATCTCGCGGCCCTGGACCGCGCCCTGGCCCAGTCCTACGCCAAGGGTCAACAGCAGTGGCCCCCCGAAAATCAGACGCAGGAGCGGGCGGCCCAGCGTGCCTGGCTCGCCCAGCGCAACGCCTGCATCAAGGCGTCGGACCTGCCAGCCTGTATCAAGGTTAGCTACCAGCGGCGCCTCGTTGCGTTGCAGATTCGCAACGGGGATTTCGAAGTGCCCGCCGCCGTGGGCTACGTCTGCCAGGGCCAGGAAAGCACGCCCTTCACCGCCGTGTTCTACAACCAAGCCGACCCCCGCGCCGCTGTGCTCACCTTCGGCGACCGCCAGGAAATCGTCTTCGCCACACCCAGCGGCAGTGGGGCGAAGTACGCCAATCCCCGGGTCGAGTTTTGGGAGCACCACGGGGAAGCGGCGGTGATGTGGGGTGGGAAGTCGTACTCATGTTGGGCTCGGTGAGTTGCGTGCAGTGAAAGGCGTGCCATAGCACGTTTTCTTGCGAATTGATTTGTATATTCAAGATCGGCCAATTGCAGACAGCTTGCAATTAGCCGCAAAGCGGAAATAAGGCATGAGAAATGCCGTATAAATAGAGGCTTGTTGGCCACTAATAGATTAGTAAAGGGAAATACATGAGCGACTGGGACTTTCTGCACGATATGCATCATGCTGGGTACAGCCCTGAGCAGATAGCTGATGCCGCCGCTTGCGGATATAACCCATGGGAGTGGGGGCCTGATTACGAGGAGGACGAAGAATTCTCGGCGTCTTGTCCACAAGGTGCTCCTGAACTGGCTGTGATTTTTGAGAGTTTGGTTGATAACGCAAGGTCATACCACGAACTTACAGGGCGCTATCTGCAAATTTGGGGAGAGCTAGGAGAGTTATATGCTGAAGTCAGATATGACATTAAGCGCCACAAACCCCACACCAGAGGGTCAGATGGCAAGCTTGGAAACGATTTTGTTGAAATAAAGACTATCTCTCCTGAAAAAGCTGGGGAGCAAGTTCAGGTTAAACGAGCTGGAAATTTTAATAGGCTATTAGTAATCAGAATCAGTGGGCAGTTTGAATTTGAGGGGCGCTTTATTAAACGCAAATGCCTATCAAAGGGTGATGGAGCATATGCAAGGGTGTCTTGGTCAAAAATTCCGCCGACTAAGGACGAGTCTCAAATTTGACAGTTCGTGGCTCGGGATCAGGCGCTAGAAGTCATAGTTTGCGCGTTGTAAGGGCACTCCGGAAGTTGAATAGTCAGCATGGAAAGTTAAACGCCCTGTGGAGCGCATCGACTGTCTAGTGGTAGGGGCCGGGGTGGTGGGCCTCGCGGTGGCCCGGGCCTTGGCCCAGGCCGGGTGGGAGGTGGTGGTTGCCGAGAGGCACGACCGCATCGGCACTGAGATCAGTGCCCGCAACAGCGAGGTGATCCATGCCGGCCTCTACTACCCGGCGGGGAGCCTCAAGGCGCGGTTGTGCGTGCGGGGGCGGGGGTTGCTGTATGACTTTTGCGCTGACCATGGTGTGGCCCATCGGCGCTGCGGCAAGCTGATTGTGGCAACCTCCGACGCGCAAGTCGGGGCGCTGAAGCTGATTGTGGCGGCGGCCCGGGCCAATGGGGTGGCGGACGTGGAGGTGCTGGACGGGGCCGCCGCCCGGCGGCTGGAACCGGAGGTGTCCTGCGTGGCGGCGCTGCTTTCCCCATCCACGGGCATCGTGGATGCCCACGGCTTGATGTTGGCCCTGCTGGGGGACGCGGAAAGCGCCGGGGCGAGTTTGGCTGTGTTGAGCCCGATTGCCGAACTGGTACCGGGGCCGGCGGGCATCGCGGTGCGTCTGGAAGGGGAGGCCACCCCGGGGCTCATGGCGAAGTGGGTGATCAACTGCGGCGGCCTGGGGGCGGTCGCGCTGGCCCGGCGCACCGTGGGTTTGCCAGAGACCGCCATCCCGGCCTTCCGCTACGCCAAGGGCAGTTATTTCGCCCTGTCGGGCCGAGCGCCCTTCTCCCGCTTGATCTACCCCGTGCCGGAACCAGGCGGGCTGGGCGTGCACCTCACCCTGGACCTGGCCGGGCAGGCGCGCTTCGGTCCGGATGTGGCGTGGGTCGACGCCCTGGACTACACCGTGGATGCAGCCCGTGCCCCGGCCTTTGAGCAGGCGGTGCGAGCCTACTGGCCGGGCCTGCCGGAAGGCGCCCTGGCGCCGGCCTACGCGGGCATTCGCCCCAAGATCAGTGGCCCGGGGGAGCCGGCGGCGGACTTTCGCATCGATGGTCCAGCTGAACACGGCATCGCGGGGCTCATCAACCTCTTCGGCATTGAGTCGCCAGGGCTGACCGCGAGTCTGGCGATGGGCGAGGAAGTCGTGGCTCGGGTGGGAGCTTAAGTTCCGCCCGGCTTGCGCAATTGCTTGGCGGAGAGAATGGCCTTCTTGCCATTGGCCAGGGAGACACCGTAGCCAATCTCGAAACCGCGGGCCGTGCGGACCTGCTGGAAGGAGCGGACCTGGGCGGGAATCCACACGTCACCCACCCGAGCCTCGATTCGGTCACCAATGGCAAAGGGAAGGCGCGGGTCGCTCAGTTCGGATGCCGGTAATGGTGGTGACTCCGCCAAGGCAGGGGTCGCACAAATCACTGCGGTCACGATCAATAGCGGGCCAATCCAGACAGGGGGTCGGGTGGGTGGGGTGGGTGGGCCGCCATCCATGAAGCTCTCCTTTCAATCGGAATGGCCCCATGATGCCCCCAAGCCTCCTCCGAGAAAAGCCTGGGCTGTGGCGGGCGGATTTGATCGTCGGAAGCGGGATGCGGTCGTGGCTCGGTTGGGGCTACAGTAAAACCTGCCCATCCCGATGCATCCTGCAGACCATGAGTATTCCCGACAGTGTCCAGCCTTCCCTTGTCGCCGCCCAGGAAGACGACCGGCGCTGGGCCGCCGTTCTGGCGCGCGATGGGGCTGCAGATGGCGCCTTCGTGTTCGCCGTGTCGAGCACCGGTATCTACTGCCGGCCGTCCTGTCCGGCCCGGCGGCCAAAGCGGTCCAACGTGCGGTACTTTCCGACGCCGGCGGAGGCGGAGGCTGCGGGATTTCGCCCCTGCCAGCGTTGCCGGCCCCAGGACCCGGTGGGAGCATCCCCTCATTTGGCCCTCGTCGTCGAGGCCTGCCGCCGGATCGCGGATCAGGCCGACGCCGCGCCCAGCCTGGCGGAGTTGGCGAGGTCCGCCAGGCTGAGCCCGGGACATTTTCAGCGGGTGTTCAAGACGCTGGTGGGCTTGAGCCCCCGGGCGTTTGCCCAGGCCTGCCGGGGCCAGCGCCTGCGGGAGGCCCTGACGGCCGGCTCGCCGGTGACGGAGGCCCTCTATGCGGCCGGCTATGGCGCACCGAGTCGAATGTACGCCCAGGCCGAGGCGCTGCTGGGTATGGCCCCCGGTCGGTATCGGCAGGGGGGCCCCGATGAGAGCATCGTCTATGGCCTCGCGCGGTGCAGCCTCGGCCTTCTTCTGGTGGCCCGCAGCGGCCGGGGGGTGTGCGCCCTTACCCTGGGTGACGATGAGGCGGCGTTGATCCAGGACCTGGCCATCCGTTTTCCCCGGGCCCAGCGGGCGGCGGGGCAGGGCGAACTCGGACCCTGGCTGGACCAGGCGGTGGCGGCGGTGGAGGCCCCGGCGGTGGGGCTCGACCTGCCCCTGGATTTGCGCGGGACCGCCTTCCAGCAGCGGGTGTGGCAGGCTCTGCGGGCGACACCGGCCGGAGCCAGCCTGACCTACGCCGAACTCGCCGCGGCCGTGGATCGCCCCGGCGCGGCGCGGGCGGTGGGTAGTGCCTGCGGGGCCAATCCGGTGGCGGTAGGCGTCCCATGTCATCGGGTCGTGCGGGCCGATGGTGGCCTGGGCGGCTACCGCTGGGGCCTGGAACGCAAGGCGGCCCTGCGGGCGCGGGAAGGCGACAAGGGGGACAAGGGATGATAAGCGGCGATCTCTTCGCCGATACGCCCCCGGGGCAATCCTGGGCATTGGCCCCGGGGGCGTGGTGTCTGCCGGCCCGGGCGCGGGATCACGCGGAGGAACTGCTGGCGGCGGTGGCGTGGGTGGTGGCGCGGGCCCCGTTCCGCCACATGCGGACGCCGGGTGGCCGGGTCATGGGGGTGGGCCTGACCAACTGCGGGGCCCTGGGGTGGGTGTCGGACGAAGGCGGCTACCGCTACACCGAGCGGGATCCCCTCTCCGGACATCCCTGGCCGACGATGCCGCAGGGCTTCAGAGAACTTGCGGCGGCCTGCGCCGCCGAGGGGGGCTACCCGGGTTTTGCGCCTGATGCCTGCCTGATCAATTGCTATGAGCCCGGGGTGGGCTTGTCACCCCACCAAGACCGGGACGAGCAGGATTTTGCCGCCCCGATTGTCTCGGTCTCCCTGGGGTTGCCAGCGGTCTTCCTCTTCGGGGGCCTTCGGCGGCGCGATGTCTTTCGGCGCTTGACGCTGGCCCATGGTGATGTGGTGGTGTGGGGCGGCCCCACCCGTCTGGCCTACCACGGCGTCCAGCCCCTCCGGGATGGTGCCCATGCCATGGTGGGCCGGAAGCGCATCAATCTGACGTTTCGGCAGGCCGGTTAAGCGGCGCCGCGGCCGCTTACAACTGGAGACCAAGACTTACGCTTTGGAACGCCTGGGCGTGAGCCGGCGGCCTAGTATCAGTCTCGCCTGATTCTCATTTTGAGGCTGAAAGGAACCACCATGAAAGCCCGTGCTTGGATCACCGCCTTGTCACTTGTATTGGGCGCCGGAGCCTT
>JAEUNX010000194.1 GCA_016791025.1 Zoogloeaceae bacterium | reverse complement strand
GGCCGGCAGGATACCCAGCAATCCGCTGACACCGAGGCGAACGAGCCGCTTTCCGACGGCCCGGGGCCAATCTCTCCAATTCCCGAACATCGATTCCTACCCCGCCTCGTTATTCAATCGGCCACCGCCGTCGCGGTTCAGCTTTGGTTGCCGGCCAGCAAAGGCTGCTGGGAGCTGCTTGGCATATTGGGGAGAATTTCGCAGGTTGGCGCCAGTGATGTCCAGCACCGCGCGAACATGACGTGGATTCGCCAGGATCCGACGCCAATACCTTACCGTCGCAGCGAGGTTGGGGAGTGGAGTGATCGCGGAGTGGTCGGCCGATCGTAGAGGTTGAAAAATGAAAGGGCCTGCTTGCGGCAGGCCCCCTCTTTTCTCACTTCAAGCCCCGTTCACCGCCCGATCCGTCCCGCCTGGTAATCCGCCAGGGTCTGCTGGATCTGGTCGGCGGTGTTCATCACGAAGGGGCCGTACTGGGCGATGGGCTCTTTCAGGGGTGCTCCGGCGATGAGGAGCACGCGGGCCGGGGCGGTGCAGGCCTGGAGGGTGACGCCGTCGCGGTCGGCTCCGTTGGCCAGGATGGCCATGGTGCGCTCGGGCACCCGCTCGGCCTCGGCCCCGACGGCCACTTCGCCGCGATAGACATAGACAAAAGCGTTGTGGCCGGCCGGGATGGGCTGCTCGAAACGCGAGCCTGCGGGCAGGTGGACATCCAGGTACAGGGGCTCGGTCACCGGCCGCTGCTGGACGCCGGCTACGCCGTGGCTTTCCCCGGCCACCACCCGCACCGTGACCCCCTCCGGCGTGGTGACCTCGGGGATCGCGCCGGTGGGAATGTCCCGGTACCAGGGGGCGGTCATCTTGTCCTGGGCCGGCAGGTTGAGCCAGAGCTGGAAGCCTTCCATCAGGCCGTCTTCCTGCTCGGGCAGCTCGGAGTGGATCACCCCCCGGCCCGCCACCATCCACTGCACGCCGCCGTTCTCCAGCACACCTTCACCGCCGGTACTGTCCCGGTGGCGCATGCGGCCGGCAATCATGTAGGTGATGGTCTCGAAGCCCCGATGGGGGTGATCGGGGAATCCGCCGATGTAGTCCCCCGGGTTGTCACTCTTGAAGGCGTCGAGCATGAGGAAGGGGTCGAGCCGGCGCTGCAGGGGCTGGGTGAGGACCCGGGTGAGCTTGACCCCGGCGCCATCCGAGGTGGCCTGGCCGCGAACCAGGCGCTCCACGGCCCGCGGCGCGAGGACCTGGCGGGGACGTTCGATGATCGTGGTCATGATGTGCTCTCTGTCGTTTTGGGAACGGCCGCCTTGGCGGCCACTCCCCGTGGGGTGGGTTCGATTCAGGCCAGGGCGGCCTCAATTTCCTGCTCGGCGCTGGCCAGGGCAGCGGCCGCGGCTTCTTCGCCCAGGTTGAGACCTTCAGCATAGACGAAGTGGACATCGGTCATGCCGAGGAAGGCCAGCACCGTCTTGAGGTAAGGCACTTGCGTGTCCTGGGGCGTGTCGCGGTAGCGGCCGCCGCGAGTCAGGGCCACGAAGACCGTCTTGCCCTTCAAGAGGCCCTCGACGCCGTTTTCCGTGTAGCGGAAGGTGACCCGGGCGCGGGAGATGGCATCAATCCAGTTCTTCAGCTGGGCCGGGATGCCGAAGTTGTACATCGGCACTCCCAGCACGATCACGTCGGCGGCCTGGACCTCGGCGATGAGGGCGTCGTCGATGGCGACCCGGGCGGCCTGCTCCGCCGTGCGCTGCTCGGCGGGGGTGAAGAGGGCGCCGAGGGTGGCTTCGTCGAGGGGCTGCAGCGGGGCGTTGGCGAGGTCATGGAGCACGACCTGGGCGTCCGCTTGGCGGGCTTGCAGGCCTGCCACGATGCGGTGGGTGAGCTTGGTGGACTCGGAACCGTTGCTGCGGGCGCTGGCGTTGATCTGAAGGATGTTCATGGTGGCTCTCCTGGCGTTCTGTTCGGTTGGGGTGGGGCGTTGGACGTACTGTAGTCGTCTCTCCCAATGCACAGAAGCCGCCAAAATGGATTACATTGTTCCATCGGAGGAACAATGGAACTGGAACCTAACGACTTGCTGCTCTTCGCCCGGGTGGCCGACTGCGGCAGCTTCAGCCGCGGGGCCGAGCGCATGGGTCTGCCCAAATCCTCGGTGTCGCGCCGCATCGCGGGGCTGGAAAGCCAGCTGGGCGAGCGCCTATTCACCCGCAGCACCCGGCGCCTGGCGCTGACGGACTTCGGCCGCAGCCTGCTGGACCATGCCCGCCGGGTGGCGGAAGAAGTCGAAGCCGTGGGGCTCCTGGCCGAGCAGCGCCAGGCGGAGCCCGCAGGGCATTTACGCGTCTCCATGCCGCCGGACATGGCCACCCTGCTCCTGGCGCCAGCCATTGCCGCCTTCAGTGCGCGCTACCCGCGGCTGCGCCTCGACCTGGACCTCTCGGCGCGCCGGGTGGATCTGGTGGGGGAGAATTTCGACCTGGCGATCCGGATGGGCGCCCTGCCGGATGACGCGACGCTGGTGGCGCGCAAGTGGCTGGATCTGCAGGTAGGCCTGTTTGCTGCGCCGGCCTATCTGGCCCGCTACGGTGCGCCGAGTTCGCCGGCGGATTTTCCCCGCCACGTGGCGGTACGGCTTCTGGGTCGGGACGGCGAGCCCATGCCCTGGCGGCTGTCCCGGGCAGGCGAGGTGT
>JAEUNX010000076.1 GCA_016791025.1 Zoogloeaceae bacterium | reverse complement strand
ATTGAAACCGGAGGGAATGAAGCAATGTCCATGAGCGTCAAACAGGTTCTCGATCAGAAGGGCAGCAAGGTCGTCGGCGTGCGCCCCACCAACACCGTGCTGGACGCCCTGGCGGCGATGGCAGAACATGATATTGGCGCGGTGCTGGTCACCGAGGGCGAACGCCTGCTGGGGATCTTCACCGAACGGGACTATGCCCGCAAAGTCATCCTCCACGGCCGCAGTTCCAAGGACACCCTGGTCAGCGACCTGATGACACCCAATGTGTGCACGATCACCCCCTCCCATACCATGGACCAGGTGATGACCATCATGACCGAAAACCGTTTTCGCCACCTGCCGGTGGTGGACCACGGGAAGATCGCTGGCATCATCACCATCGGTGACGTGGTGAAGGCGGTGATCGCCATGCAGGAAGCGACCATCAACCAGCTTTCCAGCTACATCGCCGGCGACTTGGCCACCTAAGTTGATCGCTAGCCGGCGGCGCCAAGTCGCCGGCCCCTGCACCACCCCATGCATCTCGATCTCGCCGTCGCCCCCCGTCGCGCGGCGGAAGCCGCTTTTTTCGATGATGGCGCGAGCGACGGCGACGACGACATCCCCCGGATTCGCCTGGAGGATCTGTCGGAGTTTGAACTGGCCCAACTGGCCATGCTTCTCATCGGCAGCTATGAGCCCCGCACCGTGCTCGACGCCGACCACCCCGACGACATCGTCTCCGAAGCCGATCCCCGCCTCGTCCAGGCCCTTGCCGCCCTGGATGGCGCAGCATTGGCTCGCCTGGGCCAAACCTGGCAGGATGTACTAGCCCAGAACGATGCCCTGCCGGCTGCGGCGGACCGCCCAGCCACAGCGCTCGCCGCCCTCCATGATCTCGCGCGGCTGGCGACAGACCGCCGCCACACTCTGCTCTACACCCAGCACATCGACGGCGAAGACCCCACCCTCGACGACACCTGAAGGCCATTCCTTCGTCCACTCGAACCTGCTCAGGCGGAACCGGTCGCGGCCCCAGCCCCTTCGTAGCTCGCTGGCCACCGAATCACCACCGCCAGACCATGGCCGCCTGATCCATTGGGCAGACCGTCCTCCAGTTCGAGCCGCCCGCCATGGACCTCGGCAATGCGTTCGGCAATGGAGAGCCCCAATCCACTGCCCTCGCTGGTCAGATCGGCGCCCCGGGCAAATCGGGCACGCAGGGTATTTCGCACCGCCACCGGAATGCCCGGCCCATCGTCGCGCACGGCCAGCCACACCCCCTCCGGCCCGGCACCGGTCGCAACCTGAATGCGACTTCCAGCACCGGTGTGGGCCATGGCGTTCCCAACGAGATTGCGTAACAGGATCTCCAGCCAGTCCCTCCGCCCCCGAATCTCGCCGGGGCCGCGCAGCAACTCGATGGACTGCCCCCGGGCCAGGGCCGCGGGAGCCAGTTCCGCGCACACGCCTTCGCCCACATCGGAGAGACCAAGCAGAGTGAAACCGGTCTTGGGCGCCGCCGGATCCAGGCGGGCCAAGGTAAGAAGTTGCTCCACCAGCCGCGTCATCCGGTCCACTCCGGCCAACACCTGATCCAGGGCCCGCTCCCGAGTATCGGCCGCCCCTGTCCGTAGGGCCACCTGGGCCTGGACCTTGATGGCGGCCAGCGGCGTGCGCAACTCGTGTGCAGCGTCGGCGGTGAAGCGACGCTCCTTGTCGAGGGCTTCAGCGACCTGGGCAATCAGCCCGTCAATGGCAGTGGTCAGCGGCCCCACCTCAGTCGGCAGCGCTTCCTGGCTGCCGAGGGGTTCCCGCCGCCCGGGGACCAAGGCCGCCACCCGGGTCGCCACTCGCCCCACCGGCGCGAGAGCCCTGCCCACACCCCACCATAGCCCACCGGCCATGAGCGGCAGCCCAATCATAATCGGCCAGGCCAGATGCCAGGCCAGGGCAGCGGCCGCGCGGTAACGCTCGCCGTGATCCTGGCCGGCGATGACCCGATATCCGTCATGATCGACGACATAAAAGCGCCAGGTCCGGCCACCGAAGGGGCGCTGACTGAAGCCGGCCTCGTCGGCCAGTGCCGACTCCGGCGCCGAGGGCGAACGAACAAGCAGGCCTCGATGGGGCGCATCATCGCGCCGGTCGCGTCCGCCCGCCCGCTGCCGAACCTCCTCTTCCAGACGCCACACCTGATACACCACCGGCAGGTCATAGCGCTCCGCATGCTCATCCAGTTCGTGGGCAACATGGCGGGCCTCGCCCCCAGCCACGATCGCCGCCAAAGTTTCAGCAACCTGGCGCAACTGGGCATCAAACAGGCGATCCGCCTGATCATGGGCGCTGCGGAAGGCCAGCCCGGCAACGGCAGCCCACCCCAGAGCCACCACGGTCAACACCACGGCAAGCAGGCGCCGTCGCAGGGAGTAGCCTCCTGTCATCCCCGCTCCATCATGTAGCCGACACCCCGCACGGTTCGGATTAGATCACCCCCTAGCTTGCGCCGCAGGTGATGGATATGGACTTCGAGGGCGTTGCTTTCCACCGCCTCCCCCCAGCTGTAGAGCTGCTCCTCCAGCACCCGCCGGGTGAGCACGCGGCCGGAGTTTTCCAAAAGCAATTGAAGCAGATTGAATTCCCGCGGAGTCACCGCGACCGGCACCCCCGCCTGGGTCAGGCTGCGACCCGCGGGATCCAGGCGCAAGTCTCCATGTTCAAGCACCGCCTGTGCGCGACCATGAGCACGCCGTACCAGGGCCCGTAAGCGCGCCGCCACCTCATCCAGGTCAAAGGGCTTGACCACATAGTCGTCGGCGCCCAGATCCAGCGCGCCAATCTTGTCCGCCACTTGGTCCCGGGCAGTGAGGATCAAGACGGGGATCGAGTTGCCGGCTTGGCGCAGACGGGAGAGGACACTGAGCCCATCCCGCCGGGGAAGCCCCAGATCGAGGATCAGGGCGGCAAACTGCTCGGCGGCCAGCGCGGCTTCGGCCGCCACGCCGTCCCGCACCCAATCGACGCCCAACCCGGCGTCCCGCAGACCAGCTGCCAGTCCGTCGCCGAGCAGGACGTCGTCCTCCACCAGCAGCACCCGCATGCCCCCTCCTATTTCGGGATCTTCACCCCATGCTCGTTGAAGATACCCTGCTCGGCCTGGCGATGGCACGCCGAGCAGTTTGCCGGGCTGCCGATGGCGGCCCGACGCCAGACCACATCGCCGATCTCCCGGTGCTCACGACGGAACCAGGGCGTTTCGGTGATCCGCAAGGGTGGCTCGCCCCGGGCGACCCCTCCCTCGCCGTCCCGGGGCCACCCGGCCTCGGCGGCCAGAAATTGGCCGATTTCGGCTGCGACGGCGGGCGGCAGGCTGGCGTTCTCGCCAAAATGTCGATCCAGTCCGGCCATGATGCGCGCCCAGCTCTGGGCTGGAAGCATCGCGGGGGGATAGGGCACGTGGCAACTGCCACACTCGGTTTTCCAGGAAGCCGGTGCGCCGACGGGCACCCGGCTAGCCCGCATGCCGCCATGCTCCTCCCCGCGACCCTCGTCGTCTCCCCAGGACGGGCCCGTGGCAAACAATCCCACCGCGGCGATCACGGCCCCCGCCACCACCAGCATGCCTTTGACGCTATCTTTCATGATTCGCTTTCTTAAGGTTTGACGCGGGTCAGCCAAGTGACGAAATCGCCCTTTTCCTCGGGGGTGCAAGCCCGCCCGAGGACATCCTGACAGTTGCGGGAAAACCATTTCTCGGTCTTGGCCGGATCTGTGAACCGCGTGGGCGTCACGGCGCTGGCCATGGGCTCGATCGTCTTGCCGGCTCGGGTCCGACCCGGCTGGCGCGGATCCTTGGTGTGGCAGCTGAAACAGCCAATCGCCCCACCCTGCGCGTTGCCATTCTCCTGGCGGTACAGGGCCTCGCCCCGCGCCGCGGAGAAGGCCGAGACCGACATGCCCATCGCCCGGGCCCAGCCCTGGAGCTGACCCTCGGGCTCGCCGGCAGCCCACCCCATCAGAGCCCAAACTATCAGGCCGACCAGTACCGTCCCCTTAAGGCTGCCCATGCTCGGCCCCCTCGGAATCGTGGTACTGGTGGCCGGTCACCATGCTTTGGGCAACCCGCTCGCCCCGCCATTGATGCACGACCAGGGCAGCAAGATGAAGGGCGATGAATCCCAGCATCAGGGCAAAGCCGAATTCGTGGGGCTCCTCAAAGAGGTCACCCAGACCCCGGGCGCCGCCCAGCACTCCGCTCAAGGGGCCGGCCTGAAACTCGATCGCCGCCAGACCCAAGCCCGTGCCGACCATCAGCGCCATCACCGCGTAGGCGGCGAGGTAGCCCAGGCTGGCGGCCGCATCATGGCCGCGACGCGCCGCCGGCCAACGGCCGCGCAACATTCCGCCCCAGGCGGCGGGATGCCAGAAGTCCCGCCAGCGGGCGGCTTCCGGCCCGATCAGGCCCCAAACCAGGCGGGCACCCAAGGCTGCCGCCATGACGTAACCGGCGAAGATATGGCTCTGCCACAACGCGTCCTCCAGTGGACCGTCTTCGAAAAGCTCGGCCAACTGGCTGGTGGCAATGAGGGTCAGGATGGACCCGGCGAGGATCCAGTGCAGCCCGCGTAACAAGGGATCGAATACCCGTACCGAGCCGGTCTTGGAGGCTTCCACAATCATCTCCCGTGGTTGATCACGGGGGACAGTCTGGGCGGCCTACCTTAAGGAAATCTTAGGGCCAACGGCGAGGGGGGCGGTGACCAATCCTGACCCACAATCAGTCCAGTTCAGGGCCCACCATGCACCAGCGCCTAAAACTCGGGCGAGCGATGCCAGGTGTTCGACCCCGTCAGCCGAGATGTTCCGCGGCCGGGAATCGATGAGGCAAACCGCACCCATCGCGTACCACCTTCTGGTGACCAGAGGCACACCGGGATAGAAGCGAATGGAGGGCAGGCCGACGACCAGGCGTTGCCACGAAAATGGGGATCCCAGCTCACGTCTGGCAACACAAGAGGGCCGAACGGGAGGCTAGCGTGACCGCAAACGCTGATCGCCCAGGACAAGAGCCGGACATCAAGGCAACAAACCGCCTTGAACCATCGCCGATCGCCATCTACCCAGCAGACGAGGGCCGCTTCGGCGCCGACAATCGATCTGTCGTCACCCGTTTGAAGTGCTCTTCCGGTCCGGTGTCGAGAACCGGCCGGTCTTCCACGGCCTGGACAGGCGTCTCCTCAGCCAGCGGATTCGGTGCCCCGATCATGACGGAGCGACAGGCCGCGGCATTTCACCAGGCTAGTCCCTCGCACCGCCTTTGCCCCCGTCCGGCACGGGCCGCTCGGGGCCCACCGCCTGACCGCTCGCATCAACCCCGCAGGGCTTTTTCAATGATCTCGCGCACGTCCCCCGATAACTCAGGAAGGTCCACCACCGCCTCCAACTGGGGCTGGATCGCGTCCTGCAGCGCGGGGATGAATCGACGCCAGTGCTCCAGGGCCCGGGCCATCCGTGCGGCAACCTGGGGATTGTGGCTATTGAGGCGAATCACCTGGTCGGTCCAGAAGGCATACCCCTCGCCGTCGAGCCGATGGAACTCCCCAGGATTGGCGCGGAAGAAGGTGCCGAGCAAGGCATAGACCTTGTTCGGATTGGTGAAGTTGAACGCCGGGTCTTCGGTAAGGGCCGCCACACGTTCAAGCGTTGCAGGGGCGTCCGCCGACCAGCGCCAGGCCCCCGCCTGCAGGGCGAACCATTTGTCGAGGACCAGAGGATCCCGTTCGAACTCTGAATGAAAGATCGCGAGGGCCTGTTCTCGCACCGGGGCCGCGCTCTGCACAAGGGCGCTCAGGGCACCGAAACGGTCGGTCATGTTCCCCGCCGCCTGGAACTGAGCCACCGCCCGCTCAATGCCATCCTCGACACCGGCGCCGCACAAATAACGCAGCGCAAGGTTCCTCAGGGCCCGCCGCCCTGCGTCACCTGGATGGTAGCGATAGGGACCTGCCACAGTCAGGTCCTCGTGGCAGGCCAGCCATTCCGCTTCGAGTTGGCGGCCGAGAGCCGTCGTCAGCCGGATCAAGGCCCCCCGCAGCGCCGCCGGATCCGCTTGCGCCATCCGCTCCAGCAGGTAGGCCTCACCCGGCAGGGCGAGGGCCTGCGCCCGAAACGCGGGATCCAGGCCATTATCGTTGAGCAGGCTCCGGCAAGCGGCGAACAGCCCGTCTGGGATGCTCGCTTTGCCGCCTGCCTGGGCGTCGGCGACCAGTTGGAGTGCCACCCGCTCGAAGTAGCGCTGGGCGGCATCCCAGCGGTTGAACGGATCGCTGTCGTGGCCCATGCGAAAGGCCAGACGCTCGTCGGACTCCGCCAGATCGAGAATCACTGGAGCGGAATAACCACGAAGAATCGAGGGCACCGGCTCCGTGGGGAGGCCGGTAAAAACAAAGTGCGCCTCGCTGGTCTGCAATTGCAGGACGCGGGTGGTTGCCCCGGGGTGCGCCTCGCCTGCCAGAGTCACTGGCAAGTCCGCGCCATCGGGCCCGATAAGACCGACAGCGACCGGAATCGGCAGGGCAAGCTTGTCTGGCTGGCCCGGCGTGGGGGGCGTCCGCTGGGAGAGGTTCAGCGTGAAGGTTCCGCTGGCGTCATCCCAGGTTCCACTGGCCGCGAGCCGGGGCGTACCGGCCTGACTGTACCAGCCCAGGAAGGCGTCCAGATCGACGCCATTGGCCTCGGCCATGCACGCCACGAAGTCATCGCAGGTTACCGCCTGCCCGTCGTGGTAGCTGAAGTAGAGGTCCATGCCATTGCGGAACCCCTCTGGCCCAAGCAGGGTGTGCAGCATGCGGATGACCTCGGCCCCTTTTTCATAGACCGTGGCGGTGTAGAAATTGTTGATTTCCTCGTAGCTGTCGGGTCGGATAGGGTGAGCCATGGGGCCCGCATCCTCGGGGAACTGGGCCGACCGGAGGTTGCGCACGTTGTCGATGCGCACCACCGCCCTGGCCGAATCCGCCCCCGCCTCGCCGGCTGCCCGGGCCATCATGTCGGCGGAAAACTGCTGGTCGCGGAAGACCGTGAGCCCTTCCTTGAGGGTCAGCTGGAACCAGTCCCGGCAGGTGACCCGATTACCCGTCCAATTGTGGAAGTACTCGTGGGCCACCACGCTTTCAATATTTTCGAAGTCCGCATCCGTGGCGGTGCGAGGATTGGCCAGCACATATTTGGCATTGAAGATGTTGAGGCCCTTGTTCTCCATCGCCCCCATGTTGAAGTCGGACACCGCGACGATCATGTAGCGGTCAAGATCGAGTTCGAGACCAAAGGTGTCCTCGTCCCAACGCAGCGCCGCCACCAGGGAATCCATCGCATGCTCGGTGCGATCGAGGTTGCCCTCCTCCACCCACACCTGGAGCAGCACTTCGCGGCCAGAGCGCGTGCGCACCTTGCGATCCAGCACCACCAGGTCCGCCGCAACCAGGGCGAACAGATAGGAAGGCTTGGGAAAGGGGTCTTCCCAGCGGGCAAAATGCCGGCCGTCCGGGAGGTCACCCTGGGCCACCAGGTTGCCATTCGAAAGCAGCACCGGGCAGGCGTCCTTCGCGGCCTCCAGCGTCACCGAGTAACGCGCCATCACGTCCGGTCGATCGGGGAAATAGGTAATGCGGCGGAAGCCCTCCGCTTCGCACTGGGTGAAAAATCCACCGCGGGAGGTATACAGGCCGGACAACGTCGTATTGGCGGAGGGGTTGATTCGAGTCACGATCTCCACCACGCAGCGCTCCCCCTGCAGCGCGATTTCGATACCGAACTCGGTCTCCACAAGATCCGCCGCGGGGCAGGGAACGCCGTTGATATTCACCGAAACCCGTTCGAGGTCTTCACCGAAAAGGACCAGCGGCCCTGGCTCCGCATCGTCGTTTCGCAGGCAGGTCAGACGGCTCGCGACGTCGGTCCGCTCCGGGCCCAGGTCGAAATGCAGATCGACCTTGTTCACTGTCCACGCCAGGGGACGGTAATCCCGGCGGAAGATTGTCTTGCCAAGCTCGGTGCGCATGGGGGTACTCCAGAAAATGAAATGGCTTACCGGCCAGGAATCAACAGCACCACGTGGGTACCTGCCAGCCGGTCATGAAGAAACTGGCGCTCGGGATCGATGATCGCCCAGGCCAGGCCCAGGCCGCCGAACAGCACCGACGGCCAGGCAAGGGTGTATCGCAGCCACGCCTGGCCCAGGGAGACCGTTCCGCCCCCCTTCTTTTCCACAAGGCGCAGCTTCCAGGTCTGCATGGCGAGAGTCTGCCCGCCCCGGCGCCAATACCAGACAAAATAAACCCCGAGAACGAGGTAGATGTGGAGCCAATCCACCCACCCGGGCAAGGCAATCTGCCAGACGACACCCAGTATGAGATTCGGCACCATGAAGGTCAGGCCGAGCACCCCCAGGAGCAGGAGCGCTTCATAGATCAGGGAGGCCAAACGCCGGCGCAGTGTCGCGATTTCGGCTTGCTGGCGGTGCGACGGAGAAGACTGAGCGGGGCCAGCACTGGCCGGCAAAGGGGGGGACTGTCGCATGGTTCCTCTGCGCCGACCCCACGGCAGATGTTCATCCATCGGACGGAGCCGGCCACCCGCCAGAAGCCACCCCGGAGAGCCCGCCCACCATCCTTGACCAATCAACGGGGGGCGGGTAATGTTGCGCGTTTCAGTTGGAAAAACAGGGCGAGTACGAATGATGCTGAGCGGAGCCGAAATTGTAGTGAGGTGTCTCCAGGAAGAAAAGGTCGAATACGTTTTCGGCTATCCCGGTGGCGCCGTACTCTTCCTGTACGACGAACTCTTCAAGCAGGACCAGATTCGCCACGTGCTGGTGCGCCATGAACAGGCCGCCGTGCACGCCGCGGACGGCTACGCCCGCTCCACGGAGAAGGTTGGCGTCGCCCTGGTGACCTCGGGCCCTGGCGCCACCAATGCGGTGACGGGGATCGCCACGGCCTATTGCGACTCCATCCCGGTGGTTATCATCAGCGGTCAGGTGCCGACCGCAGCGATCGGTCAGGATGCCTTCCAGGAAGTCGACACGGTAGGCATCACCCGTCCCTGTGTGAAGCACAATTTCCTGGTGAAGCGGGTCGAAGACATCGCTCCCACCATCAAGAAGGCCTTCTACCTCGCGGCCTCTGGCCGTCCCGGCCCGGTCCTGGTGGACATTCCCAAGGACATCACCGTCGCCAAATGCGAATTCGACTACCCGAAGTCGATTTCCATGCGGTCGTACAGCCCGGTTTCCAAGGGTCATCAGGGCCAGATCAAAAAAGCCGTCCAGCTGCTCATGGAAGCCAAGCGGCCGATGATCTACGCCGGCGGCGGCGCCGTCCTTGGCAATGCCGCCGAGCAACTCACCAAGCTCACCAAGCTGCTGGGCTTCCCGATCACCACCACCCTGATGGGTTTGGGCGGTTACCCCGCGAGCGATCGGCAATATCTCGGCATGCCCGGCATGCATGGCACCTTTGAAGCCAACATGTCCATGCACTTCTGCGATGTGCTCCTGGCCGTCGGCTCCCGCTTCGATGACCGGGTGATCGGCAATCCCGCGCATTTCGCCGAAGAGCCCCGCAAGATCATCCACATCGACATCGATCCGTCCTCGATTTCCAAGCGGGTCAAGGTCGACGTGCCCATCGTCGGCAACATCATCGACGTCCTAGACGAAATGATCCGCGCCGTGGAAGCGTCGACCCGCCGGCCCGAGGAAGACACGCTGGCGACCTGGTGGAAACAGGTCGAAGAGTGGCGCCGCCGCGATTGCCTGAAGTTCAAACATGACGGCGAGATCATCAAGCCCCAGTTCGTGGTCCAGAAGCTCTGGGAAGTGACCAACGGCGACGCCTTCGTCACCTCTGACGTCGGTCAGCACCAGATGTGGGCCGCCCAGTACTACCGCTTCGACAAGCCCCGCCGCTGGCTCAACTCCGGTGGCCTTGGGACCATGGGAGTGGGCTTGCCCTACGCCATGGGGGCTCAGTTTGCCCACCCGGGCAGCCCGGTGGCCTGTGTCACCGGCGAGGCCTCGATCCAGATGTGCATCCAGGAACTTTCCACCTGCAAGCAATTCCGCCTGCCCATCAAGATCGTGAATCTCAACAACCGCTACCTGGGCATGGTCCGCCAGTGGCAGCAGATCTTCCACGGTGGCCGTTACTCGGAGTCCTACATGGATTCCCTACCGGATTTTGCCAAGCTCGCCGAGGCCTACGGCCATGTCGGCCTGCGCATCGACAAGGCCGGTGACGTGGAGGGCGCCCTGCGCGAAGCTTTCCAGCGCAAGAACGATCTGGTCTTCCTGGATTTTCAGGTGGACCCCACGGAAAACGTTTATCCCATGGTCCAGGGCGGCAAGGGCCTCACAGAGATGATCCTTTCCGCCGAAGACCTGTAATCGCGACAGATCGCGGGGCGCGGCAACATCCAGGCCGCGCCTGCGTCGACGGGCCACCCGCCCGTCGGCGCCGGGAGGGCCGTCTGCCGGCCAGCTCCCAGCCGTGGCCGCCGCTTCCACTCCTCCTCTCTCAGTTCGGACGCCCATGCGACACGTAATCTCCTTATTGATCGAGAACGAATCCGGTGCCCTTTCGCGGGTCTCCGGCCTCTTCTCGGCCCGCGGCTACAACATCGAATCCCTCACCGTTGCTCCGACGGAGGACCCGTCCCTGTCCCGCATGACCATCGTGACCACCGGGTCCGACGAGATCGTCGAGCAGATCACCAAGCAGCTGAACAAGCTGGTGGATGTGGTCAAGGTGGTGGACATTTCCGAGTCTGCCCACATCGAGCGGGAACTGCTCCTCGTCAAGGTGCGGGCCACCGGCAAGGACCGGGAGGAGATCAAGCGGACCTCCGACATCTTCCGCGGCCACATCATCGACGTCACCGATGCCTCCTACGTCATCGAGCTGACAGGTACCCAAAACAAGCTGGATTCCTTTCTCGGTGCTCTGGACGCCAGCCTGATCCTCGAAACCGTTCGCTCCGGCATCTGCGGAATTGGCCGGGGAGACCGCGTATTGAAGGTGTGAGGACCGGCGCCACCGCCTGCCCCGAAGCCGACTTCGGGCCTCTCACCAAGACCCCTCGAAAACGAAAGGAATGAAATGAAAGTCTATTACGACAAGGACGCCGACCTGTCCCTCATCAAGGGCAAGCAGGTCACCATCGTGGGTTACGGCTCCCAGGGCCATGCCCACTCCCAGAACCTTACCGACTCCGGCGTCTCCGTCACCGTCGGTCTGCGCAAGGGCGGCGCCTCCTGGAAGAAGGCCGAAGGCGCTGGCCTGAAGGTCGCTGAAGTGGCCGACGCGGTGAAGTCCGCCGATCTGGTGATGATCCTGCTCCCCGATGAGAGCCAACCCGCCGTCTACTACAGCGAGATCGAACCGAATCTGAAGGAAGGCGCCACCCTCGCCTTCGCCCATGGCTTCAACATTCATTACAACCAGATCGTCCCCCGTGCCGACCTCGACGTGATCATGGTCGCCCCCAAGGGCCCCGGCCACACCGTTCGCTCGACCTACAAGCAAGGCGGCGGCGTGCCCAGCCTGATCGCCGTGCATCAGGACAAATCCGGCAAGGCCAAGGACATCGCGCTGTCCTACGCAGCGGCCAACGGCGGCACCAAGGGCGGCGTGATCGAGACCAATTTCCGCGAAGAAACCGAAACTGACCTCTTCGGCGAACAGGCCGTGCTGTGCGGCGGTTGCGTCGAACTGGTGAAGATGGGCTACGAAACCCTGACCGAAGCCGGCTACGCGCCGGAGATGGCGTACTTCGAGTGTCTCCACGAACTGAAGCTGATCGTGGATCTCATGTACGAAGGTGGCATCGCCAACATGAACTACTCGATTTCCAACAACGCCGAATATGGCGAATACGTCACCGGCCCGGAAGTGATCAACGAGCAGTCCCGCGCCGCCATGCGCAACGCTCTAAAGCGCATCCAGTCTGGCGACTACGCCAAGCAGTTCATCCTTGAAGGCCGCACCAACTACCCGGCCATGACCGCCCGCCGCCGCCTGAACGCTGCCCACTCCATCGAGCAGGTTGGCGAAAAGCTGCGCGAGATGATGCCCTGGATCAAGGCCAACAAGCTGGTCGATCAGTCCAAGAACTGATCATCCCAGCAGCTGGGCCGGAATGCTGCCGTCGGCAGCCTTCCGGCCCTTTTGCCTTTCGGGCAGTCGCCACGGACGGCGTGGCAACAGGCGGGTTCAGGTACAATCTGAGCCCTCCTCATGGGTGTGACGCACAATGGCCGACCTGCCAACCCGCAAGCCGTTGCCGCCACCGGACAAGCGCCGGCGCGGTATTTACATCCTTCCCAATCTTTTTACCACTGCCGCGCTTTTTGCGGGTTTCTACGCCATCGTCCAGGCGATGAACCTGAATTTCGAGCAATCGGCCGTGGCGATTTTCATCGCCATGGTGCTGGACGGCCTGGATGGTCGGGTGGCCCGGCTCACGCGCACCCAGAGCGCCTTCGGCGCCGAATACGATTCCCTGTCCGACATGGTCTCCTTCGGCGTGGCGCCGGCTTTGGTCGCCTACGAATGGGCCTTGAAGGGCATGGGCAAGCTGGGTTGGATTGCCGCGTTCATCTATTGCGCCGGCGCTGCCCTGCGCCTGGCCCGCTTCAATACCAACATCGACATCGTCGACAAACGCTTCTTCCAGGGTCTCCCCAGTCCGGCAGCCGCCGCGCTCATCGCCGGTATGGTTTGGGTCGCCATCGACAACGGCTTTTCCGGCGATGACCTGCGTTGGTTCGCCTGCTTCCTGACCATCTTCGCAGGCATCACCATGGTCAGCAACGTGATGTACTACAGCGGCAAGAGCATCAACCTGCGCCGCAGCGTTCCGTTCATCGTGGTCTTCGCAGTCGTTCTTGGTTTCGCCCTGATCTCGAGCTACCCCCCTGGGGTTCTGTTTGCGATGTTCCTGGCCTATGCCGCCTCCGGGTATGTGATGCTCGTCGTCCGGCGGCTTCGGCGCCAGCCTCCCCTGCCACGAACGCCAGACCCCGAATCCGAGTCTGAATAAATACCCCCGCTCCCGGGGCTCGTCCCCGGTGAACGCCTCCTCAGGAGCCTCCCATGAGCGATCAACTCATTATTTTCGACACCACCCTGCGGGACGGCGAACAAAGCCCCGGCGCATCCATGACCCGGGAAGAGAAACTGCGCATTGCCCGTCAGCTTGAACGCATGCGGGTCGACGTCATTGAAGCCGGCTTTGCCGCCGCATCGAACGGGGATTTTGAAGCCGTCCAGGCCATTGCCCAGACGATCCGCGAATCCACGATCTGCTCCCTGGCACGGGCCAACGAAAACGACATCCGGCGGGCTGGTGAAGCGATCACCCCCGCCGCACGGGGGCGAATTCACACCTTCATCGCGACCAGCCCGATCCACATGGAAAAAAAGCTGCGCATGCAGCCCGACCAGGTGGTGGAGCAGGCGGTCAAGGCGATCGGCTGGGCCCGCCGTTTCACCGACGACGTCGAATTTTCCGCCGAGGATGCGGGCCGATCCGAAATCGACTTTCTATGCCGCATCTTTGATGCCGTGATCCAGGCCGGCGCCAAAACCATCAACGTGCCGGACACCGTGGGCTACAACGTACCCGAGCAATTTGCCCGCACCATCCGCACCCTCATCGAGCGAGTGCCCAATGCCGACCGCGTGGTGTGGTCTGTCCATTGCCACAATGACCTCGGGCTCGCCGTCGCAAACTCTCTGGCTGCGGTGATGGCCGGAGCACGCCAAGTCGAATGCACGGTGAATGGGCTGGGCGAGCGTGCCGGCAACGCCTCCCTCGAGGAAGTGGTGATGGCGGTCCGCACCCGTCGCGATGTCTTTGGCTGCGACACCCGCATCGACACCACCCAGATCGTGCCAGCGTCCAAGCTCGTCTCCGGCATCACGGGCTTCCCGGTACAGCCGAACAAGGCGATCGTTGGCGCCAATGCTTTCGCCCACGAGTCAGGCATCCACCAGGACGGCGTGCTCAAGCACCGGGAAACCTACGAGATCATGCGCGCCGAGGATGTGGGCTGGACCGCCAACAAACTCGTGCTGGGCAAGCACTCCGGGCGCAATGCCTTCCGCTCGCGGCTGCAGGAATTGGGCATCGTGATTGGCTCCGAAGAGCAGCTCAACCACGCCTTCACCCGTTTCAAGGCCCTCGCCGACAAGAAGCATGAGATCTTTGACGAAGATCTCCAGGCCCTGGTGTCCGATGAGACATCACCCCACGAATTGGAGCATTTCCGGCTCCTCGCCTCGCGCTTCCACAGCGAAACCGGCGAGGTTCCCCAGGCAAGCCTCACCCTCGCCATCGGCAGCGAGGAGAAGAATGCATCCTCCAGCGGCTCGGGCCCGGTGGACGCCGCCTTCAAAGCCATTGAACAACTGGCCGAGAGCGGCACCCAATTGCTTCTTTACTCCGTCAATGCCATCACCACCGGCACCGATGCCCAGGGGGAGGTCACCGTGCGGCTGGCCAAGGACGGCAAGGTGGTGAATGGACAGGGCGCCGACACCGACATCATCGTCGCCTCGGCCAAGGCCTATCTCAACGCCCTGAACAAGCTCCACGCCAAGTTTGACAAACTCAATCCGCAGATCTGAGGCTAATCAGCGGCCGCCCGGGTGATCAACCGGCGGCCGTTCCCTGGCGGGATGGCGCGGTCTGGCGGGCATAAAGGGTCGCGCTCAGGAAGAAGATCACCGCCAGCCCGATCTCCACCGCGGCGAGAACCGAGCCCGGTCGAGGGTCATTGAGCCGCAGCACCCCTTCGATGAAGTAGAGGAGGATCAGCATGCAGGCCCATTGGAAGGTATAGCGCCTGCCCCGCAGGATACCGAAAAGGGCCGCCATCAGCGGGAGCACCTTCAGGGTCATCCACGATCCGCCTGGGCGCAGGGGTGCAATCCATACCTCCCACGCCACGCCAAGGACGATCAGGGCCAACAGGCTCACACTGGCGACAAGGTTCAATACCCGCACCGACGGCATCTTCACACCCCCCCCGTACACAAGCGGCGGGCCACTTCAGCCAGGCGGCGCCCCTGCGCCATCGCCAGGACCCGTTCATCCTCGGTCAGCACGGCGTCACCGTCAGCGCCGGCCACGTGGCTAGCGCCGTAGGGCGTGCCCCCCGAACGCGTCGCATTCACCGCGGGCTGGGTGTAGGGCAGGCCCAGAACCAGCATGCCGTGATGCAGAAGGGGAATCATCATGGAGAGTAATGTCGATTCCTGTCCCCCATGCATGGAGGCGGTGGAGGTGAACACGCAGGCCGGCTTCCCGGCCAAGGTCCCGTTGTGCCATTCCAGGCCCGTCCCATCCAGGAAGTACTTGACCGGCGCAGCCATATTGCCAAAACGGGTCGGGCTGCCCAGGGCCAGGCCAACGCATTCTGCGAGATCGCGGGCCTCAACGTAGGGCGAGCCCAGGGCAGGAACGTCGGACTCCACGGCCTCGCACACCGCCGACACCTTTGGGACCGTGCGCAGGCGCGCCAACATGCCAGGGACTGACTGGACCCCCAGGGCGATCTGCTCTGCCAAAGCCCGCACAGAACCACGGTGGCTGTAATAAAGGACCAGGATCTCTTTCATGGCCGTCGCGATTGATAGAATCCGGCATTATACCGAGGCCTCGCCGCGAACCCGGAGCAGCCCCACCCCCTGGTATGTGGTTTCAAGAACTCCGCCGCTTCCTTCAATTGCTCGTCGAGCGCTTTGCCGCGCATCGCTGCTCCCAGGTTGCCAGCAGTCTCGCCTTCACCACCCTGCTCTCGCTCGTTCCGCTTATCACGGTGGCCATCGCGGTGTTCGGCCGCTCCCCGTTCCTGGAGGGCCTTGGCGACGAGTTACGTCAATTCCTGATTCAGAACCTGCTCCCGGAAAAGGCGGGTCGCATCATTGCCACCTATGCATTGCAGTTCTCGCTTAAAGCCGCCAATTTGACCGTCTTCGGAAGCGTCCTTCTCGCATTGGGTGCCCTGACCCTGATCGTGACCATCGACCGCGCGTTCAACCATATCTGGGGCGTCCACCATCATCGGCCCTGGCGAATCCGGATCCCGCTCTACTGGGTGACAGTCACCCTCGGCCCTCTGATCCTTGCTGGCGTGGTGGCGGCCAGCAGTTTCGTGGTAACGGCTTCCATTGACCTTGTCGGCGATACGGCCTGGATGCGCCGGACAACCCTGCATGTAGCCCCCTACGTTCTGATGATTCTGTTCTTCAGTTTCCTCTACCGGGCCATCCCAAACCGATTCGTCGAGGCCGCCCATGCCCTGGCCGGCGGGATCGTGGCGACCTCCTTGGTACTGTTGGTACAAAAGGCCCTGACGGCCTTCATTGCGGGCTTCGCAAGCTTCAACCTGATCTATGGCACGTTCGCCGCCCTGCCGATTTTCCTCCTGTGGCTGTATTTCCTGTGGGTTGCCATCCTTACAGGAGCGTTGGTTGCCTCGACCCTGCCCGTTTTCGCGGATGCCAGGCGCCTGCTTCCGGCCTTTCCCGGCGATCGCGCCTACGCGGCGATCAGGATGCTTTGCCGCCTTGCGGAGGGCCAGGACGCCGGCCAGGCTGTGAACACTGACAGCCTGCATGGGGTGGCACGCCTTGGCACAGCCAACAGTGAGCACCTCCTGGAAACCATGCAGTCCATCGGATGGATCGTCCGCAGCGAAACGGGACAATGGCACTTGGCCGTGTCAGCAGAGCGCCTGACCGTCGCCGATGTGCTGAAACACCTGACCTTGACGCCGCGGCTGCCGGCGGAGCTTGCCAGCGAACCCCTCACTCCGGACCTCATGGACCTCTACGCCCGCTGCCTCGCCAGCGCCAACACATCAGTCGCGGAACTGGCGCGCAAATCCGCGGGCAGGGCTCATTCAGGAATTGGGTCTAACTCGAACTGAAACAGTTCGCTGGTTGCCGTCCGGATCTCCACGCTGACAAGAAGGCCTTGCCCCACGTAAATGGGGGTGCCGTCGCGAACAAACACGAAGCGCCGACCCACGCTGGTGCCCGCCGGAACCAGCATGCCGGAAAGGCTACGCATGCCGACCCGCGGCGACAGCATCAGCCCCGGCACCATTTCCCGCAACTCGCCACCGCGAAAGCCAAGGCGAACAGGGGCCGCACCGTCGGCCACGACCTGCAGACCCAATTCCACGTGGGCCGGATCTTCTGCCCGTAGCCAGCGGACGATGCACACTGTCCAACCCCCTGACGCCGCCAGCCGCACCCCGACAGCCATCCCCGCCGCGAGACCTGAGGCAGCATTGCCCTGACCCTGGATCGCGTAGCCCCCGATGCTCTCATTGACGATGACCCATTCTTCCACCGGCGCAATTGCCGCTTGGGCCGCACCCAATCGCTCCCAGATCGCTGCCAATCCGAAGCACACTGCGACGGGTTGGTGCTGCCAACGGCGCGGACGCTCCCGAAGGGGGGCCGCCGACCAGCGCCTGGCCACCCGATCGAGCACGCCCATTGCGTCGCCGACCGTCAATCCTTCCGGCAGGTCGGCCCCCACCGTGAGGGCCGTGACAGCGTCGAAGACATTGGTCACCTTTTCCTCCGGCACCCCCCGCAGTCGGGTCAGTCCATCCGACGCCCGTGCCGCCAACGCACGCGCATCCATTTTCAGCACGCCGTCCACCACCGGTGGCGGGCGCCGGGTGATGGCCACCGGAGGCGCATCCTGGTCCACATCGATCCAGAAGCCCTCTCCCGCCTCACCATCCAAGGGAACCAGCCGGACCTCGGACGCGAAACGCTCCAGGAAGTCTGCCAGCCACTGGAGTTCCGCGGGAGTGAATCCTTCAGGCTGGATAACGGCAAGAGCGAGAAGGCACTTGTAGGCCCGGTCGATGTCCTGGCTGAGCTTGTCTCCCCCCTCGCCACGACCCGAGCTTGACGTCGTCCCTCGGGCCAGCGCATGAGCCATTGCCCAGAGGTTGAATGGCGGCGATAGCCCGCCCATCGCACTCAGTACACCCGCGACCCGGATCATGGCCATCGCCAGGGCCTGGGGAAGCATCCGCCCTGGGAACTCGTCTCCGTTATCGGCCCGAATCGACCCCAGCCGTTGCCCAACCTGGGCCAGACGAACCGAGGCGCCCACGACGGCCACCAGGGCGGCACGCACATCCTCGGGAAGAGGAAGCTTGGCCTCGAGCAATGCGCCCCTCAGGCGCCCGTCGATGTCCAGAGCCCGGTCACACAGCAGACCCAGCCACTCCAGCCGCCTGGGTTCATTGGCTTCTATGGCATCGTGGAAGGCGACGACATGTTGCCAAAGCTCCCGCGCCTCGTCGCCAACCGTTGCGGCTGGGTCCTCGTCAAGCCAATGCTCAAGAGCGGATTGTTTCGAAATCGAAGCTTCCATGGATGTCGCGACGCTGGGAGCGGGGTCGATGGGAAATGGAGCGGCCTGCGCCATTTTATGCGGGCACGGGGTTCCTGTCGCCCGTCTCCGACGATCACAGGCGTTCCGCGCTGGGCCGCTGGCCCCGTAGAATGGCACTTTGTCAGTGCCAGCCCATCATTGAAATGCCCTACCTTTCCAGCAAACCCATCCCGGTTTCCGATCGTCTCATCGTGGCCTTGGATCTTCCGGATCCCGGTCACGCTCAAGCCTTTGTCTCCCGCCTCGGTGACGCGGCAACTTTTTACAAGATTGGCCTGGAACTCTTCATGTCTCCGGGTTACTTCAAGCTGCTGGACTGGCTTGTCGCCCAGGACAAGAAGGTATTCGTTGACCTCAAGTGCTTCGATGTACCCGAAACGGTGCGGTCGGCCATCCGCGCTTTATCCCAAACCGGCGCGACCCTGGCGACGATCCACGGCAATCAGTCCATCATGGAAGCCGCAGTGCAGGATAAGGGCACCTTGAAGGTCCTGGCCGTCACCGCCCTCACCAGTCTCGACCAGGGCGACCTGAGGGATCTGGGCTTTCAATGCGACGTGCCCCAGCTGGTCCTGTCCCGCGCCCGGAGGGCCCTGGAGGCCGGCGTAGATGGCATTGTCTCCTCCGGCCTGGAAGCGCCCATGATTCGCGAGCAACTGGGCCCGCGACTGCTGGTCGTAACACCAGGCATCCGCCCAGTCGAAAACAAGCCTGCCGATGATCAAAAGCGAACGGTGGATGTGCGACAGGCCTTTTCCAATGGCGCCGACTATATCGTTGTTGGACGCCCCATTCGCCAAGCCCCTGACCCTCGCGAAGCCGCGTTGGCCATCCAGCACACCATGGCCGATCTCTTCGCTGGTGGCTGACCCACGTCTCCTCCGGCACTCCGCGACAAACTTGCGAGGTTGGCTCCGCCGGCGAACAGGCGAGCATCGATCTTGTCCTCTGAACGTTCATCCATTAAGATGGCGCGTTTCGCTTATTCCACACCGGAAGCTTGCCATGCTCGTCATTCGCCTTGCCCGCAGCGGCGCCAAGAAGCGCCCCTTTTACAACATCGTTGCCGCAGATTCCCGTAATCGCCGCGACGGACGCTTTATCGAGCGTGTCGGGTTTTTCAATCCCGTCGCCTCTGGCAACGAAAAGGGATTGGTCGTCAATGCCGAGCGTGTCGCCTACTGGCAAGAGAACGGCGCCCAGCTTTCCCCCACCGTCGCCCGCCTCGTCAAGCAGGCGGCCAAGGCGGCCTGAGACGCCAACCCCTCCCATGATCGTGCTGGGGCGGATAGTCGCCCCTTATGGCGTCCAGGGTTGGGTCCGCGTTCATCCTTTCGGTGATGATCCTCTCAGCTGGAGATCGATGGGCAAATGGTGGCTGTCGTCCGATGATTCCGCTGAAGAGGCGAAGTGGCAGCAGATCGCGCTACGCCAGTGCCGCATGCATGGCCAGGCCCTTTTGGCATCATTTGCTGATGTGACTGATCGCAATGGCGCCGAAGCCCTTCAGGGTTTGTTTGTCGGTGCACCGCGGGAGGCCCTGCCGGCCACGGCGCCTGACGAATTTTACTGGGCCGACTTAATCGGACTGTCAGTCGTCAATCGGGTGAACGAGCCCCTGGGTAAGGTCAGAGGTTTGGTTTCCACTGGCGCCCATGAGGTGCTTGAAGTGGAGGACGGAGATCAGGAACATTTGATTCCCTTCGTCGCGGCTTATGTTGATGAGGTGGATCAGGCGCTGGGGGTCATCCGCGTCGATTGGCAGAGGGATTGGTGAAGCCGGCAGATTTGGCGTCCCCCCGCCGCTACGACGTGGTGACCCTGTTTCCGGAGATGTTCGCAGCGCTCACCGACGCGGGCATCACCCGGCGAGCGCTGGAGCGGGGGCTGTACGAAATCCGCCTGTGGAACCCGCGGGATTTTGTCGACTCGCCCTCCCGAACGGTGGATGACCGGCCCTACGGGGGTGGCCCCGGGATGGTTATGATGGCAGCCCCACTTGAGGCGGCCATCGAAGCAGCACGAGCCGCGCAACACTTGGCCCTGGGAAGACCCGGGCGGGTCATCTACCTCTCCCCCCAGGGGCAGCGGCTGGATCACCGAAGGGTCATGGCCCTTGGCGACGAACCTGCGTTGATCCTGCTGTGCGGACGGTACGAAGGCGTCGATCAGCGTTTGATCGATCGCTGTGTGGATGAAGAAATATCCCTTGGCGACTTTGTGCTCTCTGGGGGTGAATTGCCGGCCATGGTGCTGATGGACGCCCTCATTCGTCAGTTGCCCGGAGCCTTGAATGATGAGGATTCGGCGGCGGAAGATTCATTCGCCGACGGATTGCTGGACTGCCCGCATTACACGCGGCCAGAAAATTATTGCGGAATGCTGGTACCAGACGTGCTTCTCTCGGGAAATCACGCAGCGATCCGCAAGTGGCGCCTGTTAAAGGCGCTGGAAGCGACCTTGACGAAGCGGCCGGACCTCCTGACGGATCGGCCGCTGAGTCGCGAAGAATCGCGCCTGCTGGATCTCATCCAGCAGGCCGAAGCTGAAGCGGCCAAGCCCTAGTGGTCGGGCCTGCTTCATTACAAGGACGTGCATCAGGTGGCGACCTGCTCTGCACGAAAGGCCAATGGCCATCGTATTGACATGGAAACAGGAGTTGACGCATGAATCTGATTCAACAGCTTGAGCAGGAAGAAATCGCTCGCCTGTCGGCAGGCCGATCGATCCCAGATTTCGCCCCCGGCGACACCGTGGTGGTGCAGGTTAAGGTCAAGGAAGGCAACCGGGAACGACTCCAGGCCTATGAAGGCGTGGTGATTGCCAAGCGTAATCGCGGCCTGAATTCGTCCTTCATCGTTCGCAAGATCTCCTCCGGCGAAGGCGTCGAGCGGACCTTTCAGGTCTACTCTCCCCTGGTCGCAAGCGTTGAGATCAAGCGCCGCGGCGATGTTCGCCGGGCCAAGCTGTACTACCTCCGCAGCCGCTCTGGCAAATCCGCCCGCATCAAGGAGAAGCTGGATCACAAGTCCGCTGGCCGTAAACAGCAAAACGGCTGATCTCAGCTCAGGAACCAGCGCTGAAAAAAGGCCCCGAAAGGGGCCTTTGTCATTGTTGCGGTGCTTTCGCCATGGCCCAACCGCGCCCTAGCGACGCTCCACCCAAAACAGCATGCCGGCTGCCGCCAGGAGAAAGACGCCACTTGGCATCAGTGCCGCCACCGGGGGCGACCAGCTGTTGATCACACCGAGATTGGACGCCAAGCCATTCAGCAGGTGGAATCCGATTCCAATCATTACTCCCGCGAAGACCTTGACACTTACCCCGCCCATCCGGTCATGGGTGTAGGCAAAAGGTAGGGCGAGCCCGATCATCACCAGCGCCGCAAAGGGATAAACCAGCTTCTTCCACAGGGCAATCTCATACCGGCCGGCTTTCTGACGGTTTTCTGCCAAGTGGCGCGAATAGGTATACAGGGTAGTCACGGACATGCGCTCCGGCACCACCATCAGGACGCTGAGCACCTCTGGCGTGAGATCCGACCGCCATTGGAATTCGGGCACCACACGCACCGACGTTCCCTTCGGGCCGAACAAGGTCTGGGCCACGTCGGTCAGGCGCCAACCCTCCTCTGGCCCGACATATTCGCCCCGCTTGGCCTCTCCGATCGCCTTCAAGCCCTGCTGCTCATCGAACTCGTAGATGCGAACGTTCTCCATGACCTGATCGGCAGTCAGGGTTCGGACGTTGATGAAGAGCGTTCCGTCCTTGACCCACAAACCCGAGCGTAGATCCTGGGACACCGTACTTTGCGTTGCCTGCAATCTGAATTGTTGGGCCGCCCGCTCGGCAGGGGGGGCAATGAATTCCCCCATGAGGAAAGTCAAGACGACGAACACTGACCCGATCAGGCCCAGGATCTTGAGCATGCGCCCGGTGGACAAACCCGACACTCGCATCACCGTAAGCTCCGAATGGCGGGCCAGCGTGGTGAGTGCGTAGAGTGTCCCGATCAGGACCGCAATGGGCAGCAGTTCGTAGATCCGGCCGGGAATCAGAAGCATCACATAGATGAAGGCGTGATGCAGTTCGTAGCCGCGCTTGCCGATGCTATCGAGCTCATTCACCAGATCGAAGAAGGCGAACAAGCCGAGAAAAGCCAGGAGGACCATGGCCGTGGCGCCGTAGATCTCCCGGGCGAGATGACGGACAACGATCTTCATGCTGCGCGCCGACGCCAGAAGCGATACACCGACAGCCGTCGATAGAACAAGGCGAGCATCACCAGGCCCATCAGGATGTGCGGCGCCCACAGGGCTGTGCGGAAACCGAGCTGACCACGGCCTACCCAGGCCTGGCAAACGCTGATCGCGTTTGTGTAGATCAGATAGGTCAGGATTGCCAGGATCAGGTTGTGGGTCCGTCCCGCCCTGGGGTTGACGAACGACAGCGGAATCGCGAGAAGAGACAGCATCAGCGCCGCAATCGGCACCCCCACTCGATAGACCAATTCCGCCCGGTTCGAGGGGGTGGGGTGGGCCAGGAGCTCCTGCAACGAGAGGGTGCGGGGTTGAGTCGGCGCCCCGCCGGCCGCGGCCTCCTGCAGACGAATCGCGTATTCCTTGAACTCCAGGACGCGATACTCCGGATTACCTGGCACCCCCTCGTAGCGCCGGCCGTTTTCGAGCACCACGAATCGATCGCCATTTGCCTCGGTGCGGGTGAAGCCTTCCCTGGCCACTGTCACGCCGAGCCGGCCGTCCTGGACCGAATTGACAAACACGTTCTTGACCCGGCCAGAAGGATCCGCACCCACCTCGACGAAAAATACCCGCTCTGCGTTCGCCGACTCCCGGAAGACGCCTGGTGCGACCCGGGCCGCATCGTCCTGGTTATTAACGCGCTCCTTGTACTCGGTGCTCTTCAGTTGGGCCCATGGGGCGAGGAAGAGGGTGATACCGGCGATCACCCCCACTGCGGGAAGGGCAAACTGGAGGACCGGGCGGATCCAGGCCGTCAGGGGAACCCCCGAGGCGAACCACACCACCATCTCGGAATCCCGATAGCAGCGGGTCAAGGACAAGAGGACCGCGATGAACACCGTCAGGGACAGCACGATCGGCAATTGCGCCAGGGAACCGAATCCGATCAGCGCCAGGACCGCATCGGACGGAAGGCGCCCGCCAGCCGCCTGTCCCAGCAGACGAATCAGAACCACAGTCACCAGGATCGCGAACAGCGCGACAAACACTGCGACCGCGGTATTGGCAAATTCTCGCTGGGCGGCCCGCAGGAAGATCATGTTGTGTCGGTGTTTTGGCTCTGAGGGGCGTTTTGACGACCTAGGGAGGACGGGCCATAATCGCCCGGATGACCTAATGACGCCTCTTTTGAAGGAGTGACGGGTGGAATTTACCATAAAGACCGGGGCCCCAGAAAAGCTCAAGACCGCCTGCCTGGTGGTGGGCGTCCTGGATGGCGAGCGACTCGCCGCCCCGGCGGCCGATCTCGGCAAAGTTTCGGATGGTGTCCTGTCCGCAGTCCTTGCGAGCGGTGATCTGGGCGCCAAGGCCGGTGCAACGCTGCTGGTCCACAACCCCGCCGGTCTGGCGGCCCAGCGGGTGCTGCTGGTCAGTTTCGGCAAGGCAGACGGCTTCGGCGAGAAGGCTTTCCGCGATGCCCTGGGCGGCGCCGCCAAGGCCCTGGCCAGCGGTCGCGCCGACGAGGCGACCGTCTGCCTGGTCGATGTCGAAGTTCCTGGCCGCACGCCAGCCTGGAACGTCCAGACCACCGTTCGCCTACTGGCCGACGCGACCTATCGCTTTCAGGCCCCTGGCGCGGTCCAGAAGGACACGGACAAGCCCGCCGGCGCCCAGCACATCACCCTGCTGACCCGCCACAAGGTCAGCGCACGGCTGGAAACGGCCGTCCGCTGTGGTCAGGCTGTAGCAGAGGGGATGGCCCTGGCGAAGGATCTCGGCAACTTACCCGCCAATGTCTGCACGCCCTCCTTTCTCGCCGAGACGGCTCGGAAACTGGGCAAGGATTTCAAGCTGAAGGTCGATATCCTCGAACGGGAAGACGCCGCGAAACTCGGGATGGGGTCCTTTCTGTCCGTCGCCCAGGGCGCCTACGAACCGCCGAAATTCATCGTCGTCCATTACAAGGGCCGGAAGGGCAAGGCCCCGCCGGTGGTCCTCGTCGGAAAGGGAATCACTTTCGACACTGGCGGCATCTCGATCAAGCCCGCTGCCGAGATGGACGAGATGAAATACGACATGTGTGGCGCGGCCAGCGTGCTGGGCACGCTGAAGGCGGTGGCACGTCTGGCCCTACCCATTAACGTTGTGGGCATCATTCCCGCCACCGAGAACATGCCCGGCGGCCGGGCGACTCGCCCCGGAGATGTGGTGACCTCGATGTCGGGCCAAACCATCGAGATCCTCAATACCGACGCCGAGGGTCGCCTGGTCCTCTGCGACGCCCTGACCTACGCCGAGCGCTTCAAACCGGCCTGTGTCATCGACATCGCCACCCTCACGGGCGCCTGCGTGGTCGCCCTGGGCAAGATCCCCAGCGGCCTCCTCGCCAATGACGACGCTCTGGCGGCCGAGCTGGTGACCCGGGGCACAGAGTCCGGCGATCGAGTATGGCAACTGCCCCTGTGGGACGAATACCAGGATCTCCTGAAGAGCAATTTTGCCGACATGGCAAACATTGGCGGCCGCTACGCGGGCACCATCACGGCGGCCTGTTTCCTCGCCCGCTACACCAAGGCTTACAAGTGGGCCCATCTGGACATTGCCGGCACCGCCTGGGTGTCGGGGGACGCCAAGGGTTCCACGGGCCGCCCGGTACCTCTCCTAACCGAATTCCTGATCGCCCGCAGCGCCGCCGTGGCGGAGTGATGGTCTTGAGCGACGTCCATTTCTACCACGACGCCGAAGACCGGGTCGTCGCCGCCTGCCACTTTGCGGTCAAGGCCTGGAAGGCGGGTAGGCGGGTAGCCCTCGCTGCGGCCGACGCCGCCGAGCGTCAGCGCATTGACCATGCCTTATGGACAGCGGACCCGCTCGCCTTCATTCCCCACGTCGAAGCCACCTCCCCCCTGGCGGCCGAAACGCCGATCCAGCTTGGCGCGCCAGGAGACCCCTGGCCCCACGGCGATGTGCTAATCCATCTTGGTCCCGATCTGCCGTCCGAAGCAGATCGATTTGCCATGGTGGTGGAGATCGTCGGTCGCAGCGAAGCAGACCGCATCCCGGCCCGCCAGCGCTGGCGAGCTTACCAGGCCGCTGGCCATCGCCTGAGTGCCCACGGCCTCACGCCGCGGGACTGACATGACTGACCGGCACCGCTCCCTCGATGACGACCCCCTGCCAGAAGAGATCGAAGCGGCCGACGCCCTTCTCGATCAGGCCAACGCCCTTCTTCAGCGCCATCGCGGCGCCGGACGCATCATCACCGCCGTGGGCGAAGACCTGAATTCGGAAGACCTGCCCCTCCTGACAGAGGTGGTGGACGACTTTGCACCCCCGTCGCCTCGCGTTACCGCGAATTCTGAGGTCGCCGGGCCCGTCGCCGCGTCTCCCAATTCGTCACCGTCCCACCGGGAAGCGCTGGAGGTCTGGCTGGACGAAAGACTTCCCCAGATTCTTGCTGAGGAATTGGAATTCTTCACCGCGCGGGTTCGCAGCCGGCTCCTTGCTGCGCTTTCCCAACACGACGCAGCCGAATCTGCCACATCGGCTCCTGACGAGCCCACCCCCTGACACCCGGGGGCCGACCGGCCCCACGGCATCCGTTATAATTGTTACTTTTTTTGTCACCGCCTCTGATGATGGAACTCGCCAAGAGCTTCGAACCGGCGGACATCGAACGTCGCTGGTACCCCGAGTGGGAATCCCGCGATTACTTCGATGCCGGCCTCGACAAGAACAAGACCGACGCCTTCTGCATCCTGTTGCCGCCGCCCAACGTCACCGGCACCCTGCACATGGGCCACGGCTTCAACCAGACCATCATGGATGCCCTCACCCGCTATCACCGCATGCGGGGCGACAACACCCTCTGGCAACCCGGCACCGACCACGCCGGCATCGCCACCCAGATCGTCGTGGAGCGCCAGCTGGACGCCCAGGGCATTTCCCGCCATGACCTCGGCCGGGAGCGTTTCCTGGAAAAGGTGTGGGAATGGAAGGCCTACTCCGGCGGCACCATCACCGGCCAGATGCGCCGCCTCGGCACTAGCCCGGACTGGAAGCGCGAGCGCTTCACCATGGACACCGGCCTGTCCAAGGTGGTGACGGAAACCTTCGTGCGCCTCTTCCGCGAGGGCCTGATCTACCGCGGCAAACGCCTGGTGAACTGGGATCCCAAGTTGGGCACGGCGGTCTCCGACCTCGAAGTGGTATCCGAGGAAGAGGACGGCTTTCTGTGGCACATCCTCTATCCCTTCTCCG
>JAEUNX010000007.1 GCA_016791025.1 Zoogloeaceae bacterium | reverse complement strand
CCGCACCGCCTCCTCCGGCGTCCGTGCCGTACGGTTGGGGGGCTGGCGCAGACCGAGATCGGTAAGCAGCTTCTGGAAGCGCTCACGATCCTCCGCAGCGTCGATCATGTCGGGGCTGGTGCCGATGATGGGCACCCCGTTTGCTTCCAGATCCCTCGCCCGCTTGAGGGGCGTCTGCCCGCCAAACTGCACGATCACCCCTACCGGCTTTTCGAGATGGACGATTTCCAGGATGTCCTCCAGGGTGATCGGCTCGAAATAGAGGCGATCGGAGGTGTCGTAGTCAGTGGACACGGTCTCGGGGTTGCAGTTGACCATGATGGTTTCGAAGCCATCTTCCCGCAGTGCCAAGGCGGCATGGACGCAACAGTAGTCGAACTCGATCCCCTGGCCGATCCGGTTCGGGCCACCGCCCAGCACCATGATCTTGCGCTTGTCAGTGGGAAGTGCTTCGCACTCCTCTTCATAGGAGGAGTAAAGGTAGGCGGTGGAGGTGGCAAATTCAGCTGCGCAAGTGTCCACCCGCTTGAACACCGGGCGCACCCCGTTGGCGTGGCGGTAGAGGCGGACGGACGTTTCGTCACTGTTCAGAAGCTTGGCGAGGCGCCGGTCGGAAAACCCCTTGCGCTTCAATTCCCGCAGTTCGGGGGCACCAACGCCCTTTAGGGACCGGCCTGCGAGAGACTTCTCGGTGAGGACGATGTCCTCGATCTGGGCGAGGAACCAGGGGTCGATCTTGGTGAGCTGATGGACCTTGTCGAAGGCCATGCCTTCTCGGAAGGCCTGGCCCACGTACCATATCCGCTGCGCCCCGGGATTTGCCAGTTCGTGCTCTAGATCCTCTTGGTCCGCTTCCACCTCGTCGAGCCCGTAAGCGCCCACTTCCAGGCCGCGAAGCGCCTTCTGGAAGGACTCCTGGAAGGTGCGCCCCATCGCCATGACCTCGCCCACCGACTTCATCTGGGTGGTCAGGCGATCGTTGGCAAGGGGAAACTTCTCAAACGCGAATCGGGGAATCTTGGTGACGACGTAATCGATGGAGGGCTCGAAGGAGGCCGGCGTCGCGCCACCGGTGATGTCGTTTTTCAACTCATCGAGGGTGTAGCCGACCGCGAGCTTGGCGGCAACCTTGGCAATCGGAAAACCCGTGGCCTTCGAAGCCAGGGCCGACGAACGCGACACCCGGGGGTTCATCTCGATCACGATCATCCGGCCATCCTTGGGATTGATGGCGAACTGAACGTTGGACCCACCGGTATCGACGCCGATCTCCCGCAGCACAGCAATGCTGGCATCCCGCAGGATCTGGTATTCCCGATCAGTCAGGGTCTGGGACGGCGCCACGGTGATCGAGTCACCGGTATGGACGCCCATCGGATCGAGGTTCTCAATAGAGCAGACGATGATGCAGTTGTCCGCCCGATCCCGGACCACTTCCATCTCGTACTCTTTCCAGCCGAGCAGCGATTCTTCGATCAGGAGTTCCGAGGTCGGACTGGCCTCGAGACCGCGCTTGCAGATCTCGACGAATTCCTCCTGGTTGTATGCAATGCCACCGCCGGTCCCACCCAGGGTGAAGGACGGCCGGATGATGACCGGGAAGCCGATGCCGCCCTGGACCTGGAGGGCTTCTTCCAGGCTGTGGGCGATGCCCGAACGGGCCGACCCGAGGCCGATCCGGCTCATGGCCGACTTGAACTTCTGCCGATCTTCGGCCTTGTCGATGGCCTCTTCGGACGCGCCGATCAGTTCTACGCCATACTTTTCCAGCACCCCCTGGTGCGCTAGGTCCAAGGCGCAGTTCAGCGCTGTCTGGCCGCCCATGGTGGGAAGCACGGCGTCGGGCCGCTCCTTCGCAATGATCCGCTCGACCACCTGCCAGGTGATGGGCTCGATGTAGGTCACATCAGCGGTCCCCGGGT
>JAEUNX010000001.1 GCA_016791025.1 Zoogloeaceae bacterium | reverse complement strand
CGGGCTCACCTCGACGGGGTAGTCGATGATGAAGGTGGGCTCCCACAGCTCCGCTTCGGCGCAGGCTTCGAAGAGCTGCAACTGCAGGCTGCCCAGGCCGCCCGGCTTGATGGACTCCCCAAAATCCTGGATCTTCTGGCGGAGCCAGTCCGGATCGGCCAGTTGCGACTCGGTGAAACCGGGGTGGAACTTGCGGATCGCTTCCACGATCGTGAGGCGGTGGAAGGGTTTGGAGAGGTCCAGTTCCCGACCCTGGTATTGGAACACCTCAGTGCCCAGGGCCTCCCGGGCGGCATGGCGGAGCAGCCCTTCGGTGAAGTCCATGAGAGTCCGGTAATTCGCGTAGGCCTCGTAGAACTCCATCATGGTGAGGTCGGGGGTGTGGCGCGGCGACAGCCCCTCGTTGCGGAAATTGCGATTGATCTCGAAGACCTTCTCGAACCCGCCCACCACCAGGCGCTTGAGATAGAGTTCCGGCGCGATGCGCAGGTAGAGCTCCATGTCCAGGGCGTTGTGATGGGTGACAAAGGGCTTGGCCGCCGCGCCGCCAGGGATGGGGTGCATCATGGGCGTTTCAACTTCCAGGAAGCCGTGGCCGCTCATGTAGTTGCGGATGGACTGAACGAGCCGGCTGCGCGCGACGAAGGTGAAGCGCGACTCCTCGCTCATGATGAGATCGACGTACCGTTGGCGGTACTTGGTCTCCTGATCCGCCAGTCCGTGGAACTTGTCGGGCAGGGGGCGCAGGCTCTTGGCGAGCAGGCGGATTTCCGAGCACTTCACCGTCAGTTCGCCGGTCTTGGTCTTGAACAGGCTCCCGACGGCGCCGACGATGTCGCCCATGTCCCAGTGCTTGAATTCGCCGTAGACCTCTTCGCCCACCGCGTCCCGCATGACGTAAAGCTGGATGCGTCCCGAGAGATCCTGGAGGGTGACGAAGCTCGCCTTGCCCATCACCCGCTTCAACATCAGGCGGCCGGCGACCTTGACCTCCACCGGCAGAGCCTCCAGCTCCTCTGCCGACTTGTCGCCATAGAGTTCATCAAGTTTGCCGGCGGTGTTTTCCCGCAGAAAATCATTGGGATAAGCGTGGCCTGCGCTGCGCCATTCGGCCAACTTGGCCCGGCGCTCGGCCATGATGTGGTTCTCGTCCTGAACAGCGGTGTCTAATTCCGGCATGGTCTGGGAAGGGGGCGGCGTTGCCGTCCGAGGTGATCAAAAAGGGCTCGATTTTGCCACAAGCGTCGCGAGAACGCCCCCGCAGATCCCAGCGCCGAATTGCAGGATCAGTCGAAGAACAACTCGCCGCCGCCCGCGTCGACGGCCGGCTGGGCGGTTGGGGGCATGGCGATCGCCCCGGACATGATGAGGTCGTCGAAGCCGCGAACCTGGTCGCGGCCGTGGGCCTTGGCGTAGTAGAGGGCCTGATCGGCGCGTCCGAGCAATTCACCGGGCTTGTAAGACGGGTCGATGCGGGCGTAGCCGACGGAGGTGGTTACCATCCCTACCGGAGCAATGTCCAAGGTGGAAATGGCCGCGCGAAAGCGGTCGAAAATGTTGAAGACGTCGTCCTCGCTCACGCCGCGCAGCATGATCACGAACTCTTCGCCGCCAAAACGGAAGAGCTTGTCGCTGCCGCGGAACAGACCCAGCATTGCCGAGGCGACCTCTTGCAAGACCTGGTCGCCAATCTGGTGACCAAATCGATCATTCACGGATTTGAAATGGTCAATATCCACCACGCCAAGCCAGCAAGGCCGGTTGCCACGGAAATCATCACCCCGCCTTTCATTCACGCGCCGCTCGGCCCGCTCAGCCTCGGCGATGAACTGATCGAACTGCTCGTCGAAGGTCTTGCGGTTGAGGAGGCCGGTCAAGGTGTCGAGGTTCGCATATTCCCACTGCCGCAATTGATTTTCGAAGCATTGGAGGAAGATGCGGATGCCTTCGAGTACCTCGCGTTCCGGGGGGTAGGGGGTCTGAAGTTCGAGGACGAGGTGCTCGCGGGTGTGGGTTTCGATGGTGCAGGCCAGTCGCCAACCGTCCCCGCTGCCTTGCACCCTCAGTCCTGAGAGGTGCGTGTCGGCTGATTCAGCGATGATTTCGGCGAGGAAGGGGTCCGCGGGCAGAATGGTCTCGGGTTCGGCGTATTCCTCCCAGTGAGGATCGTCGTCACCGGGTACGCACCATCCGAGAGGAACCAGGCCCATGCCATAGAACCCGGAAGTGGCGCGGTAGAGAATCGCCATCCGACCCTGGACGAGGTCCAGCGCCCGGGCAGCGAACGCACGAAACAGGTCGTCTCGAAACCGCAAGCGCGAGAGGGTCTCGACGCTGGTGAGAATCTTAAGAAGGGTTGGGGCGGTGGCCGATGACATGTCCGCGAGGCGCTTCAGGTTGATGCCACTAACGGTGACGTCACCAAAAACTGAAGCGCGAACTGTCTGCCGGCCGGTCCTCAAACGCCCTGTTTCAGGCTGGCTTCGATAAAGTCGTCCAGGTCGCCGTCCAGCACAGCCTGGGTGTTGCCGACTTCATGGCCGGTACGCAGGTCCTTGATGCGACTCTGGTCGAGCACGTAGGAGCGGATCTGGTGGCCCCAGCCGATGTCGCTCTTGGCGTCTTCCAGCTTCTGCTGTTCGCTCTGGCGCCTGCGCAGCTCCAGTTCGAAGAGCCGGGCCCGGAGCATCGACCAGGCCTCATCCCGGTTGCGGTGCTGGGAACGATCGTTTTGGCACTGGACCACGATGCCGGTCGGAATGTGGGTCAGGCGGACGGCCGAGTCGGTCTTGTTGATGTGCTGGCCTCCAGCGCCGGAGGCGCGGAAGGTATCGGTGCGCACGTCCGCTGGATTGATGTCGATCTGAATCGAATCGTCGACTTCAGGGAAGACGAAGACCGAGCAGAAACTGGTGTGGCGCCGCGCGTTCGAATCGAAGGGGCTTTTACGCACCAGGCGGTGGATGCCGGTTTCGGTGCGCAGAAAGCCGTAGGCGTATTCCCCTGCCACTTTGATCGTAGCGCTTTTGATACCGGCCACTTCGCCCTCGGACTCCTCCAACAATTCGGTGGTGAAGCCCTTCTTCTCGCAGTATTTGAGGTACATGCGCTCGATCATGCTTGCCCAGTCCTGGGCTTCGGTACCGCCTGCTCCCGATTGGATTTCGATGAAGCAGGGGCTGGGATCCATGGGATTGTTGAACATCCGGCGAAATTCAAGCCCCGCCACCTGTTCTTCGACGCCGGCCAGGTCCGCCTCGACGGCGAGGTAGGTCGCCTCGTCATCCTCCATCCCCGCCAGCTCGAACAAATCCTTGAGATCGCGGATCTGCTGATCCACGGCCTGAAGCGTCACGACCACGCCTTCCAAGGCCTTCTTCTCCTTGCCAAGCTCCTGGGCCCGGGGTGCGTCGTTCCACACCGTCGGATCCTCCAGGGCCCGGGTTACTTCTTCGAGCTTCGATGCCTTTTCATCGTAGTCAAAGATACCTCCGTAGATCGAGACCCCGAGTCTTGAGGTCTTCGATCTTGGCGGCAATGGCGTTGAGGTGTTCGGCTTCCATGGCGGGCTCCGGGCAATGCAGGAAAACCGCGCATTATATCGGCTTGCCAGGCCCAGGGCCGGGATTCAGATCCCGTCATCTGCGGAGCAGAACCAGAGCTTGTTGCCCTCGCTGTCGAGAAAGCTGCCCACCAGGAAGGCGCCATCGTACAACTGCACCGGATCGGCGATCGTCACGCCCTTGTCGCGCAGTTGGGCTTCCGTCTGCCGGGCGGAGGCAACCTCCAGCGTGACGCGGGGGTTGAGCTGGGGAGTGGGCGCGAGTGATCCGTCGTCCTTGATCATGAGAATCACGCCGCCCAGGTCAAAGCCGACGCATTGGCTACCTTCGTAGGCCGGGGCGAGCCCTAAGGTATCGCCATAGAAGTGGTGGGCGCGGGCGCCGTCGCTGGCCCCTAGGGCCAGCACCTTCACGCATTTCATTCCCAGGCTTGATTGGTTCATGGTGGCCTCCGTGGTGGGCATCAGCGGACGTCCCGGTTGGTCGGTGTCCTGCCTTCAGGATAAGCGATTCAGGCGATGGGCGAATCTGCGGGGTGGTCGAGCGGGGTCGGGCATGGTCAGGCTGCGGGGCGGCGGGTAGGATGCCTCCATGCTCGTCGTCAATGGCCTTGCCCGCCGGATCGGTTCCCGGCTGATCTTTCAGAACGTGGGCCTGGAACTGCCCGCCGGGGCCTGTGTAGCCATCATGGGCGAGTCGGGCGTGGGCAAATCGACCCTGCTCAACTGCATCGCCGGGCTGGATCGGCCGGATGCCGGCCACGTGACCGTCGCCGGCGTTGGACTCGCCGACCTGAACGACGAGGGACTCAGCCGCCTGCGTCGGACCCACGTCGGCTTCATCTTCCAGGCTTTCCATATCCTGCCGCACCTCACCATTGGCCAGAACGTCGCATTGCCCCTGTGGTTATTGGGGGAGTCGGAGAGCGCTGCGGGACCTCGTGCGGCCGCGATGCTGGAGGCAGTCGGCCTTGCGGGGCGGGAGGGTGGTTGGCCCCGCGAGCTGTCCGGCGGGGAGCTCCAGCGGGTGGCGATTGCCCGGGCCTTGATCCATGAGCCGGGACTTCTCCTGGCGGATGAGCCGACTGGAAATCTCGGCCCGGAGCACGCCGGGCGGGTGCTGGCGCTCCTCAGGGCTGGTATCGAGCAGTCTGGTGCCGCGGCGGTACTGGTGACCCATTCCCGTGAGGCCGCACGCTGGGCGGATCGCGTCCTGCGCCTCACGCCCGACGGTTTGATTCCGGAGGTGGCGTGAGGGACGAACCTTGGCGGGCTACTGGAAGAGCCCCGGCGCCGGCCCGATGAGCGCGGTCCTCCGGCGTGTGTTCGTGGCCAGCCTATTGCGCCAGCGTCTGGCCGCAGCCCTCTCGCTTCTGGCGGTGACCCTCGGGGTGGCCTTGGCTCTGGCCGTACAGGTGATCCATGACGCCGCCGTGGCGGAGCTGGGCCGCAGCGTTCGCACCCTGGCGGGGGAGGCCGACCTCCAGGTGGTGGGCGGCAAGGAGGGGTTCACCGAGGAGGTGCTGGATCGGGTGCTTGCCCTGTCGGGAGTGGAGGAGGCAAGCCCGGTGGTCGAACTCGAGCCTGTCCTCGGACCTGGGGGCGACGACCGACGACGCCTGCGAATCCTTGGCCTCGACCTCTTCCGGGCCCTTCGCCTGCAGCCCGGCTTGCGGCCGATGGCGCCAGAGGGGGCAGGGCGTCTGGCGACCCTCGCCCAGGACGGCCTCTTCCCGACTCCCGCCGCGATGACCGACCTCGGTCTTTCCGTCGGCGGCAGCCTCGCCCTGGGCGCAGCGGGCGTCCCGCCCTCGGTTTGGCGGGTGGCAGGCCAGAGCGGAGTGGATGGCGCGGCCCTGGGCGGAGACTGGCCTCCCCTGGCCGTGGCGGACATCGGCGCGGTGCAATGGCGATTCGGGTGGCTCGGGCGGTTGTCCCGCATCGATATTCGGCTTCGGCCCGGAGTCACCGAATCCCAGATTCGGGCCAGCCTCGAAGGGCTCCTCCCGGCAGGGGTCGAATTGCAGCGGCCAGTCTTGGGCGAGAGTCAGGCGGCGGCTTTGTCCCGGGCATACCGGGTCAACCTTACCCTGCTGGCGGTCATGGCCTTGCTGACCGGGGGGTTTCTCGTTTTCTCGACCCAGGCGCTCTCAGTGGTGCGGCGCCGAAGCGAACTGGCTTTTCTCCGTGCCATTGGCCTTGATCGTCGAGTCCTCGCCCAGGGGCTGCTTTTGGAGGGTGCGGTGATCGGTCTCATCGGTGGCATTCTCGGAGTGGGCATGGGGTATGCCTTGGCGGCGGGGGTGCTGGCGGTCTTGGGGGGTGATCTTGGCGCCGGGTATTTTCAGGGCGTCGCGCCAGCCCTGGGCTTCTCGTGGCGGCCGGCCGTCGGCTATGCCGTGCTGGGCATGGTCGCTGCTCTGGCCGGAGCCTGGGCCCCCGCCCGGGAAGCGTTGGCGGCAGTCCCGGCCCAGGCTCTCAAGGCCGGCGACGAGATCCGGGTGTTCGTGTTCCGGCCCCGGTTTGGTGTGGCGGTGGCGTCCTTGTGTGGTGGCTGGGTGTTGTGCTGGCTGCCCCCAATCTGGGGGATCTCATTGGGTGGGTACGGCGCGGTTCTAGCCGCTCTCGTTGGGGGGCTGGCGCTGCTCCCGGCATTCACCAGTGCCGTGGTCGGCTGGCTACCTAGGCCCGGCGCTGTTTCCCGCCTGGCCGCTTGCCGTTTGACCGCGGCGCCGGGGCAGGCCGTGATCGCGGCGGCGGGGGTGTTGACAAGCGTGGCGCTGGCCGCCGCCATGGCGATCATGGTCGCCTCCTTTCGCCAGTCGGTGGTGGATTGGCTGGATCAGGTCCTGCCGGCCGACCTGTACCTGCGGTCCGTTGGCGGAGGTGCGCTGGATGAGGGTCGGCAGGACTGGGTCGCGGCGGTGCCGGGGATCGCCCGCGTGCTATGGACCCGGCAGGATTCGGTGCGGGTCATCCCCCAGGAGGCGCCCATGGCACTGCTGGTGCGTCCGGTCACCGCCGGGGTGGCATTGCCCCTGGTGAATGAGGGGCGACCACCTCGGGGCGCGGCGCCGGTGTGGCTGTCGGAATCCGCGCGGGACCGCCTTGGCCTGGCGCCGGGGGATCGACTACCTTTGCCGGTGGGGGGAGAGATGCGTGAGTTCGGTGTAGCCGGAGTCTGGCGCGACTATGTCCGCCAACAGGGGGCGATGGTGATTGAGCAGGATGACTGGCGGCGCTTCGGGGGCGATCCGCGGGTCCACGATGCGGCGATCTTCCTCACCGAGGGCACTTCGCCCGGTGCAGTGGCCCGGGCCTTGAACGAGGTACTGGGCTCCGGGGTGGAGATTTCCGAGCCGGGATTGCTGCGCAAGGCCAGCCTGGCTCTGTTCGACCGGACCTTTGCGGTGACCTATCTCCTGGAGGGGGTGGCCGTGGCGATCGGGCTCTTCGGCATCGCCACCAGTTTTGCCGCCATGGCGACTGCACGGCGGCGCGAATTTGGCATGCTGCGGCACCTCGGCCTGAGCCGGCGACAGGTGGGGCGCATGCTTGCCCTGGAGGGGATGTGGACCGCTACGGCGGGGGTGGCGGTCGGTCTTGGGGCCGGTGGGGCCATCGCTCTCATCCTGGTCCGGGTGGTCAATCCCCAGAGCTTCCATTGGAGTATGGATCTGCATGTTCCCTGGACGAGTCTGGCGGCGTTCGCCATCCTGCTCGTCGGCTTGGCTGCGCTGGCAGCGCGGCTGGCCGGGCGCCACGCGATGGAGCAGGGCGCGGTGCTGGCGGTGCGGGAGGATTGGTGATGGCGGTCGCCCGAGGATGGCTGACGTGCCTTGCCCTGTTTGGATTGGTGAGCGCCTTCGCCGGGGACGAAGAATTTGCCGCGGTGGTTCCGTCGCGCCCGATCAATTTTCCCCAGGATTTTGGGGCCCATCCCGAATTTCGCACCGAATGGTGGTATGTGACCGGCTGGATCACCGATCCCGCCGGGACTGAGCGGGGATTCCAGGTCACCTTCTTCCGCGTGGGCACCGGACTGGCGGGGGACAACCCAAGCCGCTTTGCGCCACAGCAACTCGTCCTGGCCCATGGTGCCATCGCCGATCCGGCGCGGGGCCGGTTGCTCCACGCAGAGCGCTCCGCTCGGGCCGACGGTCGCCTGGCCGGGGCCGACAGTGGCGCGACCCGGGCGTGGATTCGGGAATGGCGCCTTGCAGGCGATGGGAGCCACTATGTTGCCCACGTGGAGGACGATGAATTCTCCCTGGACCTCACCCTCGAAGCCACCCAGCCACCCATGTTGAACGGGTTTGGCGGATACAGCCGCAAGGGGCCCGATCCGGCGGGCGCCAGCTATTACTACAGCCAGCCCCAGTTGACGGTGGCGGGGCAGGTTCGCTTGGGCGATCGTAAGTTTCCGGTTCGCGGACGCGCCTGGCTCGATCATGAATGGTCGAGTGCCTACCTGCCACCCGGCGCCCGGGGTTGGGATTGGATCGGAATCAACTTCGATGGCGGTGGCGCATTGATGGCATTCCGCATGCGCGACTCCGCGGGCCGAGCCGTTTGGGCTGGCGCTACCCTGCGGGAGGCGGACGGGCGGCAGCGAATTTTCGGTCCGGCGGAAATCCGGTTCCGGCCGGGGCGGCCGTGGACGTCGCCGCGGACCGGGTCGACGTACCCAGTGACCTGGACCGTGGAGGTGGGACATGGCCCCGACCTCCGTCGCTTCGATCTCCAGCCGATGATGGATGATCAGGAACTCGACAGTCGGACCAGCACTGGCACGATTTATTGGGAAGGGGCTGTTCGATGCCTGGAGCAGGGCAGCGAGCGTGGCAAAGGCTACCTCGAATTGACGGGCTATGACTCTGACCTCGCCCTGTAGCCACCCATGTATAATCCGCCGCCTGCGCTCGCAGAGTCACCGGCCCAGGTGGCGAAATTGGTAGACGCACCAGATTTAGGTTCTGGCGCCGAAAGGCGTGGGGGTTCGAGTCCCTTCCTGGGCACCAGTCAGTGGTCCATAGCAGTCCAGATTAGTCAAAAAAACTCAATTTAATCAGTGGTTATGGCCTGATTTCCGGCCCAAAAAATCTTGTGTAGATTGATGCCATTTGGCAGACGGGCGGGCGACGCAGGTGGCTAGGCTTCCCACAATGTCCGGGGGCTCTCGGGTCTACGTGGTGCGGTATGACGGCGGCGAAAGTCAGTGACCCGCCACCAATCATCCGCCATTCGCGGCAACTCGCTGGAACCTAAACAGGGAAAAGGGCCGGGTGTTACTTCCGCCACGGCGCGAATCTGCCCCAAAGAGCTGGTAACGGCGGTAACGCGGTAACCGCCGCGAATTCCGTGGGTTTGTCGCTGACCAGAGCGTTACCGGGTCACGCAAGGCCGGTAACACGACAGTGACGGTGTCACCGCTGTTACCACGGCCCACCGCCTGGGGAAATTCGGAGCGGTATGGCTGAGTACCCCAATTGGCTTGAGATTTGGCGATATGGCAGGGCGTGTTACCGCGTTACCGGCACTTTCGGCGTCGAGTGACAGGACCCGGTGGAATGGTGAGCCGCCGCCCCACACGTAGTCACAAAAATCCGCGTGCCTAATTCACAAGCGCCCTTGCCATTTGCGCCAGGGAAGCCCGAGTGTTGGTCAAACGTTAGACCAAGATAAAAGCGACATTGGTCCTACGTGGGAGCAACGTGACGGTGACGAACGTAGGGCTAATGATCGTTGGGCAAGGAAGGCGAAGAAGAATTGGAGGGCGGTTCGTCGGCCAATCCGGCCACTGGGACCCCGGGAGAGGAACGGCCGGAGTAGGCCTCATCACTGCCACCGCTGGGCCGGATATCGCCCTGATCGACCGCTACGGCTCAGCCTGGGAATGGCAGCCCACCCATAGACGACATCTGCCGTGAAGAAACTGGACGCGCCATACCGATGGCAAGTGGGCAACATGCTCGTTAGGTAGCTTGGTGCCGTCCGTATGTTGCAGGCCCGCACCGATCCCAGGAAGTCGCAGTTCATGCGGTGTAAGATGCCAATTACAACTTCAGGGGCGCACATGGCTGGAGGAGGCGGAGTCCCAAACATCTACTTCTCGGATGTCTTCAGCGTGCCGCCGGAGGTCCTGGAAGAGTACGGTGCGTTCAACGTCGCCCTGGTCAACGACCTGCCCCTATTTGTCGATCCCTTCCTGCTTTACGACAGCCGAAACCCCGTTTACCGGGAACTGCACGAAGGGATCATCACGTACCTCTGCTTCCTCAGGGATCGGGCCGTTGCGGGCCATCTAACTCCTGGCTCGATCTCTCAGTGGTTGTTGTTCAAAGAGATTAAGCAGAACTGGCTCGGTTTCAGCAAGACGGGCAACGTCGGCACTGGCCTTGGACCTGACTTCGCGCGTGCTCTCGCTCGTAACCTCACGACCACCTTCAAGGACTTCGGCACCGAGACGATCTCGCACGGCAGCCACTTGGAAAAGCTCGGGTTGCTGAGCGGCGGCGTGGGTCGAGATCACCTCAGCGATTTCACGACAAACCTGATCAAGAGCTATCTGCTGGAGTACACGCAGGCCTTCGCGCTCGCACATGTTCGACCGGAGCAGCGTACGCGTTTCCGCGTCGAGCGCGTCCGGTTCGAGTACGACACCCAGCGATGGCAAGCCGACTACTTCGAGTTGCCGGTCGCCAATGGCGACTATGTAATCCTGACGCCGAAGGAGATCCTGACGCGCGATGAGGCCTGGATCAACCAAACCGATCTGCTCAATCGCTTCCACGACATTTGCGTCTCGCTTCCCGACAAAGATCTGCGGATGCAGGTAAACGATCACTTTTACAATCAGATCAACCAGCGGACGAAGGAGAAGGAGAAGCGCGTTGCAGCCATGAGGACCATTGAGCAGTTTCACGAACTGCTCGACTACTACATCCGTTGGAAGGAAGAGCACGGGCCCGAGGCCCACCGATCAGCGAATGTGAAGGTACGCGAGACGCACCAGCAATTCGTCGAGAACATCAAGGCTTTGGTCAGTGAGCATCTGGCCGGCACCGCGTTCTACAAGTACGACTCGTCGTACGAGCAGAGCATGAAGCGAGTCTTGTACCTGAAGCATGTCATCGAGGATCAGGGCGGCCACCGACTGTTCTACGTGAACGGGCAGCCGATTCAGCGCGAGGTTGACCTGCACGTGATGTTCAGGCTCACGTGGTTCAATAACCCTGCCGACCTCGACCTGAACGCCGAAGTAAATAATGGACGTGGTCCGGTGGACTTCAAGGTCTCCAAGGGCAAGAAGAACTCGAACCTCGTCGAGTTCAAGCTCGCCAAGAACACGGCCTTGGAGAAGAACCTAAAGCATCAACTCACCATTTACGAGAAGGCCAGCGACGCAAAGACGTCAATTAAAGTCATCATGTACTTCAACGACTCGGAGTTGCGGCGAGTCAAGGACATCATCAAACGGTTGAAGCTGACTGACTGCAAGGACATCGTATTGATAGACGCGAGTCCGAAGACTTCGGCGTCAAAGGCGGACGGCCACTGAGGAAGCTCTCCGCAGCGAGGCAGCCCACCCTACCGAAAACGCGAGTAACAGCTCCTTTCCGCTATCACCGGTGTCCGCCACTGGCCGGCTCCGGCACCCGGACCGCGAACCAGAAAGCCGACGTCAGAAGCCGGCAATATCCCCGACGGCGGCTTATGGGCGGAGAATGCTACGGGTAGAACCGGCCATAAACGGACTGTCGCGACGTAATCCAGATAGCTGCCGTCCGTGGCAGCTTCATGCTGTATGCTTAACGGATATGGCACTTGTTCAACGCTTCCTGATTGCGCCTTTTTCTGTCGGTATATTTTACGCAAGACCGTATTTTCCAATTAAAACATGGGGATACGAGACTTGTTATGCAGCAGGTTAGTGTTATCCGGCAAACCTGTCTCCCTAAAACAAAGTTAGGCGTCACAACCCACCCGAAAGTACGTTTTGAAGTTCATCGGAAAATATGGTGAAAACCTTGTGCTCACACGTCTGCTGGAGAACGATGTGGAGGCGTACCCAGCAATCAAGGTTAACCAAGACAGCTACGATCTCACGGCCATTCCAACGTCCAAGCGAGTCGTGCGGATTCAGGTCAAAGCCACCGAACTACACAACAAGAGCACGAACAACACAGTTGGCGCTCTTGCCCGGGAGTTCGATTTCCTTGTCATTGTCATCGTTCACGGCGAACGCTTGGCTGACTGCTATGTACTCACACACGCTGAGGCTCATGCCCTGCGAGGGACTTCGAAACAACTGGGTGTGAGTCGAATCAAGAAGGGAGTTTCGGTCGTCAAGAATGAACTTCTTCCCCACAAAGAGCAGTGGAGCAGAATCAGTGACGCCTAACCCTTCGCTCGAGCGGACCTCCACCGGCAGGGCACTTGGGCCGCGAGGCGCTGGCCTTTAGCATGCACCTCGCGGCCCAAGCGCCCTCCCGGCGTCGGCCCGCTCAGCTCAAACGTTGGGCATCAAGGAGGTAGAAGATGCGGATATTCCGCTTATTGATAATTGGGGCATCAACTGCCCTGGCAAGTTGTGCTACCCCGATTCAGCAATCTGACTCACCTATGATTCAGTACGACCGCGATACTGAATACTCGGTTATGGCGCGAGATGACGGCTTTTCCATCACAATCAACTATTCTCGCTATCAATTCATCCCCGAGAGTGGTGCCGTAGCTGTTGCCTGCAAAAGCGCACTAACAGCTATTGCATTCGAACACGCAGATAAACTGGGGCGAAAGATTCTTCCTATAAACGAGCAACGAATACGGCTATCTATGGGCCGCAACGGCTTCACTGGCATTACATCTTGCTCGGCTACTGCTGTTGCTGAATGGCAAAAGTAAATGGATGAGCGCAACCTAGCAAACGAAATCGCAAAGCTGGTTCTTCGTGACACCCAATTCTGGATCGCAGTAGTTGGGCTAGTTGGTGCCTTGGTTGGGGCAGCAATTACCGTAGGCGGAAATCTGCTCCTGCATTGGTTTCAAAACAGAAAAAGTGACGCGCTGGACTCAGCAAGATCAAAGTTACTACGGGAAATGCTTGAATCCAAAGACTGGCGAAAACTCTCCACTCTTTCCCGCGTTATCGGTGCAGACTCTGACTCCACTACGCGGCTTCTCATGGAATTAGGCGCTCGTGGTTCAGAGAAGCCACGCCAAGACGGTGAGGAGGTCTGGGGACTTGTCTCCAAACATCCGCTAGACAGAATCGAGTAGCCAAATGCCCAACAACGCCATCAACCCGGACAGTAAAAAGCGGCGCGCCTTCGTCGCCCCGCTTATTACTGCCGGTTATGGCGAACGTTGAAGGTCAGCATTTCACAAGACTGAGAGTCGCCCTTGGGTCGGGACTTCGCATTCGCTGGCCAGGAATGCTGACCTTCGCCACCGGGTTGGCCTGAAGGTCCGCTGACCGCAGGACACCGGTCGCTCATCCGGCCGGGGTCGTATGGCGGCTCAGGCCGATGACTGGCCCTCGGTTGATGGCGGGCAGGTCAGTCAGAGGAAGCTCCAGGGCAGAGTCAGGTGACGATTTGACTTAAATATCAGGCGGGATCAAAGCTTGGGGGTTCATGAACCCGGGAGCTGGTTTGAACCCTACAGTGTTCGCTGAGAATTTGAGGCGTTCTTCTGTTTGGACCGCCCGCGCTTTTAGCGAGGTCTGATCTATACCAATCGCCATCGTTGGATGTACGGGATTGAATTGCCATAGCGATCATCGTTCCAATGGAAGTGGGGTCGTCTGTTTGGAAATGGCAAGCTTGCAGACTGATGTTCTGGGCGCAGATCTTTGCGGGTAGATTTGTGGGTATAAGCTGAATTCGCAAAGTGAAAAGTTTGATTCAAACAATTGGTAATGTGCTACTTGCGATTCCCTATCTGCGCCATTAAAAAACAAGCGCTTACATGAAAATCCGAAAGTGCTTGGAGACCTGAAAGTCCTTGTGGCACGCAGTTCGCACACCGCCGTCATCCCAGGAAAGCTTCTCTCGCCGATGTCGGATGCGGTGTGATAGCGATTCGCCAGCTCGATTCTGCATGATGAAGCAGTCGCGAGGTATGGGGCGTCCGGGAGCAAGTCCGTTGGATTGAACGGACGGATTTCGCGACCCCTTACGGCGAGCTATCAGGTTGAAGGATTCAACGCGGCTGGGGGCCTCCGATCGGAGAGCCAACGGCAACGAGGCCGCAAGGAGCCCGACCATTACGCCGTTATGCACCAATTTGGTGCCTGGGTAAACAACTGTGCTGCAAGGATCCGTAGAAAATATCGAGCGGGATGGTTGCGCCTGCCTCATCAGGCGGAACCTTGGGCGGCGTCGATCATCACGCCAGCAAGGGCTTGGTAGGTGGCGGCCCAGCTGGCCCGTACTTCGTCGGTGAAGGTGTTGCCGAGCCCCTGGGCTAGGGTCCACAGGAGGGCTTCGCCGACAACGTCATAGTGCCAGGCTTCTACCCCGTAGCTTGCGTGGCGGCGGCCCAAATCACGCACGAGGGGGAGGATCTCGTCGAGGCGATTGAGACTGCTTACGGATATTCCTATGATCTCCATGAGTTTTTTGCCCTGAGTCCTGATGTCACCGGTGAATAGCGGTCGCACCGAGGGATCCAGTTCAAAGAGCCGGGTGTAAAACAGATTCGCGGCAGTCTCAGCGATGGGTGCAACCTGAGTCCAACTCGATTGCACGAGTTTGATTTGATCGGGTGTCATTGTCCTTCGAGGTCGCAGTGAGGTATGGCCCAGCCCGAAGCGCAAATCATGCCAACGCGCCCACCCTTGGTTTGCGCGGTCAATGTTCGGTCTGGAAGGGGGCGCCGACTGCGGTGAAGGTTTGCTGGAAAGCGACGGCGGATATGCCGTGCTGTTCAGGCAGGGTCAGGACTCGGTCTGGCCCCAGGTACGGACCGGCCCGGTATCGATATGAACAAAATCTTCTATCGGGTAAAAGCCGACGCCGCCCTGGCCCAACTCGAGTGCGGCGTCGCGCAGGCGGGCCGAATCGACACCCGGAATGCGCACATCAATGGCCCGACCTTCCAGGTGAAAGCTATGTCGGGCCACGCCGCCGCCGCCCCGGCGTCGCAGCAAGGTATTCGTCGTTGGAGACCGGTAGGCCGAGATGATCTCGAAGTGATGGCTGCCGCAGCGATTGCCGACCTCGTGGAGAATGTCGAGCACACCGGGATCAATTGCGACGACATCGCCGGTCCGGAAATCCCGCATTAGGAAATTGATCCGCAGCAACGCCTTCAGGTCATAGGTTTCGCCGTGGCGATAGATGAGGTTGAGGCATTCATCGGTGTGGGTATGGCGGAACGAAAGTTCGCATGCCTGCATGCTGTTGGCACGGGCGCTGGTGTAGCCTAGCGCCAAGGGCAAGGTGCCAAGCCCTTTGAGAAGCAGGCGCCGATTTTTGAACGAGGTCTCGTTGAGCGAATTGGGCATGGAATTGGGTCGGTCGGGTGGGCGCGAGGCGCCGATGATACATGTGCCAGAAAGTATCGGACACCCCGGAAAAAGCTTGAGAATCGCCGCTATTTCCGCACTGTTGGCCCTGGCCGTGCCGGCTTTTGGGCAGGGGCCCGGAGTTGCGACAGCACTCAGGGAGAGCGTGGAGGCGGGGTCGGCGTCCCCGGTGGTTGCGGCTTTCTACCAGGAACGCGGCTTCGAGCCGGTCTGGCTCGAGGCGGGGCGTCGGGAAGAGCTTGTTGAGGCCCTGCGGTCCCTCTCGGCGCACGGCCTTGAACCTGGAGATTTTCCCGTGTCGGAACTCCTGGCCAGCGCGGCCGGTGAAGGCGACGACGGCAAGGCGCTGGCGCGACGTGACCTGCGCTTGACGGCGGCCCTGGCCGAGGCGGCGCGGCAGGTGAGTGTGGGCAAGGTGAATCCTCGTCGCCTCTACAGTGAATGGAACTTTGCCGCATTGCCGGAAACGCAGGAATTGGTCCAGATGTTGAAGGGGGTCCTGGGTGCGAGCGGTTTGACCGTGGGGTTGGACGGTGCGGCCCCCCAGGGAGAGGACTACGCCGAATTGCGGCGAGGCTTGGCGCATTTTCGGGAGCGGGCGGGCCAGGGTGCCTGGCGCCGAGTGGCTGCAGGCCCCTCCCTGAAGGCCGGCATGGTGGATCCCCGGGTGGCGGAGCTGAGGGCGAGGCTCGAGGCTGAAGGGGAGCCGGTCAGCGCCGCGGCAACACGGCGGTCAGTTTTCGACTCAGGATTGGCTGCGGCCGTCGCCCGCTTCCAGGCCCGCCATGGACTGGAGCCGGATGGGGCGGTGGGAAATCGCACCTTGGCCGCGCTGAACGTCTCGGCAGAGGAGCGCGCCGCCCAGATTCGGGCGAACCTCGAACGCCTGCGTTGGATTGCCCGGGACCGGGTAGGTGACCACCTGATGGTGGATATTCCCGGCTACTCGGCTCGGCTCTATCTGGATGGTCAGCGGGCGTGGGATTCCCGGGTGATTGTTGGCAAGCCCTATCGCAAAACGCCGGCTTTCCGGGCTGATTTGACCTACCTGGTCCTCAATCCGCGCTGGGTGGTGCCCCCCACCATTCTTCGGGAAGATGTGATCCCGAAAGTGGCGCGGGACCCCGCCTACCTGGCGGCCCATTCGATGACGGTCGTGGATGGTGCCGGCCATTTGGTGGCCGCCGACGCGATCAACTGGCACCACTACACCCAGGGAGGCTTCCCCTACCAGATCGTGCAGGTCCCGGGGCCAAAAAATCCGCTTGGGCAGATCAAATTCATGCTGCCCAATCCCTACGCCATCTATCTCCACGACACGCCGTCACGCCGACTCTTCATGCGCAGCGAACGGGCTGAGAGCTCGGGGTGCATCCGTCTGGAAAAACCGCTGGAACTGGCGGTCAAGTTGCTGGACGACCCGGGCCGGTGGTCCCTGGGGCAGATCCAGGCGGCCCTGGATGCGCAGACGACACGTACGTTAAACGTCAAGCGGCGGGTTCCGGTATTGATCCTGTATTTCACCGCGCAGGCGGACAAGGACGGCGGGGTCACATTCCGCCAGGATCTCTACGAGCGCGATCCCGAGGTTCTGACGGCGCTGGCGCGACCGGTGCAGTTCTGACGGAAGTCGGCGCCGGGGTTCAGTCGGACTTCTGCGTGCCTTTGAGCCGCTCGTAATGGCCGAGCACCTTGGGGACGTAGGCCACGGTCTCGGCGTAGGGGGGGATGGCATTGCCATGGCGCTCGACTGCCGCTTCGCCGGCGTTATAGGCCGCCAGGGCCAGGGGCAGGGTGGCGAAACGGTCGAGGAGATCCCGCAGGTAGCGGGCGCCGCCCAGCAAATTCTGGGCGGGGTCCATGGGGTCCTCCACACCATAGCGCCTTGCCGTGGCGGGCATCAACTGCATCAAGCCCTGAGCGCCCTTGGGGGAGACTGCGGCGGCATTGAACCCGCTTTCCACCCGCACCACGGCTTCGATCAAGGCCGGGTCCATTTGCGAATGGCGGGCGGCGGCGCCGATCAGAGGGGCGATGTGACCGGGAGGCGAGGGCACTTTGCCCGCGGGCAAGCCGGTGCGGCGCGGGGCGGCTTCCCGATAGAGGAGCCGGAATCGTCGGTCAGTGGGCGCGTCGCCAAAATGCGCGACGCCGTCTTCGTCTTCGAAACCATACAGACTCGCGCCCGAGGCGGGCAATGCGGCCGCCAGGTTGGACGTGAGGAGCATGGTAATGAGGCTTTGGCGGAGACGGGGCATCGGGCGATTGCGGCCAGAGTCGGTGGGACGGATCATAGGGGCGCGATGAAATCTTGTCATGCCCGGCAGGGGCTAAACTTTCCGGTTTACGGCCGTGGCGAGCGGGGCTACACCTATCTTCTCGTGCTGTTCCTGGTGGCAGGGCTGGGGCTTTTGGTCGCGGAAGCCGGGGTGGTTTGGCGGCAGGCAGTCCAGCGGGAGCGGGAAGAGCAGCTCCTTGCCATCGGGCGAGAAATGGCCCGTGCCTTGGCCCACTATCGCCAGACCGGGCCCCAGGCGATCTATCCAGCCAGATTGGCGGATCTGGTGGAAGACAAGCGGTTCCCGTTCCCGGTCCGCCATTTGCGGCGGATTTACCGCGATCCTTTTACCGGCGAGGCCAAGTGGGGTCTGGTCCAGCAAGGCGGGCAGATCCTTGGCGTCTACAGTCTCGCCCCCGGGGAGCCGATCCGTACCCATGATCTCCCCCCCGAATTAGGAGAGCAGTCCGAGGCTGCCCGCAGCTATGCAGAGTGGGTGTTCCGTCCCCTGGAGCCAGAGGCGGCAGGGGGTGGTCAGGGCGGGGGAATTTCCCGCGGGCGGGCGACCCGATAGGGGGCCGACAGACGGTCATTCCCGTCGCCGGGGCGCACTGATAAGCTAGGCTCCCCGCGACTGATCGCCCGCATCATGCCTCTCCCTTCTGCCAGCCAAGTGCAGGGCTTTATATCAGCCCGTGCCCACCGCCACCGGCGGCTTCTGGTTGCTTTCCTGATCCTCGTTTCCCTGGTGGCCGTGTTCGGATTTCTGGTGGCGCCACCCTGGGTGCGAAAGACCGCCGAAGACGTGCTGTCGGCTCAGTTGCATCGGCCGGTGCGGGTGGAGGGGGTTCGTATCAACCCCTTCGCATTATCGGCCACGGTGTCGGGGCTCAGCATCAGCGAGCCGGCGGGTGGCGCAGAGGCAATGGGGTTTGACCGACTATATGCCAATGTGGAATTGCAGTCCCTATTTCGCCGCGGTCCGGTCCTGGGCGAGGTAAGTCTCGAAGGGCCCAGGGTTGTCATCCGGCGGGGCAACGACGGGCGCTATAACTGGCAAGACTTGATTGACCAGGCCCTCGCGCCTCCGGAGACCCCGGCGCCCCCGGGCGAGCCGCTACGGTTCGCGGTCTACAACATTCAGCTCAAGGGTGGCCGGATCACCTTCGATGACCAGGCAGAAGGCGTAGTCCATAAGATCGAGGATCTGGAGATCGGGGTGCCCTTTATTTCCAGCATTCCGTCGCAGGTGGATGTGCATGTCGAGCCGGTGATCAAGGCCCGGATCAACGGGCGGCCCTTTGGCGTCCACGGCACCACGTTGCCCTTCGCCGCCGGGCGTGACACGACTCTTGCGATTGGGTTGGATGCTCTGGACCTGACGCCCTACGTGGCTTATAGCCCCGTTGAACCTGCCTTCAAGATTCCCAGTGCCCGGCTCTCGACCGATCTCACCCTCCGCTTTAGCCAGCCCCAGGACGGGCCCCCTCGGGTGGGCCTCAAGGGGTCGGTGACTCTTGCCGCGCTGGAAGTTCAGGACAAGGCAGGACAGCCGGTGGTGAAGCTCGATCGGCTCGGGCTTGAGATCGCCGATGCAGATCTCCTGGGCCGCAAGCTCCACCTGGCACAGGTCAGGCTCGAGCATCCCGAGCTGGCGCTGAAGCGCTCGGAAGCGGGCGGGCTCAACCTTCTTGAACTCTTGCCGGCGCCAGTTCCAGCGCCGGCGGCCGCCGTCGTTGCGGCGCCGGTGCCGGTTGCACCCGTGGCGCCGGCGCCGCCCTTCACCTTCCAGGTCGACCGGATTGAGTTGGTGGAAGGTGACGTGACGGTCCACGACGCTGCCGTCCAACCCGCCTTTGTCGCCCGGGTTCAGCCCCTGGCGGCCACGGTGGTGGGGCTGAGCAACGATGCCGGCGCCACGGCTCAGGTTCAGGTCTCGCTGGCGATGGATCAGGGTGAAAAATTCACCCACCTGGGCGAGTTGCAGCTTGCGCCGCTACAGGCCAGCGGGTCGATCACTCTGGCGAGTCTCCACCTTGCTCGTTTTGGTGCTTACCTGCGGCCGGCATTGCCCGGCGGTTCCATCGAAGGTGGCAAACTGGAAGCGCAACTGGGGTACAAGTTTGCGGCCGGGGAAGGGGCCCCGGCTATTCACCTGAGCCTCCCCAGCGCCGCCCTGGCGGACTTGGCAGTACGGCGGCAGGGCGCGAAAGATGCCCTCTTCAAGCTAGGCCGGCTTGAAATGGCCGAAGGCGCGATCGACGTGGCAGCCCGGCAAGTGAGCCTTGCGCGACTTGGCGTCGATGCGCTCCAGCTGGCCCTGGTTCGTAACAAGGGTGGGCGGCTGGATGCCTTGGACCTCTTGGGGCCGGAGGCAGGGGAGGCCCCCAAGGCCACCGCCCGTCCCACGCCGCCGGCGCGAGGCAAGGGCGGTGGCGGAAGCAAGGCGGAGCCCGAGTGGACGGTGTCGTTGGCGGAACTGGCCCTCAAGGGCAGTTCGGTTCGGCTGGAGGACCGGACCGTCGAGCGGCCAGTGGTGATGTTGGCCGAGCAGCTCGGCATCTCGGTGCAGGGATTTTCTTCCAAGCCGGGGAACAAGGCCCGAGTGAGTCTGGATTCCCGCATCAACAAGAACGGCAAGGTGAAGATCGGTGGGCAGGTCGGGCTCGCTCCCCTCACCGCGGATCTCGATCTGGATTTGCAGGGGGTGGACCTGCTGCCTGCGAATCCCTATTTGAGTGAATACCTTTATGCCAGTCTTTCCCGCGGCCGCCTCACCAGTCGTGGCAAGCTGGCCCTTGAGGTCCCCGCCAACGGCGGCCCGCCCAAGGGCGGCTTTCGCGGTGATGTGCGATTCCAGGATTTCGCAGCCATCGACCGGATCAGTGCCAGCGACTTCGTAAAATGGAAGTCCTTCAGCTTTGCCCAGGTGGACTTGCGCCTCGCGCCCTTTGCCCTGGTGATTCGGGAGATTGCCCTTACTGATTTCTACACTCGCCTGATCCTGAGCGAAAAGGGAGAGCTCAATCTGCGGGAGATCACGGCCCGCCAGGAAGACGAAATCGAGGGCAAGAAGCGGGCTCCGGTGGTCAAGGAGGGCACGGCACCCCTGGTGGAGGTCAAACGGCCTACCGAGGGTCATGCCGAAGGGCAGGTGGCCCCGCCCCCTGAACCGCCACCGCCAATTCGCATTGACCGCATCGTCCTCAAAGGCGGCAACATTGCCTACAGCGACCGCTTCATCAAGCCCAACTACGATGCCAATCTCACGGGGATGGCGGGCACCGTCGCCGGGCTTTCGTCGGACCCGTCCACAATCGCCGAGCTCGACTTGGCGGGTAAGGTGGATAATTCGGCGCCGGTCACCGTGGTGGGCAAGCTGAATCCCTTCCGCCAGGATCGTTACCTGGACATCCGCGCCGAGATGAAGGGCTTCGACCTGCCCGGCCTATCTTCCTACTCCGGCAAGTACGTGGGCTATGGCATCGAAAAGGGCAAACTCTCTGCCATGCTGGGCTACAAGGTCGAGGACCGTAAGCTCACCGCCACCAACCACATCTTCCTCGACCAACTTACCTTCGGCGACAAGGTGGAGAGCCCGGACGCCCTCAAGCTGCCAGTGCAACTCGCGGTGTCGCTCCTCAAGAATGGGCGGGGCGAAATCGATATCGACCTTCCGATCAGTGGCTCCCTGGACGACCCGCAATTTTCGGTGGGTGGCATTGTCTTCCGGGCTTTGGTCAATCTGATCGTCAAGGCGGTTACTGCGCCGTTCAGTCTTCTCGGATCGCTCTTTGCCGGCGGGGCGGATCTATCCTACATTCAGTTCGACGCTGGCCTAGCCGCGCTTTCTCCCACTGCTCTTGAAAAGCTCAGCGCCATTTCCAAGGCCCTGGGCGACCGCCCCGCCTTGAAGGTCGAGTTCGCCGGTCGTGTCGATCCCGCCACCGACGTGGAAGGCCTCAAGCGGGAAGCGATTCGTCAGCGAATGGCCGCCCTAAAGATCAAGGACCTGGTCAAGAAAGGGGAGGCCGCGCCGTCGCTAGACGATGTACTCATTGCTCCGGCGGAATACTCCGCGCTCCTCAAGCGGGTGTACAAGGACGGCGATTTCAAGAAGCCGCGTAACCTCATCGGACTGGCCAAAGACCTGCCAGACGCCGAGATGGAGTCGCTCTTGCTGCAAAACACCGCCGTCGGAGCCGAGGATCTGCGCAGTCTCGGCCAGCGCCGGGCCCAGCGCGTGGAGGATTGGCTGACCAGCGAGGGCAAGGTTGCGCCGGAACGGCTTTTCGTCCTCGCTCCCCGGATGGAGGCCGACGGCAAGGATCCCTCGGTCAAATCCAGCCGGGTCGATTTCGCCATCAAGTGACAGGAGGATTGCTCATGGCCCGCGCCCTACTCACTCCCGACGAACGCGCCTCCGCTTTGGCGGATCTACCTGGATGGACGTTTGTGGCGGGGCGCGACGCAATCACCAAGGTCTTCCGCTTTCCGGACTTCAACGCCGCCTTCGCCTTCATGACCCGGGTAGCGCTCAAGGCGGAAAAGATGGACCACCATCCCGAGTGGTTCAACGTCTATAACCGGGTAGAAATCACCCTCTCGACGCATGATGCAGGAGGGGTAACCGGATTGGATTTGGAGTTGGCGCGATTTGCGGAATGTTCCGAAGGCCATGGTCGATGAGACTGCAGACAAGCTGTGAAATTGCTTAGGAAGTTTGGGGCTGCTCCTCACGCCCAGGCCCAGAATTGTCGTGGCCCAAGGTAGGGCGCCTATTGGTTGCAAAGCGTATCTGAGTCCAAGTAACCCATTGACAACGCTCAATGCTCTAAATGCCGCTTCCAGTCCAATCAAAAATGGGAGGTTGTTGCCGAATCAGCGACGGAGTTGGATGCGGCCAACGTAAAGACTCTGGAAGAATAACCCGCTGAATTGCAATGAATGATTGGGGGCTAGGGTGCTGGACTGGGCAAGAGAGCGCTTCGAGTTGGGCCGTGGTGGTGGATGCCACAATGTCCGTCCCATGGAAGGCTTGCGTGGCTTTGCCGTCCTCCTTGTCTTCCTTGTGCATTATGTGACGTTGGTGGAACCGTGGATTGGTGAGCATTCTGGTCTGCTGCCCCTTGTCGGCGCGATGCACACCATTGGGAATGCCGGCGTGGATCTGTTCTTTGTGCTCAGCGGCTACCTTATCTACGGTTCGCTAATCATTCGTCCACAGAATTTCCTCCGCTTTATGGCCAGGCGAGTTCAGCGGATCTATCCCGCCTTCGTCATGGTGTTTGGAGTGTACGTTTTGCTCTCCTTCGTCTTTCCAGAGGAGAACAAGATTCCAACGTCTCAATCTGAAGCGCTGCTCTACCTTCTGCAGAACTTCCTGCTCCTACCCGGGCTATTTCCTATTGAGCCGATGATTTCGGTGGCCTGGTCTCTCAGCTACGAGATGTTCTATTACCTCGCCATTCCCTTGATTATGCTTATCTTCAGGCTGCGGTCCAGGTCCTCCGTCTGGCGCACAGCCTTCTTTGGCGCATTGGCTGCTGCCATGCTTTTCAGTGCTGCCTTGATCGGAGGCCCGGTGCGGCTGGTCATGTTTATTTCCGGGATCCTGCTTTGCGAGGCCATGGGAAATGCCCGGGTTCCCAATCCGAATGGCGTCCTTGCCTGTTTGGCATTGGTGCTGGGTCTCTTGGCTACCCTTCTGCCATTGCCAGGTCCGAGTGGTTTTGCGCTGAAGATCAGCATCCTTTTTGGTGCGTTTTTTGTGCTTTGCCTAGCCTGTTTTCGGGAGCCTTCAGGCTGGCTTCCGCAAGCGTTCTCGTGGGCTCCGCTCCGCTGGCTCGGAAATATGAGCTACTCCTACTATCTCCTCCATGGCCTCACCTTAAAGGCAGCATTCTTCATCCTTCCCCTGATAATTCCGGCCGGCCAGCATGGCATTTGGGTATTCTGGGGCCTCTTGCCACCCATGTTCGCCCTGACCCTGGTGGCAGCGGCGGCTCTTTTCGTTGCGGTCGAACGTCCATTTTCACTTGCGCCGCGCCGTGCGGCGGGCGAAATCAGAGGGGTGTTGGGCGAGCAGCAAGGGTAAGGCCAAAGGGACGTGGCACCTTCCGTCACATTTGCCCGGCAAGCCTCCGGCGCATGGTGCCGCGGCACCATGCGCCGGAGGTTCAAATCACACGGCGGCCAAAGCCTGCTCCAAGTCGGCGAGGATGTCATCGATGTGTTCGATGCCGATGGACAGGCGCACCATGTCCACCGAGACCCCGGCTTTGGCGAGCTCGTCAGGGCCGAGTTGGCGGTGGGTGGTGGACGCGGGGTGGCAGGCCAGGGATTTGGCGTCGCCGATGTTCACCAGGCGGGTGACAAGCTGGAGGGTATCCTGGAAGCGGGTGCCGCCCTCCAGTCCGCCAGCAACGCCGAAGGAGAGGATCCCCGACGCGCGGCCGGACATGTACTTTTCCACCAGTCCATAGTCCTTGTGTTCTGGTAGCCCGGCGTAATTCACCCAATTGACTTTCGCGTGGCCCTGCAGGTACTCGGCCACCTTGACCGCGTTACTGCAAATGCGGTCCATCCGGAGCGCCAGGGTCTCGATGCCTTGCAGGAGCAGGAAGGCGTTGAAGGGGCTGATGGCGGCGCCCATGTTGCGCAGGGGTACGACCCGGGCGCGACCGATGAAGGCCGCGGGCCCCAAGGCTTCCGTGTAGACCACGCCGTGGTAGGACACGTCGGGCTCGTTGAGGCGGCGAAAGCGGGCCTTGTGCTGGGCCCAGGGGAATTTTCCACTATCGACGATCATTCCGCCGATGCTGTTGCCGTGACCGCCGATGTATTTGGTCAGGGAATGGACCACGATGTCTGCCCCGTGCTCGATTGGCCGGCAAAGGTAGGGGGAGGGCACGGTGTTGTCGACGATGAGCGGGATGCCGTGGCGGTGGGCAATGTCGGCGAGCTTTTCGAAGTCGGTGATGTTGCCCAGGGGATTGCCGACGGATTCGCAGTACAGGGCTTTGGTGCGCTCGTCGATGAGGGGCTCAAAGCTGGAGGGATCCCGATAGTCCGCAAACCGCACCTGGATTCCCATCTGGGGAAAGGTGTGGGCGAACAGATTATAGGTGCCACCATACAGCGTCGAGGCAGAGACGATGTTGTCGCCGGCTTCGGCGATGGTCTGAATGGCGTAGGTAATGGCGGCCTGGCCCGACGCCAGGGCCAGACCGGCAATGCCCCCTTCCATGGCTGCGACGCGCTTTTCGAGCACGTCCTGGGTGGGATTCATGATCCGGGTGTAGATATTGCCCTGGACCTTGAGGTCGAAGAGATCGGCCCCGTGCTGGGTACTGTCGAAGGCGTACGAGGTCGTCTGGTAGATCGGCACCGCTGCGGCGCGGGTCGTCGGGTCGGGGGTGTAGCCGCCGTGCACGGCCAAGGTTTCCAGCTTCATCCGGCAAGTCTCCTTTGGTGTGAGAGGGGAGTATAGCGCCGCAGGATTGAGGAGTTTTTTGCATTCCTTTGATGGAAAGGTTTGTCTATCTGCTAAAAAGAAGGTAGAAGGCAGTCCAGTGCCTGGGGCGGCTCCGTCCCAGGCCTTCATGACATGACCGGCGCGGCAATAGACCGCCCGGCAAGCGGTAGCCAGGAGGAGGAAGGGAATGGAAATGCAGGTGCGTCCAGCGACATGGCTGGAGATGGTTCAGAGCCCCCGGGTGGTCGGAACGGGGCGGAATGTTCGAATTCATCCGGTGGCCGGTGTAAAGGGCGCCTGTTACGCGCTGACGCTGGACAAGCGATGGCTTTGCGGCACCGATGGTAGCGTGACCCTATTTCGCAGCCTGGGGTCGGCGGTGCGCTTTCTGCAGTTGGCGAAGGTGGATGACTTCGAAGCCGGGGACCCGGCCGATATCGGCTTGACCGTGGGGGATAGCGTTCAGTGCCTGTGCATCAGTAAGGGCATGAACCTTCAGGCGTGCTCCCATCGAGGGCCAGGCTGCCCCTCGGAGCTCCCCCGCAGTTCCTGATATTCGCCCACTGCCGGGAGCGGGCGCTAGCTCCCGGCTGGTGTGAAGGTGGTTTAGCGGCTGATGGGCTTGTAGCGCAGGCGCTTGGGTTTGGCGGCTTCTTCCCCCAGGCGCTTTTTCTTGTCGTCCTCGTATTCCTGGTAGTTTCCTGCGAAGAAGGTCCATTGGGAGTCCCCCTCGGCCGCCAGGATGTGAGTGCAGATGCGGTCCAGGAACCAGCGGTCGTGGCTGATGATCAGCGCGCAACCGGCGAATTCCAGCAGGGCATCTTCCAGGGCCCGCAGGGTCTCCACATCGAGGTCGTTGGAGGGTTCGTCGAGGAGTAGCACATTGCCGCCGGCGATGAGCGTCTTCGCGAGGTGTAGCCGGCCGCGCTCCCCACCGGAGAGTTTGCCGACGACCTTCTGCTGGTCGCCGCCCTTGAAGTTGAAGCGGCCGATGTAGGCGCGGCTGGGCATCTCGAACTTGCCGACGGTGAGGATGTCGGCCCCCTCGGCGATGGCTTCGAACACCGTTTTGTCGTCGGCGAGCCCCGCGCGGGACTGGTCCACCGCGGCGATCTTGACCGTGGGTCCGACGACGATCTCGCCAGCATCGGGCTTGTCCTGGCCCTGGATCATGCGGAACAGGGTCGATTTGCCGGCGCCGTTGGGGCCGATCACGCCAACGATGGCGTTGGGCGGGATGCTGAAGGAGAGCTTGTCCATCAGCAGCTTGTCGCCGAAGGCCTTGGTCACGCCATTGAACTCGATCACCTTGTCGCCGAGACGCTCGCCCGGCGGGATGAAGATCTCCTGGGTTTCGTTGCGGCGCTGGTATTCGACGCTCGCCATCTCTTCGTAGCGCGCCAGACGGGCCTTGCTTTTGGCCTGGCGGGCTTTGGGGTTCGAGCGCGCCCATTCCAGTTCCGTCTTCATCGCCTTCATGTGGGCGGCTTCCTGCTTGGCCTCCTGCTCCAGGCGCTGGCCCTTCTGCTCCAGCCAGGAGGAGTAGTTGCCCTTCCAGGGGATGCCATGGCCGCGGTCGAGTTCGAGGATCCACTCGGCGGCGTTGTCGAGGAAGTAGCGGTCGTGGGTGACGGCTACGACGGTGCCCGGAAAGCGGGTGAGGAACTGTTCCAGCCATTCCACGGATTCGGCGTCCAGGTGGTTGGTGGGTTCATCCAGCAGCAGCATGTCAGGCTTGGACAGAAGCAGTTTACACAGGGCGATCCGGCGTTTCTCGCCGCCGGAAAGCGGGCCGATCTTCGCTTCCCAAGGGGGCAGGCGGAGCGCGTCGGCAGCGATCTCCAACTGGGTGTCGGTGTCCGCTCCGGCGGTGGCGAGGATGTTTTCGTACTTCGCCTGATCCTCCGCCAGCTTGTCGAAATCGGCGTCCGGTTCGGCGTAGGCGGCGTAGATTTCCTCCAGCTTCTGCTTGGCTTCCATCACCGCGCCCAGGGCCGATTCGACTTCCTCCCGGACGGTCTTGTCGGCATCGAGCTGGGGTTCCTGGGGCAGGTAGCCAATGGAGACGCCAGGCTGCCACTGGACTTCGCCGTCGAACTCCTTGTCCGCGCCCGCCATGATCCTCAGTACGGTGGATTTTCCCGAGCCATTCAGGCCCAGGAGACCAATCTTGGCGCCCGGGAAGAAGGACAGGGAGATGTCCTTGATGATCTGGCGCTTGGGGGGAACCACCTTGCTCACGCGGAGCATCGACATCACGTATTGGGCCATGGCAACAGAACCTGGTGCATCGGAAAGGGGCGAAGCTTACCGGAGCGGCCTGGGGTTGCAAGCGGGCGCGACGGATTCATCGCTTCGGGCGAACTAGCTGGCCCATTCGGCCCCGTAAAGCCCACAATTAGAGTAGGGAATCAACGCGGAGGTAACCGGAGTGGTCATGCCCAGGGTTGATGGCAATCCGGCAGATCCGCCAGAGCGGGGCGAAGGGCTCCTAGGGGTCGTCTTGCCGACACTTTTTGCCCTGGCTCTCGGTTTGATGTTCTTAGGCCTTGCCTGGCGCGAGCAGCAGCAGCGCTGGGAAGAGGCTCGCTATGCGAAACTGGCCCGCGACGCCAACACCATCAGTCTGGCCATTCGGGATCGCATCGCGACCTATAGCTTGGTGCTTCGAGGGGCTCGGGCACTCTTTTCGACCGGGGATCAGCTCAACCGCCGATCCTGGCGGCAGTACGTAGAGGGCCTGAATCTCTACCGGGACTATCCAGGCGTTGCGGGCCTCGGGTTCTGCCGTGACCTTCGCCCCGATGAGATCCCTGCCCATGAGGCGGCGTTGCGGGCAGAGGGGCAGTCAAACTACCGCGTGTGGCCGAGCAATCCTGGCGATCGCGTCATGGCGGTGACCTACCTGGAACCTGAAAATCCGCAGAATCTGCGAGTGCTCGGCTACGATGCGGCCAGCCACCCAGACCGTCGCGCGGTCATGCTCACCGCGGAGGCGAGTGGCGAACCGGCACTATCCGGCAAAGTCAGCCTGCAGCAGGGCGATGCGGCCCATCCTCGCCCGGGTGCCTTGCTGTTCCTGGGCCTCAATAATCCGGCGGGTACCCAGGGGCGAAATTTCTTTGGCTGGGTCTATGGCGCCTTCCAGATGGAGGACCTCATCTTATCCGTGCTGGGCGGGCGCGCCGATGGTTTGCGGGTGCAGATTTTCGACGGGGATCGCCCGAGTGCCGATGCTCTGCTATTCGACAATGGCAATCCGATCGGTTCGAAAGGGGTTTTTCCGGTGGCAAGTGGAACGAGCTTGCGCTATGAGAATCCCATGCTGGTGGCGGGGCGGCGGTGGACGCTGGTTTTTGAGTTGCCGCCGGGTGCGGGCCTGGAGCAACCTGGCTTCGGCCCGGACTTGGCCGTGGTCGCCTTCCTCGCCATTTCGATGGTGGTGGGAACGGGCCTGTTATTCAATGCCCGTCGCCAGGCTCGTCGGCTGCGCCAATTGGGCGAGTCGGTGCGGCTGCGGGAAGCGCAGTATGGGACCCTGGTGAACCTTTCCCGGGACGGCATCTGCGCGGTGGACCGTGACATGCGCCTTACCTTCGTCAATCCACGCCTGGCCGAATGGATCGGCCGGCCGGCCGCGGCGCTTGTCGGGGCTTCATTCTTTGAATTTTTCCAAGCCGACCCCCACGGCGACCCAGTGGCGATTCGCTGCCGGCTCGAATCGGGCGATGGTCAGACTTATCAGATGCGGCTCGTGGGAGGGAGCGGACCGGACCGGGTGGTTCTTGTGTCTGACCAACCTTTGCGGGGGCCGGACGATGAATTCCTGGGGGCGACCATGGTCCTGACGGATGTCACCGAGCGGGAAGTGGCGGCGGAGCGGATCCATTTCCTTGCCACCCATGACGTCCTTACCGGCGTGGCGAATCGGCTGAGTATTCGGGAACGTCTGGTCCAGGCCCTCGCCTTGGCCCATCGTTACGGGCGTCGGGTGGGGTTGCTGTTCATCGATCTCGACTACTTCAAAGAAGTGAACGACAGCTTCGGTCACGGGGTGGGTGACCAGGTGTTGATGGCGACGGTCGATCGCATCCGGGAAGGGCTGCGTAGCTCGGATTCCGTCGGCCGGCTCGGTGGCGACGAGTTTCTGGTGATCCTCCCGGAACTTGAATCCCCCCGGGCGGGTCGTGCCGTGGCGAGCAAGATCATTGAGGCCCTGGAGCGACCGATTCTCGTCGCCGATAAGGAAATCCGCCTCTCGGCCAGCATCGGCTTTGCGATCTATCCCGAGGACGGATTGGACGATGAGACCCTGGTCAGCCGGGCTGACGCCGCCATGTACCGCGCAAAATGCGCGGGGCGTGGGCGGGTCGAGGGGGGTGGGGAGAATGGAGCCTAATCCCCGCCCAGCTTCCTACTTTTCGACGAATGCCCGCTCAATCACATAATCACCGGGTACGCCAATGTGGGGAGAGATGCGGAATCCCCGCGCATTTAGCAGTGCGCAGCTGTCCTTGAGCATGCCCGGACTGCCACAGATCATCACCCGATCCACCTCCGGGTTTAGGGCGGGCAGGCCGATGTCTTCAAAGAGCTTGCCCGACTCGATGAGATCGGTCAGGCGCCCCTGATTGCGGAATTTTTCCCGCGTCACAGTGGGGTAGTAGATGAGCTTGTCCCGCACTTCGTCGCCGAAGAACTCATTCTCGGGCAAGTGACGGGTAATGAATTCGGCATAGGCCAGCTCGGAAACGTGGCGCACGCCGTGGATCAGCACAACCTTGTCGAAGCGGGCATAGGCTTCCGGATCCTGGATCACGCTGAGAAACGGGGCGAGCCCGGTTCCGGTGGAGAACAGGTACAGGTGTTTGCCCGGCCGCAGATCATGCAGGACCAGCGTCCCGGTGGGTTTCTTGCTGACTACGATGGGGTCGCCGGCCTGCAGATGCTGGAGCTTGGAAGTCAGCGGACCGTTAGGGACCTTGATGCTGAAAAACTCCAGGTGCTCTTCATAGTTCGGACTGGCAATGCTGTAGGCCCGAATCAGCGGCCGTCCTTCGCCCTGGAGCCCGATCATGACGAATTGGCCATTTTCGAACCGAAGGCCCGGATCTCGGGTCGTACGAAATGAAAAAAGGGTGTCGTTCCAATGGTGGACATCAAGCACCTTCTCAGTAACCAGACTGCTCATGACATCAGCTCCAACGTAATTTTAAGACTATGGCGGCAGTCTAATTGGCACTCTCATATCCGTAAAATGTATATTTCAGATATGCTAAATCTGTGGAGTAGATATGCATTTCACTTTGCGCCAGCTTGAAGTGTTTGTCGCCGTTGCCCAGGATGGCACTGTTTCAGGCGCTGCCCACCGTTTGGCCATGTCGCAATCGGCCGCCAGCACCGCACTCGGCGAGCTTGAGCGCCAGTTCGAGGTGCAGTTGTTCGATCGGATTGGGCGATCGTTGCGGCTCAATGCCGTGGGGCGGGACCTGCTCCCCCGGGCGGTGGCGCTACTGGATCGGGCCGACGAGATCGAGGGCCTTCTCACGCGTCATGCGGTATTCGGGGACCTTGCGATCGGTGCCACCCTCACCGTCGGAAACTATTTGGCGACCCTGGTGGTGGCCGATTTCCTCCAGCGCTACCCCGAGTCCCATATCGATTTGCGCGTTCACAACACCACCGCGATTTTGGAGGCCCTGCTCCGGTTTGATTTGGACCTGGGGTTAGTGGAAGGCGCCTGCCATCATCCCGATCTGGAGGTGGAGCCTTGGGTAGCCGACGATCTGGTGGTCTTTGCGCCGCCGGGCCATCCCCTCGCCGGAGCGGGATGGGCGCGATGGTCCCAGTTGGTGTCGGAGCCTTGGATCCTGAGGGAGGCCGGGTCAGGCACTCGCGCCACCTTCGACCAAGCTGTGGCGTCCCTGGAGGGCAGTCCCCGGGTCCGCCTAGAACTCGAACACACCGAAGCGATCAAGCGGTCGGTCGAGTCGGGGCTGGGCCTGGGCTGCATCTCACGCCTAGCGCTGCGGGAGGCATTCCGACGGGGCAGCCTCGTGCCAATCGAATGTCCAGACCTGAAATTGGGACGCCACTTCAATTTTGTCTGGCATCGCCACAAATACCGGACCGCCGGGATGGCGGCCTTTCTGGACCTTTGCCGTACTTACACCACAGGGGTGCGCCGCAGCGACGAGATCACGTTGCCGTTCATTCCTTGATGCCGCGTTCCGTCTCAGGCGGCGACGCCGCCGGTGGAAGGTTCCGATGCGGACTTGCCCTCGGGCCAATAGGCGGCAACCTGACACAGAATGGCTGACCAGTAGGGAATCGTCTCCAGGAGCAGAATTCCGATCCAGATGCGGCTTTCAAAGTTGGCAGCGCCATGGAGGAAGGCCATACCCCAGGCCGACAACAGAAGGGCAACAAGGAGACCAAGCTCTTCCCGAATCGGGGCGAAGAAGGCGAAGGCGCCCTTGGCTTTCCATCCCTTGGGGGTCCGCACGAATTCGCCCTTTTTCTTCACCACTCCGGCAAAGATACCGCGGGCAATAGCGTGGGAAATGCCCACCGAGAGGACGGAAGCTCCAAGGATGTCCAGCCAAGGGCAGTCCATAGTGCGGCGATAAAGGATGGGACCGAGGGCGGCCTTGAAGGCCATGAAGCCTAGAATGGGCAAGGCGAGGGCCGTGACCGGAAGGCTGAAGGACTTGGGTGCGACCATGATTCCCAGGGTCCATAGGATCGAGGCGAAGGCGAACACCAGCTGGAGGGCGTCACCGAACCAGGCAAACCAGCCCGTGAGGAAGTGGTAACGCTGGGCGAGATTGAGCCGGCTGGGGCCGAGGATGTACTTGAGGTGGCCTTTCAGAATCTGCATCGCGCCAAAGGCCCAGCGAAAGCGCTGGCTCTTGATCGCGGCAAAATCAGCGGGGGTCAGCCCTCGGCCGAGGATGTGATCCACATAGCGGGTCTCAAAGCCTTTTTCGATGAGGCGCAGGCCCAGCTCGGTGTCCTCGCAGATGCACCATTCAGACCAGCCGCCCACGTCATCGAGGGCTTTGCGATTTACCAGGGTCATGGTGCCATGCTGGATCAGGGCATTGCGCTCGTTGCGGTGATGCATGCCGATGCGGAAGAAACCGTCGAACTCCCAATTGCACATGCGGCGGAAGGGCTGTTGTTCCCAGTCGCGATGAGCCTGGGGTGCCTGGACTACCGCCACCCCATTGATCTTGAAGTGGGGCGCGAGGGAAGAGAGCCAATCAGGGGTCACCACATAGTCGGCGTCCACCACCCCCACGACTTCCGCCCGGGGGTCCGTTTCCTTCAGGGCGAAGTTGAGGGCGCCGGCCTTGAAGCCGGGCCACGGCAAAAGGTGGAAGAAGCGGAAGCCGGGGCGGTTAAGGGAGAGGACATAGTCCTCCACCGGCTTCCACAGCTTCTCGTCTTGGGTGTTGTTGTCGATGACCAACACTTCGTAGTTGGTGTAGTGCAGGTTGGCAAGGCTTTCGATGGTGGCGATGACCATCTCCGGCGGCTCATTGCAGCAAGCCAGATGGATGGACATGAAGGGCTCCTCCTCCGGCGGTAGCGGTGGCAGCGGGGAAAAGCGCCGCTTCCACCTGCCCTTGAAGAGCACCTCGCCGAACTCGAATCCATGGGAAAGCAACACGGCGGCGGTGAGGCAGGTGGATACCACCAGTACCATCAGCCCGATCATGTCCCGGTCGGTAAGATAGTAATCGGCGGGAACCGACAGGCCGATGACCAGGGTGGTAACGCAGGCCTGGATGAGCATTGCACTCCAGAGCCGGCCAAGGATGCCCCAGCCGCGCAGGAAAAAGGCCACCAGAACCATCGGAATAAAGGCAATCGCTGCTGAAATCGCGGCTTTTTCTTCCCAGTGGGCATCATTGACGATCAGGCCTTCGAGCGGGAATTTAGGTTCCCGTTCGGCGTTGTACATGCCCCAGTAAGCCCCGGCCCAGCCCTCCAGCTCGATCTTCCAGGGCTGGTCGAAGGCTTCCATCAGGTAGTAGTCCAGGGTCCGGTCCCGGGTCAGTGCGAGGAACTCCCGGATGAACATGGCCTCGTTTTCCACTGAAGGGATTGCCGCGCCCAGGGTCGGGCCGCGGCTGGGCCAGCCGATCTCGCCGATCACGATCTTCTTCTTCGGGAAGGTCTTGGCCAGTTCGTCGTATCGCTGCATGGCGTAACGCACCGCTTCGCCTGCCGGAACGCCCTCGTGATAGGGCAGCAAGTGCACGGTGATGAAGTCGACGTGATCGGCCAGTTCGGGGTTCTTGAGCCAGACGTGCCAGGGCTCGGCGGTCGAGATTGGCTTCTTGCTCCCCTTGAGGGCCAGCCGGGCCTTGTCCAGGAAGGGAATCAATTCATCAACGGAGAGGTCATGACGAAGCAAGGCTTCATTGCCCACGATCACCCGATTGACGTGGCGATTGGCCTTTGCGGCGGTCACCGCGGCCTCAACTTCCCGATCATTGGCTTCCATGTCGCCCGAGATCCAGGCTCCCGCCGCCACTTCCAGGGAGTGCTTGGCGGCGAGGGGAACCACGGTCGGGTTTTCAATCGATCCGTAGGTGCGGATCCGGCTCGCCGATTGGGCCATGATCGCCAGGTCACCGGTGATTTCGTTATCACTCGGGTAGATTTTGCGCAGGGGGTCCTGGTCCCGCTGGAAGGGCGAATAGGCAAAGCCTTGGACCCCGATCCCCGCAGCGCTTGCGATGATGCCCTTGTTGGGGAGGGACCAGAGGAGATACTGGACCCCCGCGACCACGCTGGCGACGATCAAAGCCCCCAGGAGGCGGAAGGTGATCTTGGCAGCCCTTTTCATGCCGCCCTCACAATATTGGAACGGGGAAACACCATTGCTCCGATGGAGCGATAAGCCGAGAATCCGGCGGCGGGTGCAGTGGAATGCAAGGTTCGGCGGCCCTCTGGCTGCAATCGGAAGTCAATGCCCATGCGGGGCATCCGGTCGCCGATTCTAAGCGTCTTTCTCGGCTGCGGAAGGTCAATTTGCAACATCATGTCGGGCTGGTCCCGGGGAGTGTCGCGGCAATGCAAAAGGATGAAGCGCGGTTTGGCGCCGGAATGCTGGCAGTCATGGTCGCCGGTGGCGTGGCCCTGATTGTGGCTTGGGGCCTGCGCTACGGGCTCCTTGAAGCTGGTCGGCTTCCGGCCGATTGCTCGGTTCTACGAGGCGCCGCCTGCACCTTCAAGGAAGCCCTGGTCTGGATCTTCCTAGGCAACAAGCTGGGCTGGCTGGCCCTGGCCAGCGGAGCGATGGCGTTCTTCTCCGGTAACCGGGCGCTGGCTTGGGTCGGCTGGATCACAAGCATGCTCGGCATCATCCTGTATTGCTTCGATACTTCAGCGGTGGGGCTCCTGGCCGCCTTGCTCGCCCTGATCCGCCTTCCCAAGGCCTCCGCCCAGGGCCAACACCAGGCAGCATGAGGCCCACAGGATGGCCTGGGGATTTGTCGGCTCGCTGACCCAGCGCCCCACGCCGCAGAGAAGGATGATGCCTGCCAGGCAGCGCTCCTCCAGACCCGGCCGGTTCCAGGCCGGGGCAAACATCGCCAGGCTGGCCAGTGATAGCGCCGGAACGGCATAGAGAAGGGTCGGGAAGTCCCGGTAACGCGGATCTGCGAAGAGCAACAGGGCGGCGGCGGCGCCGCCAAATAAGACCAGGAAGCGGACTAGGGCGATCTGCCGGCTGATGATGTCGCACTGCATCCGTCCCCGACCTTCGCGCCACGCCGCGAGACCGCCAGTCAGGGGGCGGCAGCCGGCCCACAGCGCTACCAGGAAAGGGATCAGCAGACCGGCCACCCCGAGGGTCATCAGAACCCCCCATTCAAGGCCACTTCGGTAGGCCACCCCAGCGTGCTCGATGGCGAGCTCCGCCACCGCGCCGGCAAAGGCCCCGCCGGCGGCGGCGGCAAGCACCGCGATGGGGCGGCCCCGGCCGCTAAACTTGATGACGCCGGCGAGGCTGGTAAGGAACCCCAGGATGGCACCGGTGAGGGTCGTGACGACGACCCATTGGTTCCCGGAGCGCTCCGCGACCGATTCCGTCCAGGAGAACTTGGGTTTTAGGTCGGTATCGAGGATGCCCCAATACCCGCCCACTGTGCCTTCCAGTCTGCGCTTCCAGGGCTGATCAATGGCCTCGATGAAGTTGTAGTCCCAGCCCTCGTCGTGGGCTTTTCGGATGAATTCCCGCAGATAGCGGGCCTGATTGGCGCGGCTGGGCAGCGCAGCCTCTCGCTGGCGGCCTTCGCTGGGCCAGCCCGTTTCTCCGATCAGAATGGGCTTGGAAAACTGCTTGACGACCAGGGCCCGCACATCGGTGACGTGCTGCAATGCGTGTTCGATGGCGACGGGTCGGTCTTCCCAGTACGGAAGAATATGGACGGTGACGAAATCCACCGCCGAAGCCAGATCGGAGTGACGGGTCCAGAATTCCCAGACGTCCGCGTAGGTCACCGGCACCTTGACCCGCTTGCGGACCTCGTCGATGTAGGTCCTCAGCCCTGCTTCGGTTTGTTCGCGGCGTAGCAGGACCTCATTGCCGACCACCACCGCTCTCACGGTGTCGGGGAATTCATTGGCCAGCCGCACGGCGGTGTCGATCTGGATGCGGTTTTTATCGGCCTCCAAGCCAATCCAGGCCCCCAGCAGTACCTTGAGGCCGAGGGTCTGGGCGATGCCCGGGACCTGCTCCAGGCCTTGATTGACCGAATAGATCCGCACGCAGGCGGTGAGGGGGGCCAGGGCTTTGAGGTCGGCGATGATTTGTTCGCGCAGGATCCGCACCGACGGGTCCAGGGGCGTCTGTCCGGGCTGGTAATAGGGGGAGTAGGAGACGCAGTGCAACTTTTCGCCTTGGTCGAGATGCAAGGCCGGCAGGTCCACCGGCTGCATCTGCCCGCGAATGAACTGCCCAAGCGCCGCCAGGGCGAGAAGATGGAGCAGAAAAAAACCCAGCCAGAAGCGGCGGGGAAAGGGGCGGGCGGGACTCGGGGGGGTCAAGGGCAACTCCGGATGCGACAGGGAAGCCTGGGGGCGGGTGGATTCTAAAGGAAGCGGGTCCACCCGGGGGCACGCGCCAGTGCGGCCGGCGGCCGAAGGCGGTAAGCTATGGGCCGATTTTGCCCCTCCCGATTTCCCCTTGGACACTTTCGACCCCCACCAGGTGCTTGGCCTGGCGTCCCCAGCTTCGGCTGACGAGATCCGTCGCGCCTTTCGGCGCTTGGCCATGCGCTGGCACCCCGACCGCAATCCGAGTCCGGAGGCCTCCGAGCGCTTTCGCCTGATCCGGGCTGCCCACGACGCGCTGTTGGTGGAGACCGAAGCCCTTGAGTCCGATGGTGCGGCGCGGGGTCCGGTGGAAGAGGGGGAACTGGAGGTCAGTCTCGAGGAGGCGGTTCTCGGGGGGACGAAGACCTTCACGGTGGTGCGTCGTCACCCCTGCCCGGTGTGCGCGGGGGAGGGCGACGTTCCGCTCCAATACTCTCGGCTCTGCGAACCTTGCCACGGAACCGGGCGATTGCGACGTGCGTCGGGGCTGGAGCGCTGTGGGGTGTGCGAGGGCAAGGGATACCGTTTCAAGGCCCGCTGTGAGGCCTGCGCAGGAAGCGGGGAGGAAATCGCATCACGGGAACTGGCGGTCACCCTGCCGCCCCTCAGCGCGGAAGGGCGGATCCTGCGTCTTCAGGGCCAGGGGCCCGGCCCCGCCGATGGGCCGGGAGACCTCTTCCTGGCGATTCGTTACCGGGATCACGCGCTGTTTACTCGACGTGGGATCGATCTTGCCCTGGAGGTGCCGGTAAGCGTGTTGGCGTGGCTCGCGGGCGATGCCGTCGCGATTCCGGTCCTGGGAGGCACCCACCGGGTCCCGCTGCGGCCGGGCGGTGGGGAGCGGGAACTGAAGCTGGCCGGGTTCGGGCTGCCGCGGCCGGAAGGGGGCCGGGGCGAGTTGCGGGTGACCTTGCGGCCCGAGTTTCCCCAGGCCCTCGATGCCTCTGCCCTGGAGGCCCTGTTGCGCCTGGACCGCAGCCTGGCGGGGGACGAGGGCCGCCACTATCCCGAAGTGGCGGCCTGGCGGCGGCGGGTTCAGGCAGCGGGGGCAGATTGACCCCAGAGGCGACCCGGGAGCCTTAGGCCGCGTAGTCCTCCATGGGCACGCAGGCGCAGAACAGGTTGCGGTCGCCGTACACGTCGTCGATGCGATTGACGCTAGGCCAGAACTTGTTCTCCGCCACCCAGGGCAGCGGGAACGCGGCCTGTTCCCGGGAATAGGGGCGGGTCCAGTCACCCACCAGGTCGGCCTGGGTGTGGGGGGCGTGCTTGAGGGGGTTGTCCTCCGCCGGCCAGGTTCCCAGCTCCACCGCGCGGATTTCCTCGCGGATGCTGATCATGGCGGCGACAAATCGGTCCAGTTCCCCTTGGTCTTCTGACTCCGTGGGCTCCACCATGATCGTACCGGCCACCGGGAAAGACATGGTCGGGGCGTGGAAGCCGTAGTCCATCAGGCGCTTGGCGATGTCCACCTCGGTGATCCCGGTGGCCGCCTTGATGGGGCGGATGTCCAGGATGCACTCGTGGGCCACGCGACCCTGGCGGCCGACGTAGAGCACCGGGTAGTGCTCGGCGAGGCGGCTCGCCACGTAGTTGGCGTTGAGAATCGCCACTTCGGTGGCCCGTTTCAGGCCTTCGCCGCCCATGAGGGTGATGTACATCCAGGAGATGGGCAGGATGCTGGCCGAGCCGAAGGGGGCCGCCGACACCGCGCCCTGGCCCGCATGGGTGCGGTCGACCGGACCCGTGGCCGCCACCGCGTGGTCGGCCATGAAGGGCGCCAGATGGGCCTTGAGGCCAATGGGCCCCATGCCCGGCCCGCCGCCCCCGTGGGGGATGCAGAAGGTCTTGTGGAGATTCATGTGGGAAACATCGGCGCCAATGGTCCCCGGCGAGGTGAGGCC
>JAEUNX010000173.1 GCA_016791025.1 Zoogloeaceae bacterium | reverse complement strand
CGCCTCCTTCATGCCCTGGCTGGTGGGGACGGCCCTGGTGCATAGCCTGGCGGTCACGGAGAAGCGCCAGGCCTTCCGCAGCTGGACGGTGCTGCTGGCGATCTTCGCCTTCTCGCTCTCCCTGCTGGGCACCTTCCTGGTCCGCTCCGGCGTGCTGACCTCGGTGCATGCGTTCGCCACCGACCCGCGGCGGGGGCTCTTCATCCTTGGCCTCGTGGTGCTGGTGGTGGGCGGATCCCTCACCCTCTTTGCCTGGCGGGCGCCCCGGGTGGGCCTGGGGGGGGGCTTCGGCCTGCTCTCCCGCGAATCCCTCCTGCTCACCAATAACGTCTTTCTCGCCGTGGCGGCAGCCTCGGTGCTGCTGGGCACCCTCTACCCCCTGGTGTTGGACGCCCTGGGCCTGGGCAAGATCTCGGTGGGTCCGCCGTACTTTGAGACGGTATTCGTGCCCCTCATGGTGCCGGTGCTGGTCTTGATGGGGGTCGGGCCTCTGGTGCGCTGGAAGCAGCATGAGGGGACGGATCTGCTGCGCCGCCTGGCAGGCCCGGCGGTGGCGGCCCTGGCGGCCGGCGTGGTGACGCCGTGGTTGGGCGGGCGCTGGTCGCCCATGATCGCCCTGGGCCTGGCCCTGGCGTTCTGGATTCTGCTCGCCACCGGCTACGCGGTCTGGGCACGCGCACGCTCCAGCGCCGGGCTGCGCGGCCTTTCCTCCGCTTTTTGGGGCATGGTCCTGGCCCATGCCGGGGTCGGCGTTTTCGTGATCGGCGTGACCCTGGTGAGCGGGTACCAAGGCAGCACCGAAGTTCGCATGCGGATTGGCGATTCCGCCGATCTGGCGGGCTACGCCTTTCGCTTCGATGACGCCGGCGAGCGTCGCGGGCCGAATTATCTCGCGGCGCGGGGGAGTTTTTCCGTGACGCGGGATGGCGCCCGGGTGGCCCTGCTGCACCCGGAAAAACGGACCTATCTGGTCCAGAAGATGCCCATGACCGAGTCGGCCATCGACACGGGCGTCACCCGCGATCTCTATCTCGCCCTGGGCGAGGCCCTGGAGGACGGGAGCTGGATCGTGCGCATCTGGTACAAGCCCTTCGTGGTGTGGATCTGGGGTGGCTGCCTGCTGATGGCGCTTGGCGCCCTACTGGCGGCGAGCGACCGCCGTTACCGACGCCTGGCCGCCCGGGGCGTGGCGGGGTCGGAGGTGCCCAAGGTGGTCCCGCCAGCTCTGGCCGTCCCCCGGCCGGGCGAGGCCTGAGGGCGCCCGGCGATGACGCGCTTTGCGCTGCCCCTGGTGATCTTCCTCGCCCTGGCAGGGTCCGCGCAGGGGGACGCTCCCGTGGCCGGCGATGCCGCCGCCCTGGACGCCCGGGTTCAGGAATTGGCCGAGGTGCTGCGCTGCCTGGTCTGCCAGAACCAGACCGTCGCTGACTCCCACGCTGGCCTCGCCCTCGACCTGAAGAAGGAGATCCGCGCCATGCTCGCCGCCGGCAAAAGCCGCGAGGAGGTGATCGACTTCATGGTCGCCCGTTACGGCGATTTCGTCCTCTACCGGCCGCCGGTGAAGGGGGCCACGAGCCTGTTGTGGTTTGGACCTTTCCTCCTCGGCGTTGCCGGCCTCGGCGTACTCATCCTCAAGCTCAAGCGGCGCAAGGCGTTCGAGCCGGAACTCACTGCCGATGAGGTGGCCCGTGCCCGGGCCATTCTTGGCAGCGCCGACCCGGGAGCGGCGCCATGACCCTCTTCTGGCTGGTGGCCGCCCTCTTTCTGCTGGGCGCCCTCCTGTTCCTGGTCCCGCCCCTGGTGCTGGGCGGCCAGGCGCCGCGGCGATCGGTGCGCTCGGCAGTGAACCTGGATGTGTTGCGGGACCAGATGCGGGAATTGGAGCGGGATTGGGCGAGCGGCCAGATCGACGAAGCCGCCTTCGCGGCAGCGCGTCAGGAACTGGAGCGGCGGACGTTGACCGAACCCCCGGCCACTCCGCCAGCGGAATCCCGGGGTCGCCTTCGGGGTCTGGCCCTGGGTGTGGGCATCGCCTTTCCAATCCTGGCGCTTGGCATCTACGGATTGCTGGGTACCCCGGAGGGCGTGGGGGTGGACACCCGCACGGCCCCGGCGACCGGCCATGCGGTGACCCGGGCCCAGGTCCAGCAGATGGTGGAGGGCCTGGCCCAGAAGCTCCGCGCCAACCCCGACGATCCCGAAGGATGGTTGATGCTGGCGCGCTCCTACACGGCCCTGGGGCGTTACGAAGAGGCCGTGGGCGCCTACCGCGAGGTGAGCGCCCGCGTGCCCGACGATCCGCAGATCCTGGCCGACTATGCCGACACCCTGGCCATGGCCCGGGGCCGCAGCCTGCTGGGCGAACCGGAGGGCCTGGTGAGCCGTGCCCTGGCGGCGGACCCGAGCCACGGCAAGGCTTTGGCCCTGGCGGGCACCATCGCCTTCAGCAAGCAGGATTACCAGGGGGCGATCGGCTACTGGGAGCGCATCCTGCCCCTGGTGGCACCGGATTCACCCACTGCCCGCAGCATCAACGGGTCCATCGCCGATGCCCGGTCCCGGCTGGGCGGTGGGGCGGTGGTGGCGGCTTCACCCCGCCCGACCGCACCAGCCAGCGCCACCACTGGGGCCGTGGCCGGACGGGTCCAGGTGGCGGCGAGTCTCGCGGGCCGGGTTCGCCCGGACGACACCGTGTTCATTTTCGCCCGGGCCGCCCAGGGCCCCAGGATGCCCCTGGCGATCCTGCGCAAGAAGGCGGCGAATCTGCCCCTGGAGTTCGTTCTCGACGACAGCCTTGCCATGAACCCGGCGATGCGCTTTTCGAGCTTTCCCCGGGTGGTGGTGGGAGCGCGGATCTCCCGCAGCGGCAACGCGCTACCTGCAACGGGGGATCTGGAAGGCCAGGCCGTCGAGGTGGACGTGGGCGCTCGGGGGGTCGAGATTCGGATTGATCGGGAAGTGCCGTAGCATGACACCTGTCCTCTCATTTCCAACTGGAAAGGGTGCAGCCATGTGGACCCGGAGTGCGCTTTCCCTGATGGCGGGCCTCGGCCTTGCGTCTGCTACCTTGGCGGCTGACGATCTGGCGAACCTCACCGCAGATGCCCGGGACGTAACGGGGCAGCTCCTGCGCCAGATCTCCGGCGAACTCAAGCGGGAGTACCAGCTCTCCGGTTCCCTGAGGTCGGTGGTGGTGTGCAAATACACGGCGCCGGAGGTGTCCTCGGCACTTTCGCGCAAGAACGGGGTGGTGGTGAAGCGGGTGAGCCTGCGGGTGCGAAATCCCTCCCTCGGGAGCCCGGACCCCTGGGAGCAGAAGGTCCTGGAAGCCTTCGACCGCCGCCGGGCGGCCGGAGAGTCAGGCGAGCAGATCGAGTTCGGCGAGATCGTTCAGGAACCGGTGGGGCGCTACTACCGCTACATGAAGGCGATCCCCATGGCCGAGTTCTGCGTGGCGTGCCACGGCACCCGGGAGGCGATTTCCCCTGCCACCTTGGCGCAGATCGCTAGCGAATACCCCCACGACCAGGCCATCGGTTATGCGGTGGGCGAATTACGTGGCGCCGTCACCTACAAAAAACCGCTGTGACGGCATCGATCGTCGCCGCTTTCTGACGGGTCTGGTCGGCGGAATGTTGGCCCCTGGAGTCTGGGCCAATGTTCCCAATGCCCTCGCCGATCTCGACCTCCTGGGCCTGGACGGGAGCGCCGGCCGGCTGAGTGCTTGGAGGGCGCCGATACTGGTGAACGTTTGGGCGACCTGGTGCGGACCGTGCCGGGAGGAAATGCCAGCCCTGCAGGCCCTGGCGGTCCGCGCAGCACCGTTGGGAATCCCGGTGGCAGCCCTGTCCTTCGATACTGATCTGAATCTGGTGCGGGAATTCGTGCTGCGTTATGGCATGACCATGCCGGTGGCCTTGGCACGGGATGCCCAGCGGGCGGGAACGGCGTTGGGGGTCACGGCGCTGCCCACGACCCTCCTAGTGGATGCCCGGGGGCAGGTGATTCAGCGCTACGTTGGGCCCCGGGACTGGACGGCGCCGGACTGGCCAGCGCGGATAACCGGGGCGCTCGCCGCGTCGGCGGCGGGTGCGGCCTAATCCCGCAGGGCTTCGTCGTACTGGTCTGCAAGCTCGATGGCAGACTCCAGGGACAGGCTGGCCAGTACTGCCTGATTCTCGCCGAAATCCACGGAGCAACCTGGGCGGGCGCCACACATGACCGCCTGGGCGAGTTCCCGGACCCGATCCATGTCTTCCGCCGGGGTGAAGAGCGGAATCGAGATGGTGTCCCCAAGGGCGTAGGGGTTGGTCATCGCCATTCTGCCCTGGGGGTTGCGGTCGGCCTGGCAGAGGATGCCGCTCTCGCCGTCATACCAGCAAAGCCAGCGGACTTGCGAGTCGGCGGCGGGGGCGGGTTGGGCGGCTGCGATGCCGAGGGCCACCAGGGTCAGCAGGGCAAATCGGCGCAGCGGGAAGGGCTGGATGGCGGTCTTCATGTCGGTCCCCCAAGGGCGTTGGCGGGGGCGCGGACGCCACCGGGCACGCAGTCTTGGGTGGGCGAAGTACCGGAAGGAAGGGGCGGGGACGGACGGCAGGGGATGGCGCGGTGGAAAGACCCGTGCTTGATCTCGAACCGGCGGTCCCGCTGCCCTGGGGATAACCCTTTAGGCCGGTGACTTTGCGCCCCCGCCTTTCGGTCGGGTTTGCCCTTTTCGGCTGCGTGAAGCGTGTGCCGCAATGACGTGGAACGCCGCTGGCGTTCCACGCTTGATGACGATTACGTTTGGGAGAGCCGGGGCTTGAGGAACTAAGTCACGCCATTCCCCGGAATGGCAGGAACGCTAGCGGCTGTGACCGCTGGAGAGAAACGACTGGGCGCTGGGGTGGCCGTGATCGGCGGCGCGGCGGATCCACTTCATGGCCTCATTCTGGTCCTGCACCACCCCCTTGCCGGCGAGGAAGAGGAGGCCGAGGCCATATTCGCTTTCAGCGTGGCCTCGGCTCGCCCCCTCGAAGAACCATTTGGCAGCCTCGAGATCTGGCGCGTCGACGGTCTTCGGGGCCTGGTCGCCAAACATATAGATGGTGCCGATGAGATACATCGCGTCCGGGTTGCCCTGGCCGGCACTCCGGATGGCCCAGTCCATCGCCTTTTTCTCGTCTTCGGGAACGCCCCGGCCATAAAAGTAGAGGATGGCCAGGCGCTGCTGGGCGGTGGCGTTGCCTTGCTCTGCGTGGGGCAAGAGTTGCTGGGCGGCCTCCGGGTATCGACCGTCGTCGAAGCTGCGGATCGCCTCGTCCAGGGTGGCGGCCCTGGCGCTAGCCGTGATGGAGAGCACAAAGAACATCAGAACGATGCGACGAAGCATGGAATAAAACCTCCTCCGCAGATGTTTTCCCAAGGGGAGCATGTGTCCGGTGCCAATCGGCACCTTTTTTGCTCCGTCTTGGGAGGTTGGAATGCAAGTTCCATACCGTTGGAGACGAAAGGCGGGTGGCGATGGAATGGAAACTGGCTTCCCTTGGCGCCTTGGGTTGGCGGCAACGGTGAAGGTCTCGGCGCCCCCGGAGACTGCGGCCGTTGGTGGGTCGATTCTGCCGACGCCGCGCCTCAGCGAAGGAATGTCGCTGCGGGCCAAGGGCCTCATTGCGATTGTGGCGCTCATCCTTTTTACGGCTGGGGTGGGGTTCTTCACCGAGGGGGAGCGGCAGAAGCTCCTTCTGGCGGTGGATGAGCTGGAGCGGGTGCACCGTGAGGAAGAGCAACTCGTCCAGATCAACATGTCGATCGCCCGGGCCCTTCTCGCGGTGAACTCCGCCTACTCCGCCGAGGAGCTCACCGGGGCCGTCCAGTCGGCGGTATTCGAGGTGGACGCGACGCGCAATCTGCTGGAAGGGCTAGACCCGGTTCATCCGCGGGTCCTGATGTTGTCCCACGCATTGCAGGCGATCGCCCTGGAGCTGATCAGCGCGCCCAGTCGGGGGCTTTTGGGAATTGCGCGGGAGGATCTCCACGAGTTGGTGACGGAGCTCGACTCCATCACCCATGCGGCCCGGGCACGCAAGCTGATGCTCCTCAACGACTACCGGGCCACCTACGACCGGGTGACCCTGGAGGCCTTGGCCCTGGCGGTGTTGGGGATCGTGGTGATGGGGGCGGTGATCGCCAAGTTCTTCAGTCGCATGACCTGGGACATCCGGGAGGTGGAGGAGCGGGCCATGGCGATCGTGGGCGGCTATCGGGGCAAAGCCCTGGAGGTGACGCGAAAGGACGAGATCGGCGGCCTCATGGCGGCGGTCAATCAGATGCAGCTCAGCCTGCGGGAGCGGGAGCGCCACATCGAGCGGGCGCGTCGCGAGCAGTTCCACCGGGAGAAGATGGCGGCGGTGGGTTCCCTGGCCGCTCAGCTGGCCCACGAGATCAACAATCCCATCGCCGCCATCAGCGGCATCGCCTCCACCATGCGGGACGTGAGCCACAGCCATCAGTGCACGGCCAACGGGCGAGCCTGCCAGCCGGGGATGATCCTCGAGCACACCCAGCGCATTGCGGTGATCACCCGCCAGCTGGCGGATTTCACCCGGCCGCGGCCCCAGGGCTTCGAGTTGCTCGATCTCAATCAGCTGGTGCGGACGACCCGGGATTTCCTCGCCTACGACCACCGGTTCCGCAACATCGCGTTCCACCTGAGCCTCGATCCGGAGCTCCCGGCCGTGCGCAGCCTGGGGGACCACCTGACCCAGACCTTGATGAATCTCCTGATCAACGCGGCTGATGCCCTGAAGGGCTGTCCGCCGGAGCGGCGTCGCATCGACCTCGCCACCCACGTGGACAGGAATTGCGCGGTCATCACGATCGCCGATCAGGGCAAGGGCATGGACCCGGAAACTCAGGCTCGCGCCTTCGACGAATACTTCACCACCAAACCCGCCGGCGAGGGCAGCGGGCTGGGGCTGGCGCTGACGCGGGAGCTGATGCGCGAGATCGGGGCCACCCTGGAACTCACCTCGGCGCCGGACGATGGCGCCACCGCCGTGGTCCGGGTCCCGCTGGAATATCGCCCACCCGCCCACGACCCACGGACAGGCGCTGCCGATGCGTCGGCTTACCCCTACCACTGAGGGAGCTGCTTCATGCACGTATTGATTGTCGATGACGAGCGGGCCATCCGCGAAATCCTGGCTGATTTCTGCCGGCGGGCCGGTTATTCGGTGGATCAGGCCAGCACCTGCGCCGAGGCGGCGGCCAAGCTGGTCCGGGGAGACGTGGATGTGGCCCTGTGCGACATTAAGCTGCCCGACGGCGATGGCATCGAGTTGGTCCGCTCGATCTGCGAGTCGCGGATCGAAACCAACTTCATCATGGTCACCGCCTTCGCGTCGATGGAGACGGCGGTCGAGGCCCTGCGGGCGGGGGCGTCCGACTACATTCTCAAGCCTATCAACTTCGAGGAACTGCAACATCGCCTGAACAAGGTGGTGGCCCTGCGGGGCTTGCGGGAGGAGAACCGGGCCCTCAAGCAGGCGGCGGGCAACCATGCCCCGAGCTTCCAGTTCGCTTCGCCCTCCATGCGGGCGGTGGAGCGGCTGGCCTTCAAGGTGGCGCCCACCGCCAGCACGGTGCTGATCACCGGGGAATCCGGGACGGGCAAGGGAGTCCTGGCTCGCACCATCCACGAGGGCAGCAGCCGGGCGGAAAACGTCTTCCTGCCGGTGAACTGTGGCGCGATCCCGGACAACCTCCTGGAATCCGAATTCTTCGGCCACACCAAGGGGGCCTTCACGGGCGCGGACAAGGCGCGCAAGGGCCTGTTTCTTCAGGCCGATCAGGGCACCTTGTTTCTCGACGAAGTGGGCGAGCTACCGTTGGCGATGCAAACCAAGCTGCTCCATGCCATCGAGGAAAAGGCCATCCGGCCGGTGGGCTCGGAGCAGCCTCGGCGAGTGGATTGCCGGATCATCGCCGCCACCAACCGCGACCTGCGGGAGATGGTGCGGGAGGGGCGTTTCCGGGAGGACCTCTTCTTTCGGCTCGGGATGTTCCACATCCATATTCCCCCCCTTCGCGAGCGGGCGGGGGACATCCGCGCGCTGATCGCCTTCCTACTCGAAAGGGTGGCGGAGCAGAACCGGTTGGAAATGGCCTTTCGCCTCGACCGGGAAGTGGAGCAGCTTCTGCTCGCCTATTCCTGGCCGGGCAACGTTCGCCAGCTGGAGAACGTGATCAACCGCGCCTGCATCCTGGCGGAGGACAGCTGCATCACCGTGGGGGACCTGCCGCCGGAGATTGCACGCAGCGGGCGCCACCTGGGCGGTGATGGCACAGGCGTTGCTCAATCCACTTGCCTGCGCGAGCGACTGCGAGAGTTCGAGGCCGAGATCATCCATCGGACCCTGGCCGAAAGTGGTGGCGACCGCCGCCTGGCTGCCCAGCAGCTCGGCATCGGTCTGTCCAGTCTGTACCGCAAGTTGGAGGAATTCGAAAACATGGGCATTCGTCCTGGCGAGGCCGAGCGCGGCCCGCTGCACAAGCTAACGGAACTCTAAGGCCCGTTGATGAGCCGCGGGGTTGCCAGAATCGAGAATCAATTTCCCGGAAGCGGGAAAGTCGGGCATGGGTGCCGGGGTCTTGGCCTTGCCGCCCTGTTGCTGGCCACAACCGTCCTCGCGGGTCCAGAGGAGGATTACCAAGCCGGTTTCGCAGCCAACCGGGCGGGGGATCTGGTGGGGGCCATGGTGCCGCTCAAGCGGGCGGCGGATGCCGGCCATGCCAAGGCCCAGGCCCTGTACGGGGGCATTCTCGATCAGGCGGAACTGAACGAAGAGGCGCTGGGGTATCTGCGCAAGGCCGCCGCCCAGGGCGACGCCGACGGTCAATATGCCCTGGCGGTGATGCTGATGGCCGGGGAGGGCACGGCCAAGAGCCCTGCCGAGGGCGCGCGGCTGCTGCGGGCCGCCGCGGCCCAGGGCCACCAGTCCGCCATCGACGTGCTCGCCCAGGCCTACATCGATGGCGACGAGCGCCTGGGGGCCGCGGATGCCCAGGCTCCCGAGGCGCGGGAGCTGGTGCAGAAGGCCGCTCTGGCGGGCTACCTGCCAGCGATGGATGCCCTGGCCGCCGCCCACAAGTCCGGGCGGTTCGGCTTTGCAGTGGACCCCGCGGCCGCTCGGAAATGGGCCGACCAGGCCAGCCAGGTGCGCGCCAAAACGGCCGCCAGCGGGAAGAAATCATGAAAGCCGCCTTGTTATTGCTAGCGGGCGTGTGCGCCGCCGCCACGGCCGCCGACGTGGGCACCGGCAGTCGGGTGTATGCCACCTATTGCGTGGGTTGCCACGGTGCGACCGGGGAAAGCCTGATGCCCGCCACGCCCAATTTCCGCCGCGGGGAGGGTCTGATGAAGCCCGACGCCATGCTGCTGGGCGCCTTGCGCCACGGCGGGCGGGCCATGCCGGCCTTCGCGGGGATCCTGAGGGATCAGGAAATTCTCGATGTGATTGCCTACCTGCGAACCTTGCAACGATGAAACTGGCCAACTGCTGGATGCGTGGCGCCCTGGGCGCCGTTCTCGGAATGCTGATCGCCCTGTGCCGGCCGGCGGCGGCCGCCGAGGATGGTTGGCGGGTGCTGGACAGCTTCGAAGTCGGCCCCGCAGTCTATGTGCGGGCGTTGCACCAGGATCGGGAGGGCAAATCCATCTGGGTCGGCACCTCAGCGGGAGTGCATCAGGTGGATCTCGCCACCCAGCAACCGATCCACACCTTCACCCGGGCGGAGGGCCTGGCCAACGAATACGTTTTCGCTGTCGGCACCGACAGCCAGGGCTACACCTGGTTCGGCACCAACGCCGGCGGGGCATCGCGCTACAAGGACGGCCAGTGGAAGACCTACTTCCCGATGCACGGGCTGGCGGACTACTGGATCTACAGCTTCGCCAACGATAAGCAGGGCAATTTGTGGATCGGCACCTGGGCGGGGGTCAATCTCTTCGATGTGAAGGCCGGCACTTTCAAGACCTATGTGAAGGAGCTGATCAACGAATGGGTCTATGGCATCGACGTGGATCGGCAGGGGAGGGTGTGGTTCGGCACCGAGGGCGGGGTTTCCATGTTCGATGGCGAGCGCTGGGCATCCTGGACCCACAAGAACGGGGTCGGCGGGCCCAACACCAACCATCTGCCCGCCAGCGCCAACACGGGGTTGGGCACCCGCTCCCGCCATGATCTTTCGACCCTGGAGGCCGGGAGCCCGACCTACAACCCGAACTACGTCTTTGCGATCCACGTGGATGGAGCGGGCGACGTTTGGGCTGGAACCTGGGGCGGCGGGGTGTCGCGCTTCGACGGCAAGAAGTGGGTGAGCTATTCCACCCCCGAGGGTTTGGCCGGGAACATCGTCTATGCCATCGCCCGGGACGGCAAGGGCCAGCTCTGGTTCGGCACCAACGGCGGGGTCTCGCGCTTTGACGGCAAACGGTGGCGCTCCTTCACCCGCAAGGACGGGCTGTTGAGTGACAACGTCTATGCCCTGGCGGCGCTGCCCAACGGCGAAGTCTGGGCGGGCATGAAGGGTGGCGTGAGCCGCATCGGAAACCGGTAAGCGCCGTCGAGGGGA
>JAEUNX010000124.1 GCA_016791025.1 Zoogloeaceae bacterium | reverse complement strand
CAAAGGCCGAGAAAAATGAAACCCCTGCCCAAAATCGCACCCCATGGCTCTTAGCAACTCCGCCTGATCCGATGATTCGATGCATTCCGCCACCGTAGCGATCCCGAGATCGTGGGCAAGCTCGATGCTGTGACGAACTATGGCCCGTAAGCGGGCATCCTGCCCAATCGATCTGACAAAGGAACCATCAAGCTTGATGACATCGCATGGAATCGTATGGAGATAACTCAAAGCAGAATACCCCGTCCCAAAATCATCGATAAGTACGGGCATTCCCGATTCCCGCAACGCCTGAAGCACGCGCCCGGCAGATCCGTCCGGGTCGACCAAAAGGCTTTCGGTCACCTCCAGGCGTAGCCATTCCGGGGCGACCCCGTTTCGCCGGATCGCGGCGATGATTTCGGCCGCCAGATCGGGGCGAGCAAACTGGCGGGCGGACAGATTGATGCCCACCGGCGGCACGGCCGCACCGCGCCCCTGGGCTCGCCAGTGACGAATATCCTGGCAGACTTGATCGAGGACCCACATGTCAAGTTCATGAATGAGGTCTAGAGTTTCAGCCAGCTGAATGAAGATGCCCGGCGGGATCATCCCTTCCGTCGGGTGATTCCACCGAGCCAATGCTTCCAGGCTGCTCATCCTGCCATTGGCGAGATTGATGATCGGTTGGTAGTGCACCACCAACCCCTCTCCCCGCAAGGCATTACGCAAGTCCGCCTCCAACCGCAGGTTGTGCAGTACCTGGGCGTGCATGGACGCGTGAAAGACGGCCACACTATCGTCTTTGCGCTGCCGGGCAGTGTTGAGGGCATTGTCGGCATCGCGCAAGAGCGACTCCGCGTCGCCTACCGGCCCTTCGCTGAATGCAAGGCCGACACCGGCCTTCGGATATAGCGTGTGTCCCGCCACATTGACTGGTTTGGCCAGATGCTCCCTAAGCGTTTCTGCAAACCGCAAAGCCTCGGCCGGGCTACCGATCCCATTCAGAAGTACCGCGAACTGATCACCACCAACGCGGGCCGCCACATCCCCCTGTCGCAAAGTACCGCGAAGGGCGCCACCGAGGCGCACCAAAAGAGAATCGCCGGCCGCATGGCCAAAGCTATCATTGACCATTCGAAAGCGATCGATGTTGACAGCCAGCACGGCGAACAGGTGATTCGGGTCCCGCTGCAACTGCCCGAGCGCACTCTGTAGGTGCTCGAGAAAAAGGACCCGGTTTGGAAGCCCGGTGAGATTGTCATAAAGAGCGTCATGAACCAGTTGGGCTTCCGCGAGCTTGCGCTGATGGACATCGCTGAGCGAACCCGCCATACGGAACGCCCTCCCATCGGAATCCCGAAGGGCCACTCCACGGGTCATCACCCAAAGAATCTCACCGTTGGGGCGCAAGAGGCGATGCTCGCTGAGGAACTGAGCCGATTCACCTTTGAGGTGGGAGCCGAGCCTCTGGCCATAGATTTCCCGGTCTTCGGGATGGACCACATGGGCCATGAATTCAGGGGAAACATCGCCCACCACATCTCCGACGCCGGCAATCTCGCAATAGCGGGGTGACACATAGACGTGGCCGGTGACGATGTCCCAATCCCAAAGCCCATCATTGGCGCCCCGCATGGCAAGGAAGTAGCGCTCCTCGCTGGCGCGCAATTGGCTGGCAGTTTCTTCCAATTCACCCACCCGGGCCTGGAGCGTTGCGGCCATCTGGTTGAAGTGCCGGGCAAGGATCGCCAGCTCATCGCGCCCTTCCTCGGGAATCCGGTGTTCAAGGCGGCCTTCAGCCACCGCCTTGCTGCCTTCGAGGAGCCGCCCAAGATTGCGGGTGAGCAAATAGCCAATCACCGACAAAAGGGCAAAAGTCAATAGGATTTCAAGGACCGCAATGACTGCGCCCTGCTCGAGAATCGCCTGGCGTGCCGTACCGAGCACCGAGACCGATACGCCGAATCGCAGGCGCCCTACCTGGTTACCATCCAGGAGCAAATCCCGCCCAACATGAATGATTCCGCGCTGGATTCCGGCCTGGATTCCTTGTTCGTCCTCCCGATCTGCAGGGGGAAGATTCACCAGCTCCGGCATGCCGGCGTTGACCAGGACAGTTCCCTGAGGATCGAGTATCCGCACGTACACCAGACCTTCGTTCTCAACCCCTGCCAACAACTCTCCCAGCACATCCTGCATCAAACCGAACCGGCCTTGTTCCCCGAAGGTGGTGGCCATGGTGTGGAGCATCCCCGCGTTCTGCGTCACCAGGGTCGTCAGACTGGCCGTCGCGGCCTCGTTCATGAGACGCACGCTGTTGGCCAGCAGAAGGCTCAAAAGAACCACCTGCACGACCGTACTGGCGAGCAACAACCGCAAACGGATGGAGCTGGGAAGCAGGAGCCAACGCAAAGTCAAAATACCTGTCGTGACGGTTCCAGGGGAATCATTGCACATATCGGCAAGACCCCACAGAACTGTACGCCGACCTTGCGCCCTCCGGCTTTAGACCGAGAATTTACCCCTCTGTCATGGCCGATCCGCCGGGAGACGGGTCTCTGCCAAGCGAACCCAATAGCGGGCGCCGGTCAGCAGGACTTCATCATTGAAGTCGTAGTGCGGATTGTGCAAGGTGCACCCGCCCTCGCCCGGCCCATTGCCGAGCCAGACGTAGGCGCCGGGACGCTCCATCAAAAAATAGGCGAAGTCCTCGGCACCCATACTGGGTCGGAACTGGAGATGAACCCCTTGGGATCCGACCACATCCTCGGCGACCGAGGCACATAGCGCCGCCGCGCTCAAGTCGTTGATGGTGGGGGGATAGCCGCGCCGATACTCGAAATGGACGGAAGCGCCGAAGGCCGCCGCCACCCCGGCACAGAGGCGTTGCATCGTCGCCTCGACCCGCTCCTGGATCTCGGGTCGAAACGCGCGAACGGTCCCACACAGTTGGGCACGATCCGGGATGACGTTATAGGCCTCTCCCGCGTGGAATTGTGTAACTGAGACAACAATGCTATCCAGGGGATCCACGGTCCGGCTGGCGACACTTTGGAGCGCCTGGACCAACGCCGCTCCGGCCAACACCGGATCCACCCCCAGGTGCGGCATTGCACCATGGGCGCCATGGCCACGGACCTCGATGTCGAAGCGGTCGGCACAGGCCATGACTGGCCCACGATGCACGGCAAAGTGACCGGCTTCCAGACCCGGCCAATTGTGCATTCCGAACACCGCCTCCATAGGAAAACGGTCCAGCAGGCCATCCTCAATCATAGCCCGAGCCCCACCCTCACCCTCCTCAGCGGGCTGGAAGATGAGATAAACCGTACCGCGAAAGTTTCGCCTCACGGCGAGAGCCTCCGCCGCCGCCAGGAGCATCGTCGTGTGGCCATCATGCCCACAGGCATGCATGCGTCCGGGGTGGCGGGAACGATGGGGAAATTCATTGCGCTCAGTGATCGAGAGGGCATCCATGTCGGCCCGCAAGCCAATGGCTTCCCCCCCGTCTCCGCCCGAGATCACCCCCACCACGCCTGTCCCGCCAATCCCGGTATGCACCTCGATTCCCAAGGACGCCAAATGGGCGGCGACCCGCTCGGCGGTCCGGTGCTCCTCAAACGCCAGTTCCGGGTGGGCATGAAAATCGCGTCGCATCGCAATGAGCTGCGTCCGGCGCCCTTCGAGCAATTCCCGCGTATCCATGGCGTCCCCTCCTTGTGGCCCTGCGGCCAGTTCAAAGGCAGTCTACTCCTCGCAGGTTTGAAGCCAAACATTGGCCCGAATTCGCCAAGACGGTGCGCCCTATTTCGGGGCATGTTTGCGAAAGGTGCATTTATTTTCAACGCGGTGCACAATTGCGCCCTTTCGGGCATGGTCCGCGAATTGCTGACGACTAAGACCCGCTGAGAGAGGAAAGCCCCATGTCCATTCACG
>JAEUNX010000081.1 GCA_016791025.1 Zoogloeaceae bacterium | reverse complement strand
GACAAGCTTCTCCAGATGGAGGATCGCATCCACCAGCGCGTGGTGGGGCAGGATGAAGCGGTGCGTCTGGTGGCCGATGCCATTCGCCGCTCCCGCGCGGGGCTTTCGGAAGAAACCCGTCCTTATGGTTCCTTCCTCTTTCTCGGCCCCACCGGAGTGGGCAAGACCGAGCTGTGCAAGGCCCTGGCCGAGTTTCTCTTTGACAGCCAGGAGCACCTGATCCGCATCGATATGAGCGAGTTTATGGAGAAGCATTCCGTGGCGCGGCTCATCGGGGCGCCCCCGGGATACGTCGGTTACGAGGAAGGTGGCTATCTCACCGAGGCCGTGCGGCGCAAACCCTACTCAGTGATCTTGCTGGACGAGGTGGAAAAAGCGCACCCGGACGTCTTCAACGTGCTCCTTCAGGTCCTTGATGATGGTCGCATGACCGATGGCCAGGGCCGCACGGTGGATTTCAAGAACACCGTGATCGTCATGACCAGCAACCTGGGCAGTCAGATGATCCAGCAGATGGCCGGCGACGACTACGGGCTCATCAAGATGGCGGTAATGGCCGAAGTGAAGACCTACTTCCGGCCGGAGTTCATCAACCGCATCGACGAGGTGGTGGTGTTCCACAGTCTCGACGAGAAGAACATTGCCAGCATTGCCCGTATTCAGCTGGGCTATTTGGAGAAGCGCCTTGCGCGGCTGGAAATGGGGCTGATGGTGGACGATTCGGCCCTGGCGGATCTGGCCAAGTCGGGCTTCGATCCGGTGTTCGGCGCGCGGCCCCTCAAGCGGGCGATCCAGGAGCACATTGAGAATCCGCTCGCCAAGGCAATTCTCGAAGGGCGCTTCGGCGCCAAGGACCGGATCATCGTGACCGGCGTCACGGGCCGCATCACCTTCGCCAAGGAGGGTGACCCAATCGGTCCTCATTGAGGCGTAGTTGGCGCGGGTCTCAAGGGCGGGCAGGTAAATTCTGCCCGTCCTTTTTCGTTGTTTTCCTTCCATGGCCAACCGCTGTTCCCGCCTGCTGCTTTTGCTCACCGGACTTTTGGCGTTGATTGGCAGCCCGCTGCGGGCGGAAGTCCGGTCAGAGGCCATTGAAGCACCGGTCGTGGTGGGACTTATGGGAGCCGGCGCACGAGCCGAAGCCCTCGGCGCTTTCCACGCAGCCGAAACTCGCTACTGCGCCGCCGCCCGGCTTGGCAGCGCCGAAGGCCAGTTCCGGCTGGGTCGCCTTTATTTGGCGCGTAAGCAATTGGGGGTGGCGGCCTCAGCCGCGATGACGGTTGTCGCGGCGGCTGCCCAGGCGGGGCACGGCGGCGCGCAAAGCCTTCTCGCGAAGGCTGGAGGGCAAACGGCCGACAATCTCCCGCCCTGCCTCGTGGCGTCGATCGACGTTCTCGCTATAGCCCAGAGTGGGGGGGCGGACGAAGTGCTGTCTGCGGATCCGGTAGCAGGGGTCTCTCCGAGCCGATCTGCGATGGTTTCCCTGGTGCGGCGGCTGGCGCCGGCTTTTGGCATCGACCCGCGGCTAGCGCTCGCCATCGCCCGGGTGGAGTCGAATTTCAATCCCGAGGCCATATCCCCGAAGAACGCCATGGGGCTGATGCAATTAATTCCCGCGACTGCCGCACGCTTTGCGGTACGGGATCCCCTCGACCCCGAGCAGAACGTCCGGGGTGGGTTGGCTTACCTGCGTTGGCTTGTGCAGACCTTCGATGGCGACGTCCTGCGTGTGGCGGCGGCATACAACGCTGGGGAGGGCAACGTGATGCGTCACAAAGGCGTGCCCCCATTCGCCGAAACCCAGGAGTATGTCCGCCGGGTTCTGGCCTACTACGGCGGTGACCGCCATGGGTCGATTGCTGGTGAGGGGGTTCTGGACCCGGTAGCGAGGCGTTCTTGACCGTCGGGTAGGGGGCGAGAATAGCAAGCGCATCCACGCGGCGCTTATCGGGCCCCGCGCTGGACGGCATGGGGCCAGCCACCCTCGGCCTGCGGGGGATCGTGCTCACGAAAACTTCCATTTCCGAGGCGTGTCAGCAACCGACGGGCAGCCTCAGCATCCTCTTCCGTGAAGCCACGCTTGAAATCGGTGAGGATGAGGCGTGAGCGGGTAATCCAGTTGCCCGGTGCGTCGTCAATGGCAAGCCAGGGGGCGTTGGTGGCGCCGTGCTGACTTAGCCACAAACGGGCTTCCTTCTCCCGCAGCCCCCGCAGGTCAACCCCGCGCTTGACCAGCAAATGGGGCGTGGCCCCAACCACCCGGCACCGAATGTCCTCTGAGAAGCGTGCAACTAGCTTCTGGATCGAGAAGAGCATCCTCCAGTCCGAGGTAATGACCACTCGGGTTTCGCTGAATTCCCTTAGCACGGTTTCGACGAGAGGGAGGCAGCGGAAGTCCTCCACGCCGCCCCAGGGGTGGGTGACACCATCGAAATCGAGGAACAGGTAGGTGGGCGTCAGCATCCGGAACCCAAAAATCTTACGATTGTTTGCGGCAACGCAAAAACTCACTGCAATCTAGCAATTCCATAATGGGCGCGCAAGTTATACAGTTTCCGCACCCTATATCGTCACGAATCGCAAAAATTTGATGCGATGCGGTATGGGGTCCAAGCTTTCTAGGAGTGCAAGAATATGAACCCGATCGTTAATCTGGCTGGCAAGGTGGGCTTGATCACCGGCATCGCGAATGAAAAATCCATCTCTACAGGGGTCGCCGAGGCCTGCGTGGAAGCAGGGGCGACGCTGGTCATCACATACCAGAATGAGAAAACACGCGCTTTCATCGAGCCGGTCTTGGCTCGCCTCGGGGTCGAGCACGCCTATCTGCTGGATGTGACCAATCCGGCATCCATGGACGAGGCCTTTGGGCAGATCGATGCGGCCTTTGGCAAGCTCGATTTCGCCATCCACTCCATGGCATTTGCGAAGCGGGACGACCTTCACGGTCGGGTGGTCGATACCTCCCCCGATGGGTTTGCTTTGGCCATGGACGTGTCCACACATTCCTTCGTCCGCCTGGCAAAGAAGGCCGAACCTCTGCTGGAAAAGGCCGGCGGCGGGTCCCTTGTCACCATGACTTACCTGGGTTCCGAAAAGGTGATTCCCAACTACGGCGTGATGGGGCTGTGCAAGGCCGCCCTGGAAGCGGCCACTCGCTACCTCGCCTTTGAGTTGGGGCCCAAGGCAATCCGGGTCAATGCGGTCTCCCCCGGGCCTCTGATGACCCGAGCTGCCTCGGGGATCGCGGGGTTCGATGGCCTGATGGCCCAGGCCGTCGAGCGGGCTCCCATGCACAGCCTGGTGACACCGGAGGATATTGGCGCCCTGACTGCGTTCCTGGTCTCCGACGCTGGGCGATTGGTGACGGGGGGCATCCACTTCGTCGATGCGGGCTATAACATCATGGCCTGACACCCGGACGCATCATGATTGATTTGGCCGTCGCCCGTGCCGCCCTCGGGCGGGCGCCCATCGTCCTCCCCGATCCTGTTCCAGATCACCCGCTCCTTGCTGGCAAGGCCGAATTGGGGCGGGGGGAGTACAGCATGGTTCTCGACCAGGGTGATGGAATGCGAGTCTACAAGGTGGTGAGCTCACCCGCCGATTACTTCCTCTACACGGCCGAAGACCGCCCCACGGGTCCCCATTTTCCCCATGTTATTGCAGATCATGGTCGGATCGGCAGGGCTCGCTCAGGCTATCCCTTTTATCTGGTCGAGATGGAGCGACTCTTTCCCCTCTCGCCCGGACATGGCGCTGCGGCGATCGCCGAGCGGCTGATCGATCAATACTGGCAGGGCTGCCAGCAATGGAGTCAGTTGGGTGTCAATATGGGGCGCATCGCGCTTTACCACATGACCCTTGGCCCGCTGGATCTCCCCTCCAGCGTTGCCCAGGCGCTCAAGGCGTTGTCGGACTTCGTCGAGGCATACCAAGTCCAGCCGGACATTCTGAATTCCAATAATCTAATGATGCGTCGGGATGGGACCCTCGTTTTCTCGGACCCCGTTTTCATCGCCTAGAGGCGTTCGCCTCTGATCTCACCATTGTCTCGGCCAGATAATCTATTGGGCCGATGTCGCTGCTGTGGCCGCGGCAGGGCGCGCGTTCCGCGGTCCCGCTCGCGAAGAGGCAATTCAATTTCGTTATCGATTGATCAACAGGGCCTTACTCGTGGCGATCGCGAGCAAGGTTGCGTAGGACTGGCCTCAATGGTGACTAGCCTCGTCATGGGCGGCATTTCGCCCACGGGTTTGCAGCCCTGGCCACGGATCCTGAAGTAACAAATTGTTCCACCGGGTCTGGACCGCATTGTTCAAGTTTGGAACAGGTGGTGACATACGTTACACCGCGGGGGCTATTGGGGTGGGCCTGCCGTCGGCAATTCCAGAGATTTCCCAAATTCCAGGGTTGCCACGGGCATGACAGAAAGGCGCACAATCCCAGAGCCAGCAGGGGATTGGCGGCGAATGGGTGTGCCGGAATTCCCTATGAGCCTGGCCCCGCCGGGCCCGCTGATCGCGGAGGGAGCATGGCATGTCCCTTGCAGAATCACCCTGCCGCGTCCGGCCCGCCTACTCCCTAACGGGCGGCCGGACGGGATTACATAACACCCCAAGGAGGAAAGTGATGAAAGGTAGCAGCAAGCTTCCAGTGCGCCGAGGCCTGGCGATCGGGCTGATTGCAGCGTCCGTCATGGCGATGGGCTCGGTCCAGGCCAAGGGCGTGACGGATGCAGATATTCTCAAGGACGCCAGCACGCCGGGCGACGTCGTCTCCTTCGGGATGGGTACCCAGGGCCAACGTTTCAGCTCTTTGAAGGCCATCAATGCCCAGACCGTGAAGAATCTTGTGCCGGTGTGGAGCATGTCATTTGGCGGTGAAAAGCAGCGCGGCCAGGAATCCCAGCCGGTGGTGGCGGACGGAAAAATGTATGTGACCGCCTCTTACAGCCGGCTCTACGCCCTCGACGCCAAAACCGGCAAGAAGCTCTGGAAATACGAGCACCGGCTGCCCGAAGGCATTATGCCCTGCTGCGACGTGATCAACCGTGGTGCGGCCCTCTACGGCGATCTTGTGATCTTCGGTACTCTCGATGCCCAGTTGGTCGCCCTAAACAAAGATACGGGCAAAGTCGTCTGGAAAGAAAAGGTGGACGACTATCACGCCGGTTATTCGATGTCTGCTGCGCCTATCATCGTCAAAGGGATGGTGATTTCCGGGGTTTCCGGCGGTGAGTTTGGGGTGGAAGGCCGACTGGAGGCTCGCGACGCCCTGACCGGCAAGATGAAGTGGATTCGCCCGACGGTGGAAGGGCACATGGGCTACGCTTTTGACGCTGACGGTAACAAGGTCGAAAACGGTATTTCCGGCACGACTAATGCGACCTGGCCGGGTGACCTGTGGAAGACTGGCGGTGCAGCCACCTGGAACGGCGCAACCTACGATCCCGATACCAACCTGATCTTTGCCGGCACCGGCAACCCAGCTCCCTGGAACAGCCACCTGCGGCCGGGGGACAATCTGTATTCCTCTTCGACCCTCGCCATCAATCCTGAAACCGGCAAAATCGTCTGGCATTACCAGAATACCCCCCATGATGGGTGGGACTTCGATGGCGTGAATGAATTCGTGTCTTTCGACTACAAGGATCCGGCGACCGGCAAGGTCGTCAAGGCCGGCGGAAAGGCGGACCGTAACGGCTTCTTCTTCGTCAATGACCGGACGAACGGGAAGCTGCTGAACGCCTTCCCCTTCGTATCGAAGATCACCTGGGCCAAGGGGATCGACCTGACGACCGGTCGTCCCATCTATGACGATGCCAACCGTCCTGGCGATCCTTCCAAGGGTGCCGACGGCAAGAAGGGTGAGGTGGTGTTTGCCGCTCCGTCCTTCCTGGGCGGCAAGAACCAGATGCAGATGGCCTACAACCCGCAGACCGGGTACTTCTACGTCCCGTCCAACGAGTGGGGCATGGACATCTGGAACGAGCCCGTCTCCTACAAGAAAGGCGCCGCCTACCTGGGCGCCGGCTTCACCATCAAGGCCCTCTACGACGACTACATCGGCGTGATGCGGGCGGTGGATCCGGTCACTGGCAAGATTGTGTGGGAAAACAAGAACTACGCGCCCTTGTGGGGCGGTGTCCTGACCACCGCTGGCGGCCTGACCTTCTACGGGACGCCTGAAGGCTACCTCAAGGCGGTGGATGCCAAGACCGGTAAGGATCTCTGGAGCTTCCAGACGGGCTCTGGCGTGGTGGCCCCCCCAATCACCTGGGAAGAGGGCGGCGAGCAGTATGTGGCTGTGGTGTCCGGTTGGGGCGGTGCCGTGCCCCTGTGGGGTGGCGATGTGGCCCGTCGCGTGAATTACCTCGAACAAGGTGGTTCCGTGTGGGTGTTCAAGCTCCATAAGAGCTGATGCTGCGGTGGGCGACCCGAGTCGGGTCGCCCCTTGGCCGGAGTGGGGCCCGCGCAGGCGGGGCCGCCCGGCCGTTTCGTTTTCATGGGCTCTTTCCCGTTTGGCTGTGCGGTGGCGCGCAGCCAAGTGAGTAGGGGTTCCGAGCTCCGCTGCAACAATCGTTGACAGCCGGGCAGACACTTCGGCCAATTCGCTGAAGGTCACCGTTTGTTTGTTGTTCCTTCAGGAGGTAAGCACATGTCTTCCAAGCTACGCGTCATTGCAGTGGTCGCGGCGGCCTGTTTCGCCCAGGGCGCCTGGGCAGCCGACGCAAAAAATGATGCTGAAATGAAAAAGCTCGCCAGTGCCAGCGGCTGTCTGACCTGTCACAGTATCGAATCCGGCAAACCCGGGCCTGACGGCATGAAGCCGATCGGGCCAGCATGGGAAGATGTCGCCAAGCAGTACCAGGGCAAGCCTGGGGCGGCCGAGTTCCTGACCCGCGTGGTATTGGAAGGGTCCAGCCCCTATAGCAGCCACTGGAAGGGCAAGGTAAGTGGCCTGGCGATGCCTCCCAATGCGGTGGCGATCAAGGAAACTGACGCGCGAAGCCTCGTTCATTGGATTCTCGCTCTCGGACGCTGATCCTTTCTACGTTGCTCCCTGCGCAGGCCCGCCGAGTATCTGGCGGGCCTTTTCCATTTCTGGCCTGGGCTTTCCATCATTCGGCCACCTGGTGTCCGGCGCGTAAGGCTCGCCAATCCGGGTCTTGGCGGCAATGGCACGGCTCACCGGCATCAAGTGCCGTGGTTCATATGGATGGCTCCATTGTCTCCGTTAGCCTGACATCAACGATCGTCGCGTGGGAACCCGGGAAGCCGCATCCTGGCTCGCCGGGACCCCGATAGCCGCCAACCCATCGGCTTACCAAAACGGAAAAAAAAGGAGAACGAACATGCAAACCACCCCGCAAACCGCAATTTCTGAGATTCCGCCGGCGGCTTGGCCGAATGTGGGCGGCGGCATCGAAAAGATCGAGAAGGGCGACGAGTTCATGACCATTCACGATCACATCGTTGCCATGATCAATAGTCACCTGATCCTGTGGGATGCCCCGGGAACGGGTTGGAATCAGTACCCCCGATAGGTGAATGCAGCGATGGGGAAAAGGGCAGAACCTCCGTTTTGGAGACCCGGTCCGGCATGGCGGCCGCCTCCCAGCGGACGATGCCCAGGACGAGTGACGAAAGGTTTAGGCCGGGCGGCCAGCCTTGCCCAGCAGGCCCCGCAAGGCTTCCTGGAGGTCTGCTGGCATGAGGACGACCTTGGCGCTTTCGGCCTCGCCCATGCGCTCCAGCGCTGCGATGTATTTTTCGCCGAGAAGAAACATCATCGGCGTGGTCTGCTCACCGATGGCGGCGGTGACCCGGCGGATAGCTTCAGCGGAGGCTTCCGCCAGCATCACCTGGGCATTGGCGTCGCGCTTGGCGGATTCCAGCCGCGCTTCCGCTTCGAGGATCGCCGACTGCTTGGCCCCCTCGGCCCGGGTGACGACGGCCTTGCGCTCGCGCTCCGCGGCGGCCTGCTGCTCCATGGCTCGTTGCATGGATTCCGAGGGCTTGATGTCCTGGATCTCGACGGACTTGACGGTGAGGCCCCAATCCACGGCCTCGTCCGCGATGCTTTCCCGCAGGCGAGCCTTGATCTTGTCGCGGGAGGAGAGGGCTTCGTCGAGTTCCATCTCGCCGATGATGGAACGCAGGGTGGTCATGATCAGGTTGCGAATGGCTTCGGCGAAATCCACCACGCCATAGACGGCCTTGACCGGGTCAGTCACCTTTACGAAGGCGATGGCGTTGGTGAGGATCACCGCGTTGTCCCGGGTGATGACCTCCTGCTCCTGGACGTCGAGGATGATGTCCTTGGTGACCAGCTTGTAGGCGACATTGTCCAGGTAGGGAATGAGGATGTTGAGCCCCGGCTTCAGGGTGCCGTGGTATTTGCCCAACCGCTCGACGATCCACTCCTCGCCTTGAGGGACGATGCGCACGCCCTTGGCGATGGTGACGGCGACGAAAATGAGAATGGCCAGGGCGACGATGAAGCCGGCGGTCATGGGATGCCTTTCATGCTCGGAAAGAAAAAACGGGGCTGGGGCGGACGGTGCGCGAAGGGTCGGCGATCAAGCGCCTTCCACGGTGACGAAGCTACCTTCCACGGCCACCACCTTTACGCGTTGCCCGGGGGCGAGTTCGGTCTGGGCCATGCAGACCCACTCCTCGGCGCCCAGGATGGGCCGCTGAAAACGTACCTTTCCCCGCTGGAAGGGACCGACTGCGGTGACCAGCAGGCCAATTTCGCCAATCACATCGCCGGCGGCGGTGCCAATCTGGGTCTTGTGGCGGTCGGGCCGGAAAATCTTGAACCAAACGACAACCATCATAAGCGAGGCTCCCGTCCACAAGGCCAACTGGCTGGTCAGGGACAGGCTGGAAAAGATGGCAACTACCAGGGCAACGAAGAGGCCGCCCAGCCCGAACCAGATGACAAAAAAAGCTGGGACCAGCAGTTCGGCCAGAATCAGGGCGATGCCGAGCACCGCCCAGTGCCACCATTCCAGAATCATCTTGTTCTCCTCGAGGCCATTGTAGCGTGGCTTACGGGCGGGCACGGCAGATTGAAAATCAGCCAATTCGTGCTAACACATAGGGTAGTACGTCAGAATAGAATCACGGCTTCGGCACGCTGCTTTGCGCGCCGGTCTGATCGACCGCCGGCGCGGTGGCCCCGTCAAACGGGCGTCGGCCGCAAGAGATGCGCTGAAGCATCCGGCAGGGCCCGGCCAGGTGGCCCGACATGGCGGTGACAATTCCCAACAGGAGGTTCCATGCGGCGTTCCCTCTTTTTCATTGCACCCGTGATTGTCGCGGGAGTTCTTGCCCTGGGCCTGGGCGCCAATCGCCCCTCTGCCCAGCCAGCGGCTCCACTCGCTGCCGCAGCGCCAGCAGAAGCACCGGCCCCAGGCGCTACGCCGGCATCTCGACCTCTCCACGCCCAGGATATCCCCTACTACGAGGCCTGTGCCCGGGAAGGGCTGAATGCCTCCGAGTGTGCCGGTCGTCTCATCTGGTTCAAGGCCACGGCGGGCAATGATCGCTTCCACACTTATGTGTTCCAACAGCGGGTCGGGGTGCTGATCGATTGGTTCCGTGTGCTTCGGGCCGACCAGCATGGGGATCGCTTCAAGGCCTGGGGCGCCATCAACGATCCGGCCTGCTGCGTGCCGGGCTCGGACAACTGTCCGGCCAAGTCCCTGGACGAGACCTATGGGTTCGAGTGGTGTCCCGGCGACGAGGAACTCCTGAAATACGTCGGAAAGACCGGCTATCAGGATCCGGCTTGTGATTTCCAGGATGCGCCCCTCAAGGATGGCGACCCCCATGGTCCGAAGGATCAGCGCCAGACCGCCTGTGACCTGAAGTTCGGCACCTCCACCGGCGCCCTGGGTATCCGCAAGTTCCCCAATCCGCGTTTCAATAGGGAGCAGTGGGTTGCCCTGAACGGGAGCGCTGGCACCTGGGACGGCTATAGCCGCAAGATCGCCGCGGCTGGTGGCAGCGGCGAGCCCGCCAAAAGCCGGTTGCTGGACGGATCGGTGGAGCCACCATTCCTCATCGGCACGTCCTGCGGTTCCTGTCACATTTCCTTCGACCCCCTGAATCCGCCCGACGATCCCGCCAATCCCAAGTGGGAGAACATCAAAGGGCTGCTGGGCAACCAATACACGCGGATCTCCGAGATCATGGTCTCTGGGATGGCTACCAACACGCTGGAATGGCAGATGTTTGCCCATGCACGGCCGGGGGCTTCGGACACGTCGGCGATTCCGACCGATCAGGTCAATAATCCGGGGACCATCAACCCCCTCATCAATATCGCCCAGCGCCCGGTGTTCGCCAACGAGGCAGTCCTCAAATGGCGCAAAACCACCTCCTGTCCTGAGCCCAAGGACGAGGCGTCATGCTGGTGCGAACCGGGTCGTGAGGGCAAGTGCTGGAAGAAATCCCTGGAGAAGGAAACCGTCCATCACATCCTGAAGGGGGGCGAGGATTCCATCGGTGCACTGGAGGCGATCCAGCGGGTGTACTTCAACATCGGTTCCTGCTCTGAGCAGTGCTGGGTGAATCACCTCAGTGATTTGCGTCAGGTGGACCCGCAGCAGCGCGGCTTCGGCCAGACGCCGTTCAACATCGGCCAATGCCGAAGGGACTGCCCGAATTTCCGCGCTATTGAGGACCGGCTCCCCAACATCCTCGACTTTTTCCTCTCTGCGGAAGCCCACGCCACAGATTTGCAGGCGGCCCGGGAAACCATGAAGCAGCGCGCCAACCCGGCTGCCATCTACGGCTTCAAGGAGCTCGTGGCGGACCTGGAGAAGGAATTCGGTAAAAATTCCGTCGTCCGGGGTGAGAAGGTGTTCACCGAGAATTGCGCCCGTTGCCATTCCAGCGAGCCGGAGGCCGCCCAACTCGAGACCGGTACCGCGGTGAACCTCGACTACCGGAAGGTCAACGAGACTTCCCGTATTCGCAACGACTGGTTGGGCAATGAAAAGCCGACACCGGTTTCGGAAGTGGGCACCTTCCGCTGTCGTGCGCTCCACTCCAATCACATGGCTGGCCATGTCTGGCAGGAGTACGGTTCCGAGACGCTGCGCGCTCAGCCGCGGGATCCCAATATCAAGGAGCCGGCCGACGGCGGGCGGGGCTATTACCGCAATATTTCGCTGTTGAACCTGTGGGCCTTTGCCCCATTCATGCACAACAACGCCCTCGGGCCGGAGATCTGCGGCAATCCGGAGCATCCGGAGAACGATTTCTACGCTCAGCGGCCGCGCTACGTGGATGGGAGCAACGTCAAGTTGCTGCCCCCGGAGCAGCAGCCCGGCTGCGTGGCCTACGATCCGAGCGTGGAGGGGCGGTTCAAGCTCTACAAGATGTCGATGGAGGAATTGCTCAATCCCGCCAAACGGATTCCGAAGGTCACGCTCCTCAATCAGGACGTGTCGCTGCGCGTCGGTCCGCGTTTGTGGGATGGCACCGACAAGGAAAAGCTTCTCGGCTTCCAGCTCACGATTCCGAGCGAGATAGACGGGCGGGGCGTTACCGCCGGGACCCTGGGCAACTTCCAGCACAAAGCCTTCGTGGTGGATCTGGTGCAGTCCAAGTTCAAGCCAGAGGAACTGCAGGCGCGACTCGCCAAGCAATATGGTGCGGAAGAGGGGGCCAAGATTGCCGGCGACCTGAAGGCGATTACAGGCGAGATCGCTTCCCAGCCCAATGGATTGGTTGAGGCCCTCAAGAAGCGGCCCTATTTGGTGAAGCAGGTGTATAGCTCCTGCACCGCCGAAGTGGAGAACGAGGGCCATCGCTTCGGCGAGGATCTGCCGGAATCCGACAAGAAGGCCCTGATCGCCTTTTTGGCCACCCTGTGAGGACGAAGACCATGCAAAAACGTGCCATCGCCTTGCTGGCTGCCGCGTTCCTGGCGCCGATGCTGTTTGGTTGCACCAACAAGGAAGACAAGAATCCGCCCGCCGTTCGCTTCGCCCCCTTTGGCGAGGGTTACGCCACCAAGCCGGATTTCGCCCAGCTGGAACATCAGTTCCCCCTCTCAGTGGAGGAGCTCTACAAGATCACGCCGAAGAACCTCGCCCTGCTCAACCAGGAGGAGGTGGATCAGATTTATGCGCGCCTTTCCGCCGGACCGATTCCTGACGGACCCTACGAGGGGGACCTCTTCTTTCCGAAGGGGGGCAGCGGCAAGCTCCGCCTGTCTGAGATTGCTGGGGGGGGGCTGCGCGGCCTGCTGGTCAATGTGGCGGGTACCAAGCTTGACCTGATTGGCGAAACCCTGTGGAAGGGCAAGGTCTTCTATCGTCAGGATCGCTTGCTGCGTAACCGCATCGAGGATCTGTCCGCCCTCAAGGCGGCCGGGCTGGTGGAGGAGTCAGCGGAGACTCCGCTGCAGAAGATCACCGTCAAGGGCAAGGACCAATGGCTGCTGTTCCCGGCCCGTCTGTACTGCGGCCAGAGCCTTCTGGATGGTCGGAGGGAGTCCATCATCATTGATTACGCCTTCACCGACCAATTGCCCGGTTATCGCAAAATGCCGGACATGATGGGCGGGCGAGATGGTTTTGCCATCCGCGATGAGATCCGCATGGTCCGGCCTGGGCTGTATTTGGGCCGCGCCTATATCGACCGCAGTTTTGTCGTGAATTTTGTCCTATACAACGACGAGGTGGCCGAGGCGGCCAAGGCCGAGTTCCAGAAGACCGGGGCGGTGCAGGAGGACTGCTGGGGAGGCACCCAGGCCCGGGCCGTCCTGACGGCGACCAAGTAGCCATGGCCAAGGCGCAGCCATGGGTGGGTGGCGAAGGTGGATTGCGGTCCTGATGGGGCTCCTGGCGGGGGTCGCTGCCGCGGCTTCCCCCGCCCCGGGCGTCTCGCTCTTCCAGCAGGTGTTTTCAGCGCCAGATGGCCGCCTCGATGTGCCATTTCCCTTTCAGCGGCTGATGAAGCGGCTTGAAGGCACTCTGGTCTCCGACGGAGAGGCATTGCGAAATGGGCTGCCTCTGGTGGTGATTCCCCTGGGGCGGTCGCTGCAGCGCCATGCCGCCGAGGAGGACGGATATTTCACTTACCCCCGCGTCGTATTGGCGGTCACCGGTGAGCCGCGACCGGGCGCGCCGCTCCTCAAGGATCGCCTCTACATCGGCTACCACGAACGCCTGGCGGTCCTGGAAGTGATCAGTTTCAACGAGACCACTGGGCAGTTTGAATTCGAGTTGGTGCGGGACTATCGACCTGGCGGCAAGCCGGTGCTGACCCGGGCCCGACGAGAGCTCTGCCTTGCCTGCCACCATGGCGCCACGCCGATCTTTTCCCGCCAGACCTGGGATGAGACGGCCGCCAATCCTGGCGTCGCCAAACTCCTCAGCGAGCACCTGTCGCCGAATCTGCGCCCGCTTCCCTGGAAGGGGGGAGTCGATGTTCCCAATGCCATCGACGACGCCACAGAACGCAGCAACCGGATTGTCCTGGCCCAGCGTTTGTGGGGCGAAGGCTGCGGGGCCGATCGTGACTCCGGGGCAGCCTGCCGGAGCGAACTGTTGGTCTTGGCGCTGATGCGACGGCTGACGGTGGGCGAATTCGATACCGTGGCCACAGCGGGCAATGCGACCAGCGGGGACCCCCTGGCGCCCTTGCTCTTGCGTTGGCCCGGGGGCTTGCCGCTCCCCAATCCCGACCTGCCGAATCGGCTCCCTCTCGCCTCCCTCGACCGGGCGTCTCAGGAACACCCCAGCGCCACGCAGCTTCGGCATGTGGCCGATGTTCCCGCCGCTTTTGACGCGCTGGCGCTCCGCTCTCCCCGGGGCGCCTGGAGCGGTTACGATGCGGGTGGCAGGGCGATGGCCGCCGCCGCCGTGGGCCTCACCTTTACCAAATCGGATCTGAAGGCCCTGGATCAGGGCCTTGCAATTGCGCCGGCACCTATCCGGGACGTAGAAGGGGAGGGGTGCCAAATCGCTGCGTCCTCGGCTGACCAGGCGGGCAGACAACGAGAATTTTCCTGCCGTCGTCCTGCGCTGCGCGGGGCTGTTTCGGGGCGAGGACGAAGCGTGCGGGGCCGCGTCGAGGACTGGGCTCTGGCCGGTCAGAGTCAGGGCCCGGTGGAACTTCGCGGCGAGACGCGTCAGGGCGTCATGCAGCTTGTGGGGAGGGATCGGCGGCTCGTCGGCCTGGAGATCGTCCCAGGCGCGGAGGGCCAGGCCCGCATCCAACTACGTTTGCGTGACGAGGCAGCTTTGCTGCGACAGGTGGCCCAGGACTTGGCGCGGGAAGGTGGTGTTGCCTCTCCCGTGTTGGCGCGCCGCACGCTGGTCCCGTCTCTATTGCGGGTCTTGGGGAGTGAATCGCGCTCGCCGTGCTGCAGCGAGATGGCGGGGCTGACCCTGCCGGAGCAGGAGGCGCCAGGGCCCCTTCCGCCGGGCGGGGTGGGCGAGGAGGTGGGCCTGCTGTATCGCATTTGCGGTGCCTGCCATGATGGTGCCGAAGCCTTCCCTCCCGGCTTTCTCCACGGTGAGGTTGAGGCGGTCGGTCGGCAGGTGCAAACCTGCGCCCCCCGAATCATTTTTCGGCTCTCGATGGCAAGACTGCCCCCAAGTCAGCGTCCCAAGACGCCGATGCCCCCACCGTTCAGCCAATTTGGGTCCGACTTTGCCGAGCGGCCGGAATTTGCGCGCCTGATTGCCTGGCTGGAGACCCAGGCCGGGCGATCCAGCAGCGCCCTGTTGCAGCAACCCTACGCGGATCTTCCCGCCTGCCGTCCGACCTTCCACTGAGGAGCCCTCCATGTCCGCCCCCGCCTGTTCCCAAGACGGTTGCTTGAAAAGTTGGTTGTGCCGAATCGGACGCATCCTTTTTTGGTTGCCCTGGGTCCTCGCCATCGTGGGGGGCATCTACGCCCTGGGGCGATTTACCGCCGACGAGCCGGTGGGCTACGCCGACGCGGTGTCCCACTACAAATACGGGTCCACCGGTGGAGAGCGCGAATCCGGCTTCCCCTACTGGATCTGGCGGGCGCTGCCCCAGATCTGCCCGGAGCACCTGCCGGGCAAGGGCTACGCATCCCTGGGCATGATCTACGAAGCGGGCAAGGATCTGCCGGTGGGCGTGTCCAAACGGCGCAATCTTGGCCTCGATCGGGTGTTCCTCAATTGTGCCGTGTGCCACACCAGCACCATCCGGACCGGGCCTAACGAGCCGGCTCAATTGGTCCTCGGCATGCCGGCCCACCGGCTCGACATCAAGGCCTTCGAGACCTTTTTCTTCGATTGCGCGGCAGGGCCCAAGTTTTCCGCCGAATTCATCGTGCCCGAGATCGAGCGTTTGGCGGGGCGTTTGAGCCCCCTGGATCGCTACCTGGTGTATCCGGTGGCCATTGGCCTAATGCGGGAACGGCTCCTGATGCTGCGGGATCGATTCGGTTTCGCTTTCAAGCAGCCGGAATGGGGGCCGGGTCGGGTCGATACCTTCAATTCAGCCAAAGTGTTGTTCAACGTCCCCATGCACGCGCTGCCGCCCAAGGAGCTCCTTGGGGCTTCGGATTTTCCGTCGATCTGGAATCAGGCCAAGCGCATGAAGCGGGATGACGGGGCACGGATGGAACTGCACTGGGACGGCAACAATACCCATACCGAAGAGCGCAACAAGAGCGCCGCCTTCGGCACCGGCACCACGCCGCCCACCATCGATCTCAAGGCGATCGGGCGGGTGGAGAACTGGCTCCTGACGGCGGAGCCCCCGCCTTATCCGCTCCCCATCGACCTGGAGCGGGCCGGCCGGGGCAAGGCGCTCTACGGGGAATACTGTGCCGCCTGTCATGGTGCCAGTGGCAAGGATTTCAGCGGCGCCAAGGTTGGGCATGTGACGCCGCTCGCAGAGATCCGCACCGACCGGGCTCGGCTCGATTCGTACACCTACGATCTGGCGGTGAACCAGGGCACGTTGTACGCGGGATATCCCCATCGCTTCCAGCATTTCCGCAAGACCTTCGGTTATGCCAACATGCCCCTGGATGGCATCTGGCTGCGCGCGCCCTATCTTCATAATGGGTCAGTGCCGACCCTCCGGGATCTCCTGGAGCCCGCCGCGGCGCGGCCGGCAAGCTTCTACCGGGGCAATGAAGAGATCGACGGGCAGCGGGTGGGCTTCGTTTCCACCGTCCCTTCGGCTCGGGGGCAGAAGTTCTTCCACTTCAAAACCAGCGAACCGGGAAATGGCAACGGCGGACATGAGGGGCACGTCTTCGGTACGGATCTGCCGGCCGCCGACAAGGACGCCATCGTGGAATATCTGAAGACATTCTAAGGGGGCAACATGAAACAATCGTCTGTGTGCCGTTCCTGCTACCGCGCACTCCTCACCGCCCTGGGCATCTTTGTCATCCTCGCCGGTGTGCTGGCGGCCTATGGCTGGTACAAGTTCTTCCGCGAGGAGGCCCAGCCAGCGTGGATCACCCAGGACCCGGACATGCGCTTCAAGTACGGTTCCATCGGCGCGGAGAACGACGCCGGCATCCCCTACTGGATCTTTTACGTATTGCCCCGCATGTTCCCGGACAAGCTGCCGGGGCCGGGGGGGTATGCCTCCTTTGGTGTGGCCTGGGAGCAAGGGCAGGAGCTGCCCATCGGTTTCACCAAGAAGACCATTGGCTTTCCCCGGGTGGCCAACACCTGCTCGGTCTGCCATACCGCAAGCTATCGGGTGAGCGAGGACTCCAACCCAGTCTATGTCCTCACCGGACCCAATCACACCCTGAATCTCGAAGCCTTCTTCCGCTTTCTCATCGACTGCGCCAAGGATCCCCGCTTTAATCCCGACAACATGATGGCGGAGATCCGCCTGGTGACCGACCTGTCCTGGGTGGACCGGCTGATCTACCGCTTCCTCCTCATCCCGATCACCAAGAAGCGTCTGCTTGAACGGGAAAGCCAGTTCGCCTGGTTGTATCACCCGGCCTTTCCCGAGTGGGGCCGGGGTCGCGATGACGCCATGAACCTCACCAAATACTTCATGATCCGCTGGCCGATGGATGACAGCTTCGGCCCCACCGACATGCCCTCTGTGTGGAACCTGGGCAAGTACAAGGCGGATCAGGGCATGCGGATGAACTTCGCCGGCGACAGCCACGACGCCTATTCCGTGGTGATCGATTCCGCCCTCGGTCTCCTCGGGGCGCCCCCCAAGGACAACGAGGTCTTCCTCAAGAACATTCGCTGGATGCTGGACTATCTGGTGGCCGCCCGGGCGCCGGCCTATCCGTTTCCAATCGACCCGGCCCTGGCCGAGAAGGGCAAGGCGGTCTTCGACGCCCAGTGCGCCACCTGCCATGCCTCGGCCCGCACGGGGACGATTGTGCCGGTGGATGAGGTGGGGACCGACCGGAATCGGATGGACACCTGGAACGAGCGCGCCGCTCGGGAGGCCAACGAGGTGGTCCAAAAGATGGGGATCACGCGCAAGGGTCTGGTCGAGGAACCCCTCACCGGCTATGTGGCGGCGTTCCTAGACGGCATCTGGCTGCGGGCGCCTTACCTACACAACGGCTCGGTGCCGAGCCTCAAGGATCTCCTGGAGCCCCCCGCCAATCGGCCCTCGGTGTTCTGGCGTGGCTATGACGTCTATGATCCGGAGCGGGTCGGTTTCCGCCACGATGGCGAGGAAGCCCGCCGAATCGGCACTCGGCATGACGTCGCCGCGAAGGGCGGCGGGAACCAGGGCCATGAATTCGGCACTCACCTGCCGCCAGGTGAAAAGGCCGCGTTGCTGGAGTATCTGAAGACCCTTTAAGGGCGAGTGGGGCGGGCACCCCGCCTGCCCAGCCCCTTGGGCGGTATCCCGTCAGCTGTCCGGTTGGTCAGTCCGGGGTCTGGCGGAGTTTGCGATAGAGGGTGGTCCGGGTGATTCCGAGTTCGCGGGCGGCGGCGGATACATTGCCGCCGTGGCGGGCAAGGCACTCACGAATGAGGCGCAATTCGGTCGAGCGCAGATCGCGATGTGTCGGCGAAAGGGTGTCGACGCCTTCGCTGGCGAGATCTTCCAACAGCTCTTCCGGCAGGTGGTTTTCGGTGAGGACGTATTCGTCCTCGCCAAGCAGTGCAATCGCCACCCGCAGCACATTCTTCAGTTGGCGGATATTGCCTGGCCAGGCGTGGCGGCGCAGCCGGGACAGGGCGCTGTGGCCCATGCGTATTGGGACGGTGCCGGCTTCTTCACTGATGACCGCGTCAACGATGGCGTCGAAATCGGTGCGCTCCCGCAGGGGGGGGAGGCTCACCATCAAGCCATTGAGGCGGAAGAGCAGATCGGCGCGGAAATGGCCCTCGGCCACCATGCGGTTGAGCGAGCGATGGCTGGCGCAGACCAGGGCGATATCGATGGGAATTTCCTCGACGCTGGCCAGGGGCGTCACACAGCGGGTTTCCAGGACCCGCAGCAGGACACTCTGCAGGTTCAGGGGCATGTCGCCAATTTCATCGAGGAACAGTGTACCGCCATCGGCCTCTACGAGCTTGCCCCGGGCCCCCTTGGACCGGGCGCCGGTGTAGGCGCCGGGGGCGTAGCCGAAGAGCTCCGCCTCGATCAGATTGGCGGGAATGGCCGCGCAGTTCACTGCCACGAAGGGGCCGCGTCCCCGGGGGCCATCCCGATGGAAGGCCTGGGCGAAGAGTTCTTTCCCGGTCCCCGTCTCGCCCTGTATGAGGAGGGGAATGTCCCGACCAGCAATCCGTCGGGCGCGATGGATGGCTTCGTGCATGCGCAGGTCACCGTGATCCAGCCGCTCGAAGGGGGTGGCGTCGTTCGCCGTGGCTCGGGGCGAAACGAGGAAGGCCCGATTGTCGCCCTCGCCCCGGAGCTGGAAGCGGGCCAGAAATTCCCGCTGGCGTGGGCCCCGCAGGCGCGCAGCCCCGTTTCGCCTTACCTCGTTCATCAGCCGGCCAAGGGCGCGCCACTCCACGCCGAAGCATTCTTGAAAACTGGGCAGGCGATCTTCCGGCTCGAAACCGAGGAACGCCCGTGCACGCCGGTTACAAGCCCGCATTCCCCCGCCATCGTCGAAGACCGCTAGGGCCTCGAGGGGACCTCCAAGCAGTTCGGCGTGAGTGCTGAAACGAACGAGTACCTGCCCGCCCTCCAGGCACTCGAGGAGGCGGTGCTCGATCATTTCCGCCGTGGTAGTGAGGAGGGCCTGGGCGTGGGGAAGGGTGACGCGGCGATCGGTGGATAGGTCGAGAATGCCCAGCATTCCCCCGGTCGGCGCCAGGATGGGCGTTGCAATGCAGGTCAGAAAGCGATTGCGCTCGAGAAAATGGTCGTCGCCGCAGACCGCAACGATCCGCGTCTCATGAAGAGCGGTGCCGATTGCGTTGGTGCCCATATTGTCTTCCGACCACGTGGCTCCGGGCATTAGTGCGACCCGGCTGGCGCGATTGACAAAGCTGGGGTCGCCCACCGCCCGAAGGATCAGTCCGTCCGAGTCTGCGAGCAGCACCATCGAGGACGATTTGGCCAGTTGCTGATAGAGGTGTTCGAGGATCGGTTGGGCAAAGGTGATCAGTTTGGCGTTGGCTTCGAGTTGCTGGCGCAGGTGCTGGTGGGCGGCGAGTTCGAGTAGCGGCGCATGCACAGGGTCCAGCCCGGAATCGACACAGCGTTTCCAGGATCGGGCAATGGAGGTCTGGCGAGGATCGTCTGGGGGATGGGCATCCATACGATTGGAATAAGCAGGGATCGTGCCTTTCGTCCCCGGCCAGATAGCCGGGAAATCTGGCCCAAAACGGGCGGATTTTGTAGCGCGAACGGCCTGCCGCGCCGTGGTGTGGCGTCACGGCGTGGAGCAGGTGTTCAGATTCAGTACAAGGCAGATGGGCGTGTCAGCGCTCCCCATCCCGTCGGGAAAGCTGCCAATCGCCAGTGTTCACGCGGGCTACAGCTCTACATGGCTGTCTTGGCACGGCGCCCTGGCATGGGCGCTGCGTTTATCCCGTCATCAAATTCGATGTTTCAGACCTAACCCTTAGACGGAGACTCCCATGCTTTACGCGCTACCTGGCACAGCTGGTGCCCCTTACAGCTTCAAGGATCGGTACGACAATTTCATTGGAGGCAAGTGGGTCCCGCCGGTGAAGGGGGAGTACTTTCCTAATGTCAGCCCTGTGACCGGCAAGCGCCTTTGCGATGCGGCCCGCTCCACCGCGGAAGACATCGAACTGGCCCTGGACGCCGCCCACGCCGCCTTCCCCAAGTGGGCCGCAACGCCCCCGGCTCAGCGTTCTGCGGTGCTCCTGAAGTGCGCC